>CALUNI010000035.1 GCA_944321905.1 uncultured Muribaculaceae bacterium | reverse complement strand
GAAAAACTAAAATAGGTTAAAGCTGCTGCCGCGAACGGCAGTGGGAAAATGGTTGAATTTTCTACAATGCGTGTGTTGTTTAAGTGGACGCTGATATAGTTATATCGATATTAGGCTGCGCCGTTATAGCGTGCGGTGTCGTGTCTGAAGCTTTCGGATTTGTGCTGTCGTCATTGACTGCATATGCCGGTCTGCTGTTGTTGCATTTTTTCGGATGCATTAATTTGACCGATAGTTCATTGGCTTTTTGGGGCGTTGCCTCGTTGTTGGCAAGCGGCATAGCCATATTGTCGCCAAGGAGCGAACCGGGAGGAAGCAGGCATGGAAACAGCTATCTGTTGCTTGGAGCTGCGGCAGGCCTGTTGGTGGGCATGTCGATAGATGCCTCGGTCATGACGCTTTCGGCCATAATCGGAACGATTCTCGGGCAGCTTTTCTATTGCCAGACGCCGACGGGAAAATGGGTGAAGTTTTCATTTCACATTTTTATTCGCTACCTTTGCAGCGTAGGGTTGAAGATTATAGTTTCAATCGCAATAGCGGGGGTCGCAGTAATGGGCTTCTTGAAAAACCAGTCTGCATACATGAGTTGACCCTATTTAACAAAAAAATCGGATGAGGCAATTTCTACTATCTATAACAGCAATATTAATTCTTTCCTCGTTGGTTTCGGCGCGTCCGCAACATTTTGAGGTCAAGCCGGTGGATTTCGACACAATCCGGGTCGGCATTTCCGACCCGCGGTCGAGATATTACTATCCTGTGTTGATGGAGAAGTATCTAAGCAACGATACGCTCCTTGGCTATGAGGATTACAGGTATCTTTATTACGGGTATTCGTTCCAAGACGACTATGATCCGTTCCGCACGTCGGAATATGCCGATGTAATCAACGAACTGTATTATCAAAAGGAATATACGCGTGCCGAGTGCGACACGATAATAAAATATGCAGAATTAACACTTCATGACAATATTTTCGATTTGAGTCAGATGAAATTTTATATCTTTGCACTCAAAGAAAAGCAAAAAAATACTCTTGCCGCCATACGCCAATACAAGTTGAACCACATTGTTGCGGCAATATTATCATCGGGCAGCGGCACCAAGGAAAAGCCGTGGGTGGTTATAGCACCGGCACATGAGTATAATATAATAAACTTGATGGGGTATGTGGCAACAGGGCACGAAGAGCTCGATAACAATATCGACTACATAACCGTTGAGAAAAAGGACAGAAATTCGCCCGAAGGGTTCTATTTCGATGCCACGCGCATCAAGCAGGTGGCTGAAGAAAAGTATCCCGATTAAAGGACCGGATGCATAATGTAACAACAATCAATATAATAGCACTCGAAAATAATAGCACTATTAATGAGAACATCCCCGCTGTGAAGCTCGGATGTTTTTTTGTGCCGTCGGGTTTGCTACTGACCTGTGAGCAAGGCTATGACGCGGCCTGTCGGCGTGCGCCTGTAGCGCATGATTAGTCGGTATATTGCTAATGGGACGTAGAAGCCGGTGATTGCCGCAAGGACCGTGCTTGCCTGCCACGGACATTGTGGTAACAGGGCATAAAGCATATTTTGCGATGCCACTTGTGGAAACCACGAGAACAGGTATATGGCATATGACGCCCCTTCGGAGTGGCTGAAAAAATGCCAGCCGCGATTTATGTAAATTTGCCCCATCGATATGCTCATTGCCATGCCGGTAAAAGCCGTGAGTAATTCAAGACCATGAAAATATGGTATGAGCAGGAGTGCAAGCGATGCCGGAAGTGTGCATGCAAGTATGGCTGTACGGTATCGGCAGAAGAGTGTTTCCATGCCGTGTGTGCAGAAGTAATATCCTGCGGCAAAGAACACTATGTAGTTGATTGCCTTGCTTATTCCAAGCAAGTCGATGTAGTCCCACGGGCAGGCTATGTGTGGGACGGCAAGTACTGCCAATACTATGGCAGGAGGCATGTGTCTTATCTTTAGCGTGTTGAGGATTTTGGCCGAAATGGTTGTGGCGCAAAATATGATAAACAGTACCGGGAGAAACCAGAAGTAACTTATTGCGTTTCTTTCGGGCATCACTATCATTTCGATGTAGTCGAGCAGCGAGCCATCGACGGGGTGTATGGCAAATTGATTGAGCAGCACCTTGGGAATGAACACGATGCTGCTGATGACCACGTATGGAATAAGCAGCCGTTTGGCCTTCTTCATTATGAACTTGCCAATCTCGTTCCACGTCATCGTTCCCGGCGAAAGCCGTTTTTGCCGTGAAGTGTAAGCCAGCAGGTATCCCGATATGGACATGAACAGCGGCATGTGGAACGAGTATATCCATGAAAAGAGATAGTTGGTTTCATTGCCGCAGACATAGTAATATCCATAGAACGAATGGCCTATTACCACGAGCCATATGCCGAACGTCTGCAGGAATGATATAAGTTGGTTGTGTTGTTGCTGTTTCATTGTTTTCATCCTTGTGTGCAAAAATATCAATTATGCTTTGATTTGTTATTGCGGCACGGAATATTTTTACGACAGTTTCTTTGCCCATATGGTTTAATTTGACAAAAAAGTGTAGTATATTTGCATAACTTAGAGCAATCTATCTTTTGGAACATCGAAATAATCAAGCAGGCTCTAAGCCGTTAATAACCGAATGGATATGAAGCATAACAGTTTTTTTATATCGTTGGCACTTTTTGCCTTTGTGAGCTGCAATTATTTGCAGGCATCGGCTCAACAGACACAGAAGTTTACCGCAGCCAAGCATAACGAATACGGATTGGTGTATTCGTTGCCCACGACGCATTTGCGAATCGAGGTAGAGATGGAGAAGACAGTGCGCAAGGCCGGGCCATACTATCAATATGCGCAACGATATTTGAGTGTGGGCAATCCGATTGCCGAAGATTCACAAACATGGAAGCTGAAGTCGATAAATGTGACTTCTTATGGCGTCCCCGACGAGGAGAACCGCTATCTCATGCAGTTTAAGGGTGGCAACGGCGTGTTCCTTATGATGACCGAGGACGGGCTGCCGCTGTCGATTAACCGTGAAACGGTCGAAGAGAACGTGCCAAAACGTCCGGCCAAGAAAAAAGATGAATCTTCGCTTACGGCCGAAGACCTTGTCATGGCGTTGCCCGGAGAGCTGCTTGTGAGCGAATCTACGGCCAAGCGCGCTCAGATTGCCGCTCAACAGATTTATAAAATACGTGAAAGCCGTACTGCCTTTGCCACGGGTGAGGCCGACCAGATGCCCGACGGAGAGGCATTGAAGTTGATAATGGCGCAACTCGACGAGCAGGAACGGGCTTTGATGGCTCTTTTCTGTGGACGTGAGCGAACCGAGACCGTTACCAAGGTTTTTGATTACTGTCCCACCGGAGAAGTGGAGCGCGAAGTGCTGTTCCGTGTCGCCGACCATGACGGTGTGGTCAAGAGCGACAATCTTGCAGGCGACCCGGTTTATATTTCGGTGACAATCACGCGCCAAGGCGAAATGCCTGTCGATGACAAGGGTGAAGCAAAGAAGCTGCCAAAGAATGCCGTAATGTATAACATACCGGGCAAGGCCGAAGTGACATTGCGGTATGAAGGGAAAAACGTGGTCAGCAAAGAATTTGACGTGGCTCAGTTCGGCATAGATTTCGGGTTAGACCCGTCGATGTTTACCGATAAGAAATCTCCCAATTATATGCTGTTTTATCCCGAAACGGGGGCAATAAAGGAGATTGGCACCGTGGCTCAGCAATGACAATAACTATTTTTTAACATTCAACGATACATATGTTTTCAGGTATAGTAGAAGGAACAGCCACTGTAGTGGAACTTGTGCGTGACGGAGGCAACTTGCATATAACGTTAAAGTGCGGCTTTGCCGATGAATTGAAGATTGACCAGAGCGTGTCGCATAACGGAGTGTGCCTGACTGTCGTGGCGTTTCCCGCTCCCGGGTGTTACACCGTTACGGCGATTCAAGAGACTCTCGACCGCAGCAATCTGGGATTGCTCAAGGTTGGCGACGAGGTTAACGTGGAACGCTGCATGAAGGTGGACGGCAGGCTTGACGGTCATATAGTGCAGGGACACGTGGACCAGACGGCAACATGTACCGACGTGCGCACTGTTGACGGGTCGTACTACTATGTGTTTCATTATGAGGTGAATCCCGAAATGGCTGCCAAAGGATACGTAACCGTGGAAAAGGGAAGTGTGGCCGTAAACGGGGTGAGCCTTACGGTATGCAATTCACAGCGCGACTCTTTTGAGGTTGCCATAATTCCTTATACCTACGAGAATACCAATTTTCATAACATCAAGCCCGGCACGGTAGTCAACATCGAATTTGACATAATAGGCAAGTACCTCAGCCGGATGATGGAATATGTAAGGCCTCAGCTGTGAAGCGCATAGGTATATTGTCGGATACTCATGGTTTTTGGGATGACCGTTACATACAGTATTTCAAAGACTGCGATGAGATATGGCATGCCGGAGACATTGGCAGCGAGGAGCTTATCGACCGCTTGGCGGCGATAGCTCCTGTGCGGGCTGTGTGTGGCAATATAGATGGTGGCGCATTGCGGCGGCGTTTTAAAGAAGTAGAGATATTTACCGTCGAAGGGGCAAAAGTGCTTATGACGCACATAGGCGGTTATCCGGGACGTTATGCGCCCGGTATCAAGTCGATGCTTCTAAGCGAGCGGCCTCAGATTTTCGTTTGTGGGCATTCCCACATATTGAAGATTGTCAATGACAAGTGGCTCGGCGTGCTACACATCAATCCCGGTGCCGCAGGCCGTCAAGGGTGGCAGACGGTGCGGACGCTTGTCTTGCTTACGCTCGACAACGGTGTCCCTTCGGGCTGTGAAGTGGTTGAACTTGGCTGACGATGCCCGACTCGAGTGCGTTGAGCAGCTGCGCTAAACGGTGGCTGCATGGCAGACTCTTGTTCGGCATCTCCGCAGCCGCAATCTTACTTTTTAATGCCGGTAGCAGTTGCCTAAAAGGCAGTCAAATTTCAATATTCGTCATATTTTGCTTCTACAACCTGTAACCGACTTTTCGGGCAGGTTCTTGATTTTGAATTCCCGAGGGTTATTTTTGTGTTTCCCACTGCAGCAAGTTGATGTGCGATTCTATTTGCTCCTCGGTGTCGTCATCGAGCGAAGAGAAGAAGTCGATGCCGGTGAGTCGTTCCACTTCGTCCACGGTAACGGCATATTTGCTTACGTTGCCTTTGCATGAGCCGTTGGGGTATATGAATGCTATGGCTCGTTCGGGTGACGCGTATGGGGCAAATACCACTTTGTAGAAATGTTCGGGAACGGCAACACGGCTTTCGCCGATGGTCGGCATGTTGTCGGAGAGGATAGGGCCGGTAGCTACTATAATGGCACTGTCGCGCCTCGCCCAGTCTCGCACTTTGTTTTCGAGTTTGTTCCATCCGCCCGAGTTCAGAGCCGTTTTTTGAGGGCAGATGTTGGTCATGTAGAACGACTCTTTCATGGCCTCGCGGTCCCACTTCATGTCGGCGGCAGGAGCCATGTGTCCGCGCGTGTAGCCCGAGTGGGTGTAATCCCACGGATTGGCGCATCCGGCCACTTGTTCGTCGGTAAGGAAGTTCTTGTAACGAGGGTACTCCCCTTCGGTCTCGGCACCCGTAAGTTCGTATATGACACAGTTTGGCACGTGGTGGCGGCTGTTGAAATACACGGTGAATCCCTTGTACACTATTTTCATGTTGTCGGTTGTCGCCGGGAATTTCACTTCTTCGAGACGTGCAATTTCGGCACTGTCGCGTTTTGCCCTGTTGGCACTGTAAACGTCGGTAACCACATATCGCCCTACGAAGTATAGCACCACCATGACCAGTGCCCCCCACAGCCATGCGGTGAGTTGCCTTTGCAGCCTTGTCACTTTTGCGGCAACCGACTTGTTGCCGTTTGTCCTTCGCCTTTTTGCCATTGCTTTTTTTATGCAAAAGTATTATAGTTTTTCAACAATACCAAGGCCGTGCCGCTGTTGCACGGTACCGGCCTGCAAATTGACAATTTGCCAAATATGCCTGTCGGAATTAAGCTGTTAGACTATATTTATCTATATTTGTCTATATTTTTTGAGCCATATAAGGCATAAATTTGCTAACGATTATAAACGTTCATTAGCAAATTATGTATCCTACGACCGACTCGACATCAAAACTGTCTATTTCAATTTTGGCCGGCAGTCTTGCCCGCGACATATCTTGTTCATCGATTAATGATGATGTGAAAGGTGTATATTGTCGCAAATTGACAAGCATTGCCGAAGATGGCAGTGTACTCGAAGTTCTGTGCCTGTATAATGATAAGACCACCATAACCGACGTGAAGTATTTGTTGTGCTTTTTTATAGGAATGAGTGCCGCCGACATAAGCCGATTGTTCAACATAGAAATAAACAGCGTATATACCGTGCGCTATCGCATACGCAAGAAGTTGAAAGATGACCCGCACTTCGACTTGATTCCACTTTAAGATAAATCGGAGGACTTTATTGTTAAATAAAAAATATACATGCTATGAAAAGAGGATTTCTACAATTATTAGCAATGGCGTTGTCGGCCTTGCCTTTGGGCGTGTTGGCGCAGAATGGGGAAGTTCGGCAGTATGCCGTGCCGCTTCCACAGGCTGTGGCGTTTTATGACTTTGACGGGACTGGGGAGAAAGGCTTTGTATCTTGCTTCGGCGATGGACTTTCTTCTACCGAGACTCTTTATTTTCACGATGGTTACTCCGTGGAGTTTGCTCCAAGCGGGACGACTGCGCCGATTGTATCGAAATATGGACTGAATTATGCCTATGTCACGGGTATCGACGATGTGAATGGCGACGGCATTCCCGATGTAGGCATATTCTCGTCGGAGAGAGGCGGAAACCTTCAGCTTGCTGTCGTAAGTGCCGGTGTGGGGCTGTATGATACTAAGGAAATGGTGCTATTTAACAATTGGGACATAGACCGCAATGGCCGCACCGACCTTGCCGAAGAAAAGCCCGGTAACTACGTTATTCTGCATCGCTACATGCCCGATGGCACCATGCAATCGGCGCAGATGATGCCGGTGGCTTATGAAGAGTATCAAGGCAGCTTTGATGCCGCATCGTGGATGGAGATGCAGGAAGCTTCGGCGGTCAACAAGCCGCTTGGCCCCAATCCGTGGGCTATACTCACCGGGGCGGCTCTCGACCCGTCGTCCGACCCTGTGCCGTCGTCGCTGCCCGATATGACCCTCGACCTTAATGGCGACGGGTATGCCGATCTTGTGGAAAGCAGTACGGGAACTATTTATTATGGAACTCCCGAGGGTAAATATGTGGTATCGACCGTTGGCGGTGCGGTGCGTATGCGTGACCTTAACGACGACGGCATCACCGACTATGTGGTGTATGGCGGGGAACAGGGCGTGGTGAAAACCCTCGTTTATCGCGGTGGCGGAGAGTTTGAAGAATCATTGCTTATGGACAACCTTGCTGCCGACTCGCCGGTGTGGTGCTACGACTTCGACCGTGACGGCGATGTGGACATACTTGTGACCTTCAGCGCATATAATACTGATGGTGTCACAAGCTACACGCTGTTTTACGAAAACGACGGAAAGGGCAACTTTACTGCCCATGAAGACTATGTGGAGAAGAATTATATTTACTCCACTTGTCGCGACATTGACAATGACGGTTATTACGATTTGCTGCTGCTTGAATATGTCGATTCTTATCAAGAGGGCTATAATACGTATTATAATTACAACGTATCGGTGCGCCGCGGTGGCGTAGGTTTCTCGCTTGGAGATGCCGAGGTGCTCTACACAGTGGAGACACTTAGGGATATCGCTTATGATATAAGTGTAAGCGGTGTCAATAATTACACCGTTGAGGCCGAGGATATCGACGGCGACGGCAACATCGAGATATGGGTTTCTCACAGGTTCATCTCCGATTTCTTTGATGTCGGGCAAAATGTTTATTTTGCAGGAGATCCGGGTAGTGCGAATGCTGCTCCGTCGGCTCCGTCGCGGCCTGTAGTGAATTACAATGCAGCCACAGGCAGCTTGAAAATTTCTTGGAACGAAGCTGCCGACGATAGGTCAAGTTCCAAGGATTTGACTTATGCCGTGCGCATCGGTTCTGTGTCTGGCGGCTGCGACATGGTTGACGGTCATGCGCTTGCCGACGGGACGCGACGCAACTTCATGGATGGCAACGCCGGGAGCAGCCTTGAAAAGAGCCTTGATTTGCGCTCGTGGCCTGCCGGAACATATTACGTGAGCGTGCAGGCAATCGACCCTAACCATGCCGGGTCGGCATGGAGCGAAGAGGTGAGTTTCACGCACTCTTATATTCCCGTGGATTTCACCTTGTCGGCACGCCAAACGTCAACCACAGGCACGCTCGACATTCACTATACAGTGAGCGACGGCATGACGCACTCGTGGCAGCTCGATGGTGGTAGCATCGAGAGCGATAACAATGGCTTGCTAACTGTGAAATGGAGCAAAGCCGGGGAGAAAACCATCGTCCACACCATGACGGCTGCCGACGGTACTCAAGCCATGGCACGGCAGCAGGTGAGCGTGGCCGACAATTGGCTGGCTCGCACCGACGGGCATAGCATATTCTATAACGAATATGGCCACCAATTCTTCGACTATGATAATGACGGACGTGTCGATTATGCATTACCCGGGCAGTTCGGCGGATTGTACCATAACGACGGCAACGGCACATTCAGTAAGGCAAAGGGGATATTCAACCAGGGGCTTGACTTCGTCCTTGCAACGTGGATTGACTGGAACATGGATGGGCTTGCCGACTTGCTGTATGGCAATTACGCAGGTGACGAATATGGCGTGTTGCTTAACAACGGCAACGGTAGTTTCACCAAAAAGTCGGGTTTGGGCAACTTGTGTGAAGTTGGTGAACCCAATATTACATCAAAGGCCGACATGAACAACGACGGCCTGGTGGATTTTGTGACGAACAGTGCCTCTGGTGCCATATATGCCAATAACGGCGACGGAACATTCACTTATATGGGCGACCATCAGCAATATATACCGTTTGAAAACGTATTCGACTGGGATGGCGACGGGCTGGTTGACGTATTCTATTTGAGCAACGACGGCAGCGACTATGCTATGCTCAAAGTGTATCGCAACCTCGGGAATTTTGAATTTGAACTTATCGAGGTGCCGTTTGATACCCCGGTGGCAAAGGCAGGCTTTGGGAATCCGGCAATCATAGACTTTGACAACGACGGGTATTACGACATACTTTATTGCGCCGAGGGCGGGGTACTAAAAGTGCTGAAGAATGATGCCAACCAACGCTTTGCAGATGGATATACCATTGAAACGGGACTTAATTACACTCAAAGCGGAGGATACGAAGGAGACTATTTCAAGTATTCGCTTTACGACCTCGACAACAACGGATATGAGGATATTCTCATCACCACGTATGATGCTTCGAGGCAAAATGATGTGGCCGTATATGCGGTTTATGTCGATTCTCCCACGAGCTACAGGCAAGGGTTTATTTCCGAAACTTGGAAACTTGGCAGCTCGGGCGGAAAGGATGCCGTTGTGTTGAAAAATATCGAAACGGGCAAGCAGCCAATGGCGTATGTTGAAGAAAGCTATAGCACCGATAACGATATTGCCGACAATCAGACGACTGTCATCAATACTCGTCCGACGGCTCCGGCTACCGTTGTGGCAAGGCAGACCGAGGCCGGGCTGCATATAGAATGGACTGCCGCCACCGATGCCGAAACGCCCACCAAGAAATTACGTTACAATCTGTCGGTGAAGCGCAAAGGCGTAAGTGGCGATAACAGTTACATAATCTCGCCGCTCAACGGTTGCAACAATGCCACCGGCCCATATTCGGGAAGCCAATATATGCCTAATGATTATGACAACAGGACCTGCCGTTATTATTTCCACCGTGCCACGCAGTTCGACATTCCCATCGACCGCCTACCGGTGGGAGAATACGAGATACAGGTGCAGGCCATCGACCTGTGGGGCGAAACTTCAGACTTCTCGGCTCCGATAACGGTGAAGATGGAGACTGCCCCGCGCATCAGTGCGCCTGCAATGCTCACTGCCGGGCAAACGGCATTAATCGAGTATGTCGGCACACGCGAGGATGGAGCAGAACCTGTGTGGGACTTCGGCGGCGGCGAGGTGAAGGAAGGCAGCTCGTGGGGGCCTTACCAAGTGTCGTGGAAAGACTTCGGCACAAAGACTGTGAGCGTGACCGTTGCAGGTGTTACGTCGTCGGTCGATGTGGCTGTCACGCGGTGGTATGAAATAAGTTTTGACATGCCGGAAGAGGTGTATTTCAATTCGCCGTTTGAAATAACCATGACGGGCGATTTCCCGAAGAGTGCCGAATTGGCGTGGGAATTGAGTGGCGAAAGCATCCCGGGAGAGGACATTGAAATTGATATCGCCGAGGGGGAAACCACTGGCACAGCTCGCATCGTCGGGCATCCCGAACTCACGTCGCGCCGATTGACGCTGAATGCCACCATCAACGGATTGGAACAGGTGCGTTACATCGACTTTACCGTGCTGCCCGAAATTGAAGCTCCTGCTATCGACATGGTGGAGAGTGACGGCAACCGCAACGTGGTGACATGGGATGCCGCATCGCTTCCTCCAGCCTGTGACGAAGTGATTGTGTATAAGGAAGGCTCGGTGCTTAACGATTTTGCCGAGATAGGCCGTGTGGCAAAGTCGGTCGGACGCTTTGTGGACATGACGTCGGACAATGCGGTGCGTAGCGAGCGTTACACCATTGCTGCCGTGCTTGCTTCGGGCGAGACAAGCCCCATGAGCGACCCGCACCAGACTGTGTTGCTTACCATTAATCGCGGTATTGCCGACGGAAGCTACAACCTGATATGGAACGGATATGTGGGCCGTGAGATTGCCTCTTACCGTATCATGCGCGGAGCGTCGCCCGATGCGTTGCAAGAGATTGCTATGCTTGCGGGCTCGGCAACATGCTATGTCGATGTGGCTCCGGGGGCGTTGCAATATTATGCGATAGAGATACTTCCAAGTGCCAAGCCGCAAACTTCGGCCATGCGAGTCATGGCCGACGGTGGAAACTCTGTGCGCAGCAATGTGGTGTATGCCGGGAATGCCGCAAATATCGACTATGTAACCGATTTGCGAATCGTGTCGCTTCATGGCAACACCACGCTTACCGAGGAAACCCCTGTCGCATACCTTTATGCCGAGGTGTTGCCCGTTTCGGCTGCGTATCAACGCGTGGAGTGGCGCATAATCGAAGGGGATGAACTTGCCTCGGTTAACGCTTATGGAGTGGTTGTGGCGCGGACTAACGCCAATGGCGGATATGTGACAGTCGAAGCGTCGGCAACCGACGGCAGTGGCGCAATGGCGACCTTGCAGCTATGGGTTGAACCGATTTCGGCTTCGGGTGTCGATGACGTGTCGGCCGGTAACGACATTGATTTGCATGTGTATCCGCAGCCTGTGAGCGATGTGCTGTATGTCTCATCGGCCCGGCCTATAGAGCGAATCTGGCTCTATGACTTGCAAGGCGCAGCGGTAAAGGCTGTTGCGCAACGAGGCATTGACCGATTGGAAGTTGGTGGGCTGCCAGCAGGGTTATACATTTTGCGTGTTAAGACTGTGAGCGGAGGCGAAGCAGTTGCCAAAGTGCTTAAGAAGTGACAGGCATTCACGTATTTGAAAAATGTTGTTAATTCCCGCCCCGGCATTGTTAAGACATGCCTGGGCGGTTTTGTAATGGCTGTATGTTTGCAACATTGTTGCAGTGATAAAATGTGTATCTTTGTGCCGGAGATAACGGAATTATGAAAAAAGAGAATACCCGACAGACTTTTCCTGTGCTTGACATGAGTTGTGCAGCTTGTGCCACGCGTGTCGAAAAGACTATTGCGCGGTTGCCGGGCGTGGAAAGTGCCTGTGTCAACTTTGCCGCGGCCACGGTGGCTGTGGAATATGATGCCGATGTGGTCAGTCCCGAGATAATGAAGCAGGCTCTTGAAGATGAGGGTTATGGGCTTATAACAGACACGGGGCAGAAAATGGAAGATGAGGCCGAGAAGGCTCACGAGCGTCACATGCGACGCTTGAAGTTGCGCACCGTGTGGGCCATAATCCTGGCATTGCCAGTGGCTGTCATCGGCATGGCATTCATGGACGAGCCTTGGGCGGGATGGGTGAGTTGGATTCTTGCCACGCCTGTAGTGGCGTGGCTTGGCAGCGACTTTTTTGTCAACGCATGGAAGCAGCTTAAGCATCGTTCGGCCAATATGGATACTCTTGTTGCCAACAGCACCGGTGTAGCATACCTGTTCAGCGTGTTTAATCTGTTGTTTCCCGAGTTTTGGGTACAACGTGGCATAGAGCCTCATGTGTATTTCGAGGCATCGAGCGTGATTATTGCATTTATACTGCTTGGACGGTTGCTCGAAGAGCGTGCAAAGGGGCAGACATCGACTGCCATAAAGAAGCTTATGGGGTTGAGGCCAACGACCGTGACCCGCCTTGGTGCCGACGGACGGCAAGAAGTGGTCGAGATAGGGCGTATAGCAATTGGCGACACTATTGTCGTGAAACCGGGCGAGCGCATAGCGGTGGACGGAACGGTTGTCGATGGCGAATCGAGTGTCGATGAGAGTATGCTCAGTGGCGAACCTGTTCCGGTCGTAAAAAGCCGGGGGGCGCATGTGTATGCCGGAACCATAAATACGAAAGGCAGTTTCCGTTTTACGGCTCAGAAAGTGGGCGAGGGGACGGTGCTTGCGCAAATCATACGCATGGTTCAGGATGCGCAAGGCAGCAAGGCTCCTGTGCAGAAGCTTGTTGACCGCATAGCTGCTGTATTTGTCCCGGTGGTGATGTCGATTGCCCTGCTATCTTTCGTGCTGTGGCTTGTTTTAGAACCGGGCAACGGGTTCTCGCACGGACTGTTGGCATTGGTAACGGTGCTTATAATAGCTTGCCCGTGTGCACTGGGGCTTGCAACGCCGACGGCGATAATGGTGGGGGTAGGCAAGGGTGCCGAGAACGGAATCCTGATAAAGGATGCCGAGAGCCTTGAGGTTGCCGGCAAGATTGATACCGTATTGCTCGACAAGACGGGGACAGTCACCGAGGGGCGTCCCGGGGTGACCGATGTCGCGTGGCTTAATGGCGACTCAAGTGGGCTGCCTGTGTTGGTTGCGCTTGAACGCTTGTCGGAACACCCGCTTGCCGATGCCGTTACGGCTCATTTCGGATGCCCGTTGGGCGAGATGGCTATAAACGGTTTTAAGAGCATTACGGGACAAGGTATAAAAGGAGAACACGAGGGTAAAATATATTTTGTGGGAAACCGCAGCCTGCTTGCCGACAATGGCATAGACTGTGACGCAGGATTGTTGGCTCGGGCCGACGCATGGAGCGAAGAGGCAAAGACGGTGATATACTTCGCCGGATGCGGTCGTCTGCTTGCCGTGCTGGCAATCACCGACAGCATAAAAGCCTCGTCGGCCTATGCCGTGAGGCTGTTGCAGAACAGAGGTATCGACGTGTATATGCTCACCGGCGACAACGAAAATACTGCCCGGCACATCGCCTGGCTTGCAGGCATAGGGCATTATCGTGCCGAGGTGCGTCCCGAGGGCAAGGCCGAGTTTGTGAAGCAGTTGCAACGCGACGGACACCGGGTGGCAATGGTGGGCGACGGCATCAACGACAGTGCCGCACTTGCGCAGGCCGATTTGAGTATAGCAATGGGGCAGGGTAGCGACATCGCAATGGATGTGGCTCATGTGACGATTCTGTCGTCCGACTTGCTTAAGATTCCCGAAACCATAACGTTGTCGAAGCTGACCGTGAGCACCATTCGCCAAAACCTGTTCTGGGCATTCATTTACAATACGATAGGCATACCTGTTGCCGCCGGGGTGCTGTATCCGCTGTGCGGATTTTTGCTTAATCCCATGATTGCGGGACTGGCAATGGCAATGAGCAGCGTGAGCGTGGTTTCTAACAGCTTGCGGCTGAAGTCGCGCGTTTTATCTCCTTTATCGTCAGAAATTACAACCGTAAAACAAAATAAAACAATGGAAAAGGAATACAAGATTGAAGGTATGATGTGCAACCACTGCCGTATGCACGTCGAGAAAGCATTGAATGCCGTTCCCGGAGTGGAGTCGGTAACAGTAACCCTTGAGCCACCGATGGCAAAAATAAAGTTCGCCGCCGATGAAGTGCCGTTTGACACGCTGAAGGCCGCCGTAGAGGAAGCCGGTTACAAGATTGCCTAATCGTCGGCAGCCGCAACATCGCATTGGATTGGAGATATTGCCCGTCGATATTTCCAATCCACTTTTTATGTAGGAGAGGCTCGGCAAAGCATGAAACAAAACGGGGCTTTGTTTTTTGTATTACACTCGACTTTCACTATATTTAGATAATATAGGATGCCTCTCGGTAATACAGAAAAACAAACCATTGCTTTGTTTTTTGTATTGCACTCGACTTTCACTATATTTGTATTATGGGTGATTCGGGGTTTTTTAAGGCTGACGAAGGTATGGGAAAGGCAATGTTTTCACATAAGTTTGAAAATATTGCCATGTTCCATGTCTCAGAGCATGGCTACAGTGCGCTATATAAGGGCGAGCGCATGGGCAAATGGTTTATATTGAAGGCTTTGAAGCCCGAGTTTGCCGGTAGTCAATTGTATAAAGCGTTGCTTTACAAGGAGTTTGAGATAGGTTACAACCTGTCTCACCCTAATATCGTGCAGACGTTAGGCATGGAAGATGTGCCCGAATGTGGCGGTGAGTGTATAGTGCTTGAATATATCGACGGTTTTAATTTAAGGGAATATATGGCTTATGGCGACAGGT
Organism: uncultured Muribaculaceae bacterium; assembly: GCA_944321905.1. Taxonomy (GTDB): domain Bacteria; phylum Bacteroidota; class Bacteroidia; order Bacteroidales; family Muribaculaceae; genus Avimuribaculum. The sequence continues at coordinate 8,734 of CALUNI010000035.1, read as the reverse complement.
TGACCGATGAGACATGTGTAGATATCATTGATGAATTGTCGCGGGCGTTGGAATATATTCACGAACGGCAGATTATACATCGCGACTTAAAACCTGAAAACATATTAATCACGGCAAACGGTCACCATGCAAAACTTATCGACTTCGGGTTTGCCGATGCCGACAGTTATTCTGTGTTGAAAACATCGGCAGGAACACGCAAATATGCGGCACCCGAGCAGCTTATGCCTGGCGCAGAGGTTGATTCTCGAGTCGATATATATGCTTTGGGTGTGGTAATGCAAGAATTGGCGCAATATGTCCCGGTTCTTGGCAAAGTAGCACGACGTTGCTGCAACGCTAATCCGGCACGCCGCCCACAGCGAGCGCGATATGTGCCATTGCTTGTTGCACGGTTGCGACGACGACGCAGGTTGCGGGCGATGGCCGTTGCGATTTTCTTGCCGGTGGCGGCTGTATTAACTTTGTATCTAACCTTTTCAAATGGCAGCGAGCGTCCTGAACAGCAGGTTCTTGAAGATGAAGTATTGCTTAGAGATACTTTACACCTGTCGCAGGCTGCCGATGCCGCATCTGATACACAAACAGACACGCCATTGATATATCAGCCTGTAAAAGAATCGGAACGTGTGTCGGCAGAAGATTTGCTTATTGAGGATAGTGTTATAGGAGGAGTGCCGACTGCCGAAGATTTCCTTGGTAAGCCTTATGTTCTTACTGAGTATCCATATGCCGATGACTCGTTTTTAGATTCGCCGAGAAGTGATGCAACACAGCAGGTCGTTCCTATGGTTTATGAATTTATGTTTGATATCGTGAGTCAAATATTTGAAGCCGGGAATGTAGAAGAATTGCAACAAGTCCTTGCCAGATGCAAGGCACATGGCGGATTGCGGGCTCAGCTGCAAGACAAGGTTCATCGGTGGCTGACAAAGCAGGTCGCGGCTGACGGCGAGCAAAAGTATGCTGCATTTTACCATAAAAAGGCCGATTATATAATAGATAAAGAATACAATGGATTGCGAATGCTTCACCGTCCGTTGGTCGAAAGTAAAATCGCACATATATATGGCTTGAACCAATCATCGTATCTTAACGAGCAGACCTACCGTGTCGCTTCTGAAATATCGTTCCGGCGATATGCGGAATTCTTGACAGTATGTGACACATTAACCACCGAAGTTACTTATACAAAGGCTTATATAGGGTATTGGCGGCATTTGGCAAAAACAGATGCCGAGCAATGGTTGACCGAACGTGTGGCAAGGCAGTCGGCATTATACAAGCAGTGTTGGGACATCGTGCTGTCAACCATAAACAGTCTGGAAGAAGCATATAAATTGATTGGCAACAAGCGATTGGAGGAAGCCCATAGCCGCCTCGATGGTAACTATATGGTTGTCACTGAAATCACAGAGACCTTGGACAACGGATATATAAAAGAAGCACATTTGGGCGAAGATGGCGAATGGACTTACCGTGTTTACGACCCTATAACCATAGAAATGATAGAAAAAGAGGGAATCATCGGTGATGACTCCCCCTTGGATAGTGATCGTGACCAACTCTTAGATTTCGAGCTTAACCAGTAACCGTGGGTTATTGGCCTCTTTTCTGCCTCAACTTGCGCTTTGGCTCGACTACCGATTATCCATAGAATTGTTTTTATTATAGTTTGATTTTGAATTATATGCTATCATGAGTATATACTATGAATGAACCCGATGATAGTTTTCGGACTATATATCCCTTCTTACCAGATCTTGGGCGAAATATCATGCATGTGAGGTCATCATTATAATATACATTGTAATTTCCTGAATCATCAGAATATTCGTGTTTGATCCGGGGTATTTGAGTTCTTGAATTATCGTCAAACATGATATAAAACTCGTTTCCAATCATAACGTCTACTTTTGGGTTTAAAAAAGCTTTTTTTAAGATTGCCTTAAAACTTTTGTTTTCGGGAGAATAGTCTTTCATTGCCTTGGCAAATTCTTTTATGGCTGGTAATATCTTTTCTTCCCATTCTTGTTTCTCTGCATTTATTATGGAGTCTTCTTCTTGTTTCTCTGCATTTATTATGGAGTCTTCTCTCGCTTGTATCTCGGCCGCAGCAATAGAATCTCTTCTTGCGTCTTCTTGTTTAATCCGATTCACATAGTTAGTCATTCTGAATTTCTCAGATTCTTCAAAATTGCCATATTCATATTCAAATGTATATATCACTCCGTCGGAATTTCTGTCTCCGGGATCAAAATTGTTCTTTATGCATGTGAGGTTCCCTTTATCGTCATAATCAAATTTAATGTGATTACCACTGTTAAACATGGAAGACAGTTGTTTCTTTGAGTTATATTTATATTTATAATATGGACGATAAATCGGCTCTGTTGCCTTAATTTCAAATGCAAAAATATTGAAATAATCGAGCCCATCATTTGGTACCGGGTCCCAGAATTCCACTGAGGTACGATTATTATTCGATTCAATAGCATTATATGGCGAATGTTTACCAATTTCATCGCCAGACGAGTTATATACATATGCTACAGTAATACCGTTTTCTTTTGTAAGCTTTATTTTGCGCTCCAAATGAGTATGCCCATTGAGGTATTCATAGCAATCGATTGTAGTCAAAGCATCATCTTTATATGTATATTCATAGAAATAGTAATAAGACGAATTCCAAGAATCTACATACAATAGCCTGTGGTTCTGGTCATAATACAGTGTGGCTCCGAGGTCTTTATTGTCATCCAATACAATTTCTCCGAATTTCGTAGTCCACTCCTGCCAGTATATTTTTACACAAGAAACATCACCATGCAGTTTCAATGCATTTAAATAAGGATTGTTTGCCTTAAGGGGCATAACACATGAAATCATGCAGGCGAGTAGGATGCCTATGTTTAAGATTGTTTGTTTCATGTTGTGTTATTTGCAGTTTTGGTTAATACTGTTTTTGTCAACGATGTTGAAAGTCTTGTAGCGTGCAAAGAATTGCCTGAACGGACTTATTACGGCTTCGTAAATTTTCCATGCCTCTTTACCTAAAGAAGTAAGGTGGAATGAATTAAACAACAAGATGCCCCGATTTTCGTAATAATATAGTTTACACTCAAAGTCGGAGTCGGGATATTGGTACACCCACTGATGCTCGTTGTCTGGAACAACTCCGTCAAAGCAGTGGCGGACGACGTTGTCGAATATTGTTCCGGAATAGTCGCAACATACTATTATGTTGGGATTTAATATATCTATTTCTTGAGCAAGGAATTTTCCATCCGTTTTAAATGTGTTTTTTAGCACTTCGGGTGGGCATGTCGATTTTCCCGCAAGTTTTTTGCCCTCGATAATCGCAAACGGCACATTGTTGAATGTGTCGATTAACGTCTGTCGGGTTTGGTCGTTGCAGACCTTTATTTCGCCCTTACCTTTGTTTTCTTCCGTAAGAGTGTATAAGCCGTGCAATAGAAGTCCCATGTTTTTATAAAAACCTGTGTCGCCATTGCCTGTCGCTCTCGGGCTTTTCAACGCTCTTATTTTTTCGGCATTTGGACCTTTGGTCAAGAGTTCGCGCACATCATAGCCCCATCCGTCGGGACAGTCTTTCAGAAGAACATTATTCGCCGTTCCGATTCTGCCCATGCACGGTTTATGTCATATTCGTCGGCATTATTGAATTTGTGTACTAATCCGTCTTTGCAGAATCGGTCTTTTGCATTTTCTTCTTGGGGATACGAATTTATCCATTCCTCAAAAAGCGCGTCAAGTTCGCTATTATAATTTCTCATATACGTGTGGTATTAATTTCTTTGGATAAAATAGGCTGCATTTCGGCAGAACGTATCAAGCAAGCTTGTACGTTCTGCGCTCGATTTGCGCTATCTTTGTAAAAGATAGTTGTAGTGTGAGGTTAATCAGCTTCTCCTACCATTATCAACGATGCGTCTTGGGAGATTGCGACAAAGTATGAGGGCGTTGCCTGATTTACGAAATAATTCAATTTCTGACCGTCTATATCGACACCATTGGCATAAGTAACAAATCCGTTGGCAGTTATATTTTTTACGAGGGCGGCATACATTTTTTCATAAATGTTGGTATAGTTTCCGGCCGTAGTGTAGTCGGGTATAATGACGATTCCATCGACCTTGGCATCATAATTATAATCAGAGTCGTCGGCGATGTATTCATTGAATACGATGTTATAAGAAACATTGATGCCATGTTTTACTTCGTTTTTGAATTCGTAGTTGGTCTGGTAGGCATAATCTCTCCATAATGCACTGAATTGGTAATTTTTCATTACCTCTCTCAGTGTTTCTCCATATTTTATGTTATCGAATTCGCTTGCACTGTTCATGCCGTTCAATATGTCGGCTGCCACTTTGTCGGCAGGCAGATAGTCGCTATATATCCAATCACACAGCATGGTGCCTATGTAATCATCCTCGTCGGGTTGGAATGAGGAGATAAAAGTTGAGTTGTTGTTAAACATTGCCGAATAGCTTGGAATGAATGAGTATTCATCATTGTTAATCGGTTTGCCTTCTCCGTCACACAGATAGTAGCCGTTGCCGTCATATACAGCCACAAGATTGTCGGACAATATGCTATGGCTTGACACTTTTTCTATTTCATTGATTTGCTCGCCCTTGTAGTCGATAAACACGATGTTGTAATAAAAATCTTCGTCAGACTCGGAAACATGTTTAATGAATAAGAATGAATTTCTCATTTTTGTCAATGGATAGTCATATTTGGCTCTTATTACAACTTCGCCTTTTTTGTCTATTACGCCGAAACTGTCATCTTCCCGGAAGCTTGCGTAACCATCGTTGTATTGCGATACGTAATCCAATTTCGATGGCGTACGAAAAAGTAATTTGCCATCTTTCCCTACAACTCTGTTGCCACAAACCAATACGCCGTCAAAATACATCGGTACGCTCATGTTGAGATTGTCGAGTTTAAGCTCGGCTACAGTTTCCCCTTTTGTTCCGATTATGAAAAACTCTTTAGATGTCTTGTCTGCATCTGAATTAGAAACCACGGCAACACCTTCATTGAACGGTTGTGCATAGGTGAATTTTGCAGGTATGACAATTTTACCTTTGTTGTCAATGTAGCCATACTTGTTTTCTGTATTCTTAAACAGCAGCAAGCCGTCGCTGAAGTAGGAGTTGACGCATATAATGTCTTCTCCAAGCTTGGCAATTTCATTGCCTTTTATGTCAATAAGCGATATGGTTTTATCCTGTTCAGTAACTACCGGAATGCAGCTCTCGGTATAAAAACCACCTCGCAGATACTGGTCGTTATTGATTTTTTCGGGTTTCTCCGTATTGGTGTAGTATTCATAACCGTCAGTGGTTGGAACTTTGAACACGCCATTTACGGCAGGCGATAAGTTACCTGCCAAGACATCGACTTTGATTTCATCGGAGCATAATATTTCGCCCGAGGATGTGGATATGAATCCATATCGGCCTCCTTCTGTTTCTAGGTAAGGGACTGCTTCAACTTCGGGGAAGGATTGATTGCTACTGCCGTTGCTGCTGCATGATGCCATACATAGCAGCGATGCTGCTATTGGCAATAGGCATAGGTTGGAATTTTGTTTGAAGTTATTCATGTTTATATATTTTAGGTGTTTAGTACTAATTAATTCGGGTAAATTCTATTCGGCCAACGTCTGAAGTCTCGAATGACATGGTTTTGTCGTCAACTTCCAGATTTGGATAGCAGCCGTCTTCGTCATTGAATGCCTCGCAATCATCATATAATGACTTGTATGCGTTTTTACGTATTTCCTCGGTCAGATAATCTATGTCGGCAAAAAATGAGTTGCATTTCAAGTCCTCGACCGATACTTCGAGCGACTGCAAGTCGTAGGTCAGGTATAAATCGTTAATGATGATTTCCCATTCGCCTTCCACTTGGTACTTTACCGTGTAGGTGGCAGTTATGCCCTCTTCCTGTTCTTGGCATTGCATCGTGCGATATTCAGTGAAGTTGCCTCCGTCGGTATAATCGCTTTTTATGTGTTCAAACTCATAAATTTGGTGGCACGCGGTGGGTGTCCCATATTCGTCTTTCACCTTGAAAGAACTTTCCCACGTGCCGTCGGCTGCCTCGGCGAGGTGCGAATCATCGCACGACGAAAGCGGGAAGATTGCTAAGGCTATAATCAGTTGACCGATTTTCTTGATTTTATTCATATGGTTTATTTTAAGTAGGTTGGTTTATGTTACTTGTCATAAGCTGATGTGTTTCAGCTTGCTTTTGCGATGGTATAAAAAAAGAGCGAGAACCTTGCTTGTGGCTTATTTGCTCGCTTAGGCTCTCGCATTGCCTTGTGGATTCGCAAATAAGTTAAAGCGGTTCACGCCCATGCAGGGTGTGAAACAAGCTTCGACTGTTATTTGACGAATCCGGTTAAATTTGCGAGATTTAAGCGAATCAAATCACAGTACGTTGTCTGTTGTCACAGTATTTCTTCTATTTGTCTGTTTTTTTATTGCATTGGTTCGGTATATTGAATTTACGTCCAAATATAACCAATGTAAATTAAAAAAACAAGACAAATGCGAAGAAAGTGAACCGCCTCGTTCTGTTTCTTTTTTCACAAAGTTACTTAGCAACTGTTTCTCGCCTTGCATATTATTTGGTTCAAGTTGGTTCACGGAACAGCAGAATTTTGCATAATGCTATATCTTTGCAGAGTGAATCAGTGATGCATGGATTTTGATATTATCGACATATTAAAAGGAAAAATTGAACATAAGATAGGGCATAAGTTGAAAACTCCCACCGATTTCAATCTGCTTTCGCTTGCCATAGCCAAAGAGCAGGGCGAAACCGTGAGCGTGTCAACAATCAAGCGCATATGGGGGTATGTAGAATCGCAACATCAGCCCGGGAATGCGGTTTTGTCAATCTTGTCACGATTTGCAGGATATGCCGATTGGGACAGCTTTAGAGCATCATCTGAGGGCAGCGGCAATGAGTCGGGATTCCTTGTCGGTAATAATATATCAATTGATTCGTTGCAACCTGGCGATGAAATAGAATTTACGTGGCTACCCGACCGTTATTGCCGTGTGTCGTATATGGGAGCTGGACATTTTAAAGTCGTTGAGGCTCGTAATGGCAGAATTAAAGTAGGTGACACCTTTTGCACGGGGTTGTTTTGTGAAGCTAATCCGCTATATATGACTAATTTGCAGCAGGGTAATGGAAAAGAACCTAAAAATTATGTCGCTGGGATGCGCAATGGCATTAGGAATGTAAAGTTAAATAAGAGAAAATAAAGAGGAGAGAAGTAGTAAGAATCTGAAGTGTGGTAAGATGGATTCGGAGGGAGAATGGGGTGGAATACCGATTCTCTCTCCGATTTCATTTATCTGTTAATCTGGGTTTTAGGCGTATTTCATAAAGAGTGTATATAAGCCGTGGCAGCATATATAGAAAAATAACAGGGAGAATCGGCATACGAGCCGATTCTCCCTGCGAATGATTATGGTTGTAACTTGATGTCGTTTAGTTGAGCAGCAGTTTTGCCGTGGCGGTGCGGTGGTCAGCAGTGGTCACCTTTAGGATATAGAATCCTGCGGGGTAGCCCGAGTAGTCGATGACTGCCGTCGGCGAGGCCGTCTGCATCACTTGCATCGTCAGTCCGTTCACGGCCACCACTTGCAGCGTGCTGCGGCAGTCGGCGGGAAGTCCCGACACGGTCAGTTGCTTGGCGGCGCGGTCGCAGGCCACGAGTATCTCCATTTCGTCGGCTTTGATGCCGGTTACCGAACTTATGGCATCCTCGCAGCTGATTACGGCTTCGGCATACAGTCCCGAGCCGTCGATGGCCGAGGCTCGCACGGTGATGTCGCCGTTCCCATTGCCTGTGGCCGAGAGTATTCCGCTCCGGCTTATACGCGCAAGTTCCTCGCCATTGACTATTTCCCACCTTACGGTGCTGAACGTGGCGTTAAGCGGCAGCACCTCGGCATACAGGTGCAGGTCGCCCTGCGTGTCGGTCAGTGCCATAACGGGTTCAACGCATCGTATGCTCAGCTGTTCGGCATATGTGCCGTCTATCGCGTCGGTGGTGCAAGCCACGTTTGATGCCACCGGGCTCGTCTGCGAGGCATACCGCATCTCCGAGCCTGTCTCGGCAATCGGGGTCATCGTCACGGCATAGTAGTATGTGCCTGAGCTTGCAGCTTCGGTGTCGGTGTAGTTCTGTTGGCTTCCGGCAATTTGCGCGATTACTTCAAGTTCGGCTGCCGACGTGCCGCGCATGATGGTGTAATAGTCGGCCTGCAACCCCTCGTATTGGTTCCACATCAGGTTAAAGCCGCCTGCCGCCGCGGTGTTTATCATCACGTGCAGCGGCTTGTGAGCCTCGCTTGCGTAGCTCTCCTGCCCGTTGATGGCAAGCCATGCAATCTTGTAGCGTTTCGACTTCACCTGCGGTTGCGAGGTTGGGTCGGCATATTTGCCGTCGGCTGCTTGCACGGTGTCGATGGCCATATACACGTTCAAGCTGTTAGTCTCCTTGTAAATTACGGCCTGCTTTACCGACAACGGGAGTCCCGATGTCGGCCAATTCACCACGTATAGTCCCGAAGTGCCGTCAACGGCCACGCTGCTTATCGCGGCCTCGGGCATCACTTCGCTCACCGTCACGCGGCGGGTGCGTGTGTTGCCAAGGGTTGGGTCGGTTACG
>CALUNI010000034.1 GCA_944321905.1 uncultured Muribaculaceae bacterium | reverse complement strand
CGCCGAGCGGGCAAATTGCTTTACCGACGCGTCCGTGCAATTCTTTTACGGTTTCATAGTCGAGGTGGTCCCAGTGGTCGTGCGTTATCACAAGGTAATCTATGTGGTCGGGCATGTCGCTTGGCTTGTACAGGTCGGTACCCGGGAACGGCTTGTTGACAAACGACACCGGTGCTGCTTTGTGGAACACGGGGTCGATGAGGAATTTGCGCCCCGACAGTTGAAGCAGATAAGACGAGTGGCCGAACCACACCATCAGGTCGCTGTCGGGCGGCAACGTTTTCAAGTCGGTTTTTATCGCCTTGATCGGTTGGTCGGGAACTATGCCTTTGGGCTTGTCGGTAAGGAAACGCCACATTGTTTCCAGTCGGCTTTGCTTCGTGGTCGTCATTGGCGATACTTCCAGATTGTGGAATTGCCCGTTACTGTAGTTGGGCGATCGCTTTATGCGTTCGAGCCGTTCTCCTTGCGGCAGGCGGCCGAAGCCCGGGCTGTTTAAGAATATGATTCCGGCTATGGCGGCTATTGCCGCCAAGCAAAGTATCGAGCCGATTATAATCATCATCTTTCGTTTCATTTGCAGGATCTGATGTGCGTAATAACTATAGGCGTTGCAAAATTAGCAATAAAAAACGATGCGTCCTGTCGGCGCGTTTAACCATATTACGGAGATGCTAACCTCAATTACCGAATAAGTCGTCGGTATCTGATGCAGTGTGATATTTCTGCGTATATTTGTATCGGCCAAGGCTTAGCGCAATGGGTGATATTCTCGACATAAAGACGGTGCAAGAATGCAATTGCTGCCTCGGATGCAAGACGCTGCATCCGCAGGCGAGTGTCATATGCCTCGACGACAATTCAGGCGTGGAACAGCGCAGCATACGGTTTGACTTTTACACCGTTCTGCTCATCGACCATCACGGCGACAGCTCTTGCTGTTGCTGCTGTGGCAAGAAGTATTATGATTATTCCGATGCGACGGTGGTGTTTCTGTCGCCCGAGAAGGCATTTGACATGACTCGCGACAGGGCGTTGCCTCGCAAAGGGTGGCTTCTTGCATTCCATCCCGACTTGCTTTATGGCACCGAGCTTGGCAGGGCAATGTGTGGTTACACGTTCTTCTCTTACGACAGGGATGAGGCATTGCACCTGTCGCTAAAGGAAAAGAACAAAATAGTAAGCTGCCTTCAAGGCATAGACGAGGAACTTCACCATCCGGTCGATATGCACAGCCGTTCCATAATAACTCATCACATTGAGCTGCTGCTCGACTATTGCAAGCGTTATTACCATCGTCAGTTCGTAACCCGTGAAGACAAGAACAAGGCCTTGATTGACAGTTTTGCAGGCTATGTCGATGGATACATCGAGCATGGACGGTTGCGGAGCGGGGTGTTTCCCACAGCCGAAATGTGTGCTTCGCATTTGCACTTGTCGGCGCAATATTTTATAGATTTGCTGAAATTTGTAACGGGAAAGACGTTGCGCGAATACATGGAAACGAAGCGTCTTGCCACTGCCAAGCTGATGCTTGTTAACGGTCTTGCGCCGGCGCGTGTGGCTGCCGAACTCGGATATCCGTCGGTGCAGTGTTTCAGCCTGATGTTTAAGAAAATCACAGGTCTTACCCCGCAAGAGTATAAGTTGGCTCGCAACTGATTTCTATTTCTTGTTCCAAATGGTTAACTTTGCATTGACGGTCGATGATGTGCGGCATCCGTTGAGTTGCGTGGCATCTCGCAGGCCGGAACCTTTCAAAGAAAACGTATGAACCGAATTGGCAAGTTATATTTCCGTTACGGGACTATGGGGTCGGCAAAGACCGCCCTGTTGCTTACGCAGGCCTACAATTTTGAGGAGCGTGGCATGGAATACCTTTGTATGAAGCCTATTATCGATAACCGTGAAAACGACAATATGATACGTTCGCGGATAGGGATAGAGCGAAAGTGCTTGTGGATATATCCCGATACCGACCTTTATGAGTTGGCCAAGGGGCTGTTTGAAGATTCGCTCGTGGTGAAGGACTGGATATTGATTGACGAGGCTCAGTTCCTGACCGCAGTCCAGGTTGACCAACTTGCCCGTATCGTGGACGACTATGGCAGCAATGTCATATGCTACGGGTTGCGCACCGACTTCCAGACGCATTTGTTTGAAGGATCGCGACGGCTGTTTGAGATTGCCGATACGATAGAGGAGATAAAAAGTACATGCTCTTGCGGACGTAAGACAATAGTGAATGCGCGTATCGACAAGGATGGTAACATAATAACCGACGGCGACCAAGTGGAGATAGGGGGGAACGACAAGTATGTGGCGCTGTGCAGGAACTGCTGGCGCAATCGTCGCATAGAGTCGGCCGAACGCAATTCGCTCAAGTTCATGCCCGAATAGCGGCTACGTGCAATACAAATTAGTGTTGCTTCATTTACCCCAAAACGGTCTTAGACCGCAAATATTTGTTTTGGGAATGCTTCATCGCTTTTTAGTTTCTGTCGGGTAAACCTTGACATAGCCCGCTGTGCCTGCGACTCGTGCCTTGAAAACCTGCTTGACATAATCCTAAAAATCACCATAAAATCTAATGACCGATTTGGGTTTATTAATTTCGATACGATCTCAGCCAAATTGGTGAGTGCGGATATTGCGTTGTCCTTTAAGGCTAGCGTGGAAGCTTTGCGGCCATTGTCCGAACCGGTGGAATAAAAAAACTGTGGCGAGAACAACTCTCGTCACAGTTTTTTAGTATTAAGACATTTTCATTTACATGAAAATTAAGTCGGGTTTTATTTTTCTTCTTCTTCTTTCCAACCAGGATTCTGACCAAGTTTTTCGTTAAGGTTGATTTCGTTACTTGGTATAGGATACAAGTAGTGCTTAGATTCATAAGTGCGGTCAAATCTTGAATCGCCTATTGTATAAGCATCTATGAATGCTCCGTTCAAAGTGCCGTCATAAGTACCATCTATATCATTTGACATATCGGCACCAAGAGTTATGTCTATATTCTTGGGGTTGGTTGTGTCAAGTTTGTCGAGCATGTGCCAACGAATCAAGTCCCAATAGCGGAAATCGTTGTCAAACATTAACTCGCAACGACGTTCGCGGCGAATTTCCCAAAGCAGCGGGTCGGTAACGCCTGCATCAGCCATTTTCGGGTCATTGAGATTTACGCTTGTTGTGATCGAAGGCAATCCGGCACGGTTCTTCAACTTGTTGATTGTCATGTCAAGGTCGCTTTTGGTGATTGTACCAAGTTCGGCTTTGGCTTCTGCATAATTCAAGTAAACAACCGATACCCAATAAAGCGGAGCCCAAGTGTAGTTTGTACCTGTCTGGTTGCGATATGCGCGTTCGATTGTCACGTTGTCATATTTGCAAACGCTGTATCCCGTTGAAGATGTCATAGCATTGTCACCTTTTGTGCGAGGCCAACCTCCTTCCCCAGTATAGCACAGTACGCTATCGATTGTCTGCGACAAACGTTTGTCACGCACTGCAAGCATGTGCTGTATGTTCAAGTGATCTGCATTGTCATTTGGAGAGTACTTGAATACAGCCACATCGTTTGATGTGTCGTAAGATGTATTGCTCTTAAGTTGGCCATCAAGGAACAGATAAGAATCAAAGGCATCCTTAGTCATACCACTTATTTGGGTCGAGGTACAAGTATAGTCAATCAAAGAGTGGTCGAGCTGATCTTTCACATATTCCTTGCAGAAAATCACTTCTGAATTATTGGCAAGAGATGTTGAATTGTAGATAGCTTGGTAGTTGTCAGAAAGCGGATAGTTGGCAATCAGAGGGTTGCAAACTTCCACGCAATAGTTCAAGAAACGGTTCGCCCCTTCAATGTCCGGACCCTTGCCATTCTCGGCCTCGGTGCGGTATTTGCGGAAAGTCCCTTCCCATAAGCAAACGTTGGCAGTCAAGGCGCGAGCCATATTGCGCGACCATGTGGTCTTTACACCTGTGCCTTCTTCATTGATGTTTTTGCAAGCGAAGTCAAGGTCTTCAAGCACCTTGTCCATAACCTCGTCACGGTCTTGACGTGCAGCATACAGGATGGGGTCGTCGGTGTCGAGTACATGGTCAACCCACATGCAGTCGCCATACTTGCGTACAAGGTCCCAGTGCTGCCAGCCACGCATAAGCCGAGCCACGCCGAGCCAGTGGTTCTTTGTGGCTTCGTCCATTTCGGTAGCCATTTCGTTCAATGCTTCGATCATTGCATTGGCGCGGCGTATTTCGGTATAAGTGCTTGTCCAGTTAGCGTCGTCAGAGGGAATGTTTACATATTTCCAGTTTGCGAAGCTTGCGCCAGCTTGGTCGTCACTTAGCGTTTTGAAATAAAAGTCGCCCGAACCTCCGTAATTTCCATAACCTGTAAACAAATTATAGAATGTTGCGGCATATCCTTCGACTGACGAAGGATTGTTCCAGAATGTCGGGCTGTTGGTAAAGCTGTCCAACGGCTCTTTATCCAACATGTCGGTACAGCTCGAAAGCAGTGCGCCTCCAAGCAACATCATGCCAAATATATATTTACTCTTTTTCATAATATTTCAATGTATAAAAGGTTATTATAAGGTAAGTTGCAAACCAAATGATACAGTGCGTTGCATTGGAGCTACACGTCCCCATGTGCCATTACCATTAGCAGTAGAACTGTCGCTCGTGTCGATTTCAGGGTCGATAGGAACATAGCTGTTATTTATAAGCTCGCACAAATTCTCGGCTGTGAAATAAATGCGCAACTTCTCAACCTTCCACTTGCGGGTGAAATCTTGCGGAATGGTGTAACCTACAGTCAAGTTCTTGAATCGCATGTAAGAACGGTCAATCATATACTTGGTTTGAGGATAGAAATTGTATTTACCAGCAGCTACGCCCGATACAGTACCTGCGGAACCGCATCCCGGATAGTAGCGAGGATAGAACGCGTCGGTATTGTCTTCGGTCCAGTAGTCAATCTGGTGGGCATATATGCCATCGGCACCGCGTGAGAACGGCAGTGCGAAAGCACCGGTTGACCATTGCTGCCACTTGCCGACACCCTGGAAGTAAAGATCGAGGTCGATGCCGCGCCATGAACCGCCCAAGCGGAAGCCATATTGGTAACGCGGAGTGGTGTTTCCGATAACGGTCAAGTCGCCCATATTATCCTTTGAACCTTTTCCACCATCGATTTTGCCACTATTATCCAGATCGACAAACTTGATATCGCCGGGGCCGTAAACGAAGTTGTCGGTTTCAAGACCCGATTGGTCGGCTATGCCCGGAGCATATCCGGTGATGTTGCCGTTGGCATCATATGTGAAGTCTTCCTTGGTGAAGTAGCGGTCGGTTACGAAACCATATACATCGCCATATACCTTTCCGCTGAAGTATTGGCTGATGTCGCCAGTCGGGTTGTTCCATTCAGTAACCACGGTCTTGTAGTCGCCCACGTTACCGTTGACATACACGTCAAATTCGCCGAAGCGGTGGCTCCAACCTGCAGAGAGTTCCCAACCACGGGTGCGGAGTGAACCTTCGTTGGCATAAGGTGCGTCTGCTCCCAGTACACCCGGAAGTGTAACACCCGGAGCGAGCATGTCGAGAGTCTTGCGCTGATACCAGTCAAACGTCAAGTTCAACTCGTTATTCAAGAAGCTGAGGTCGATACCGAGGTCGAGAGTGCGGATGCGTTCCCATGTCAATGAGCTTGAAACGAGAGAAGGTAGGTTGTACATTGTTAGCAATGTGCCGTCAGAATCCATCCAGTATGGGTTGCTGACGGTTGATATGGTTGAGATGAACATGTTTTCACCTACTGCCTCATTACCGATTTCACCGAACGATGCGCGCAACTTACCGTTGTTTACGACTTCGCGAAGTTTCTCGAAGTATTTCTCTTGGCTGAAGCGGTAACCAACAGAACCCGAAGCAAAGAATGCCCAACGGTCGTCGGCCGGGAATGAAGAAGAACCGTCGTAACGTCCGTTTACTTCAAGCAACCATATGTCGTTGAAGTTATAGTTGATACGTCCGAAGTAACCTGCTGTAGCCGAGTGTACGTGGCGGCCGGTAACGGTTTGCGTACCAGTAGCAAGGTTGAACTCGGGTTGGTCGTAGTTCAGAAGGTCGTTCCTGCGCGAGCGGTGCCAAGTGTAGTCCTCGCCTTCGGCATTGCCACCGAGCATTATGTTGAAGTTGTGCTTCTTGTTGAGAGAGAACTCATAATTGGCATACACGTTGAGGGCATAGCCGTTTTGCAATTCGCTCTGTTGCTGCAAATAAGAGTCGGAAGCAAAAGCTGTGATGGGCGAAGGATCGCCACCCCAAGAGTTGTGGCCTTCAACCGGCAGACCTACGGTATCCACGAATATGTTTCTTACCTTATAGGTAAAGTCGGCATTCACGGTCAAGCCCTTGAACGGTGTGAGTTTCAAGAAGCCTGTTACGCGGGTGTTGTTGAAGCTCGTTTCAGAGTCGCCGGCTTGCTTCAAGTAAGAAATTGTGTTGCGCATGTCAACACCGTCGATTGTGCCGAGCGGTTCGAAGAAGCTGCCCCAACGCCACATGTACTCGTAAATCGAACGACGGGTGTTAGGCCTTGTATAGTTACGCTTCGAGTAGCTGATGCGTGTACCTACTTGCAACCAGTCGGTGATGTCGGATGTGAGGTTTGCGCTCACGTTGTAACGCTTAACCTGGTCGGTGTTGAAGTTCAAAGCACCGTCCTTACGGTTGTAGCCAAACGACAGATAGTAGGAAGTGCGGCCGCTTGTGCCTTGCACGTTTACATTGTGGCTTTGCGACGGAGACCAGTCTTGGTACATGATGTCGTTTACGTCCCAGTCGGCATAATACATGGCAGTACCCGTTGGCGTGACGTAATAGTCGCCCACGTTGTCCATGCTCACGAACGGACGCATCTCGCCATAACCGCGCTTCTTATGTCCGTTTTGTTCCTGCCAAGCACGTGCATATGGCAGCATTTGGTCCATATACATACCGAAAAGTTCAGGCGCAAGACCGGCACGGTTGTTAAGCTCAAGCAATGCTTCCAACTGAGAAGGAACGTCGGAATATTCGGGCAGCATGGTAGGCGTGCTCCATGCGAAGTTGTTGGTATAGTTTACGGTGAACTTGTCTTCCTTTGTACCGCCCTTGGTGGTAATCAATATCACACCGAATGCGGCGCGAGAACCGTAGATAGAGGTAGAAGCCGCATCCTTCAATACCGAAACGGTGGCGATATCCGATGAGTTAATCATCGAGAGGTCATCGACAGGAACGCCATCGACGATGATGAGCGGGTCGCTCTTTTCGCTGTTGCTCAACGTGCCGACGCCGCGGATTTGTATCGACGGCTGCTCGTTGATGCCACCTTGGGTGTTCAAGATTGTCAAGCCAGGCACGGCGCCTTGCAATGCCTTTGCCACATCCATTTGAGGCTTGGATTCGAGTTGGCGGTCAACATCGACGGTCGAAACCGCGCCGGTCACGTTGACCTTCTTCTGAGTGCCGTAGCCTACTACTACTACTTCGTCGAGGACTTCGGCATTCTCTTCGAGGACGATGCGCATGTTGGTGCCTCGTGCTGCCACGTCTTGCGGCGTGTATCCCACATAAGAAACGGTGATCTCACTGCCTGTTACTTTAAGGGTGAACTTACCGTTGATGTCGGTAGCGACACCGTTTGCTGCACCTTTTTCGATGACATTGGCACCTACGATGGGATGCCCGTTTTCATCGACTACGGTACCCCCGACGGTGCGGGTTGCCTGTTGGGCAATGCCGACGGGCTGAGCCGAGCCGGCAGGTTCTGCAACCATTGTTCCGCTACACAATAATGCGCCGGCTGCTGCCAGCATCAGGATTCTGTGTCGTCCGAACCCTCGTTTCATGTGATCTTTTTTCATAAACGACTGAATGGTTTTGTTAATAATAAAGTTGTTTGATAAATTTAAGGTCGCGTTTAAAGAAGTTATGGCAAAGCAGCGTTGGCCGCTTTTAGTAACCTTTAAATATAAAATCCTTTCGTTCTTCGTTTTAGTTGTTATACATACAATATTATTTCAACCAAAGTTACACAAATAAATTTAGAACAAGCAAAATTTAATCGAAAATTTTTTATACAAAATCAAAAATATTTTACATAAATGGTAAATCTATGCTAATACGGAGCATGTATGGTTTTAACATATAACGGGTTACAAAGCAAATATGTTTTGCAACATGTTTATTAATTTAAAATTATGTATCTAATATAAAATGCACTTTAGTTTCCATTGGGCGGAGTGTTGTGGGTCAAGTTCGGCATCTCCGAAGCCGTATTTGGCGGAAGTGGGTAGTCCGCAAGCTGCGCTACGCTTGCATGTTAAGCATAGTATTGCCTCTCCGAGGCAACAAACATGTACAAATCTGCCACTTCTACGGTATAAATCATAAGCGAAGTGTGGCGCACTTGTTATTTTGACACACCCTTCACTTTATTTGCACTGTTACAAGGTTTTTCGGACTGACGCTAATTTCCTGGCGGCAATGACAAAAATCAAGAGGGGCATGTCGCTCATTATTCTTGACATGCCCCTCGTGTGTGGAAAATTTGCTATTATAGCGGTGTGGGTAACTGATTAAAAGCCAACACGCCTTTATCCTCAACTTGTGCAGGCTATTTGTTTACTTGGAATTTGTTCCAGCCGTCCTTGAGGTAAGCCACAACCTGCTCGGCTGCCGCTATGCCTGCTTTGATATTGGCTTCCGACGTTTGCGCTCCCATTTTCTTTGGAGTGAAGAATACGCGGTCGCCAAATTGCTCTTTCATGGCATCGGCCAAGTCGGGCTTTACGTCGGCTATGTAACGCACGTCGCGGCGCACGTCGAGAGCCTCCATTAAGCTGTCCTCGTCTATCACTTCTTTCCGGGCCGTGTTGATTAACACGCCTTTGTTCGGCAGCTTGTCAATCAGTCCCTTGACTACCGACTTGCGGGTGCTGTCGTTGGCCGGGATGTGCAGCGACACGATGTCGCTCTTGGCGTAAAGTTCTTCCACGCTGCCAACCGGTGTCACCCCTTCGGCTTCCATATCCTCGTTGCTAACGAACGGGTCGAATGCAAGCACGTTCATGCCGAAGCCTTTGGCGATGCGAGCCACGTTGCGCCCCACCTGCCCGTAAGCGTGTATGCCTATCGTCTTTTCTTTCAGTTCACTGCCCGATGTCCCGTTATAGTAGTTGCGGTAAACCATCACAAGCAGGCCGAATACGAGTTCGGCTACCGCATTGGAGTTCTGTCCCGGCGTGTTCATCACGCAAATGCCCTTGGCCGTAGCCTCGTTCAAGTCGATATTGTCATACCCCGCGCCGGCACGTACCACGACTTTCAGCTTAGCCGCGCAGTCAAGCACTTCCTTGTCAACCTTGTCGCTTCGCACGATAAGTCCGTCGGCATCGGCCACGGCGGTTTTCAAGTCGTCTTTTGAACCTTTTTCAAGCAGTGCGAGTTCGTGACCTGCCGCTTCCACCACATTCTTAATACCTTCCACGGCCACCGGGGCGAAAGGTTTTTCGGTTGCCACTAATATTTTCATAGCGATATCGGTTAATGGTTGTTTTCAAATTCTTTCATTGCGTCGATAAGCACTTTTACGCTCTCCATTGGCATGGCGTTGTAAATTGATGCACGGAATCCGCCCACGCTGCGGTGTCCCTTTATGCCGACAATGCCCTTTGTGGACGCAAAGTCGATAAACTCTTTTTCAAGTTCCTTGTATTCGGGCTTCATCACGAAACATACGTTCATGATAGAACGGTCTTCGGGCACGGCTGTTCCCACAAACATCTTGCTACCGTCTATGGCATCGTACAATGCTGCGGCTTTTGCCTTGTCGAGTTCTTCGAGCTTGCGCACGCCGCCCATCTGCTTGTACCATTTCAGCGTCTGCAATGCCGAATATATGGGCAATACCGGCGGAGTGTTGAACATCGACCCCTTTGAGATGTGTGTGCGATAATCGAGCATGGTGGGGATGGCCCTGTTCACGTGTCCCATTGCCGATTCCTTTACTATGACAAGTGTCACGCCGGCAGGAGCAAGATTCTTTTGCGCTCCGCCGTATATTATGTCATATTTCGACACATCGACAGGGCGGGAGAATATGTCGCTCGACATGTCGGCCACCATCGGTATTGGCGAGTCGAGTTCTTTGCGGATTTCGGTGCCGTAAATGGTGTTGTTTGTCGTGATGTGGAAATAGTCGGCATCGGTCGGGATGGTGTAATCCTTTGGTATGAAAGTATAGTTTGCATCCTTCGACGACGCAACCACTTCAACGTCGCCAAACAGGCGTGCTTCCTTTATTGCCTTGTTGGCCCAAGTGCCCGTATCGAGATATGCAGCCTTGGTGTTCAATAAATTATATGGAACCATGCAGAATTGGAGACTGGCTCCGCCACCGAGGAACAGAACGTGGTACCCCTCGGGTACTTCAAGCAATTCCTTCACCAAAGCCGCAGCTTCCTCTATTACAGCCGAAAACTCTTTGCTCCTGTGTGAAATTTCTAAAATCGACAATCCTGTCCCGGCAAAATTCTTCACGGCTTCGGCAGTATTGTTAATGGTAAATTCACTCAAGATCGACGGTCCTGCATAAAAATTATGTTTCTTCATAATCGATACTTTATTAAGTTATAGATATGCAAATTTAATATTTTGCCATCGCATTTTCAAGCAATATATGAAATATTTTAATCGGCGTTGTTGGTTGGCCGGAATAAGTCGGATACCCGTTGGCACAATGCCGCCGGCAGCAGGTCGGCAATGAAAAAGAGCAGGCGGTAGGGGAGCGGTATGTGTCGGTATTGCAGAATGCCCCTGTTGGCCTCGGGGAAAGTGTGTTTCCATGCTGCGAAGTCGCGTTTGCCGCCGCGTAGGTATTTTATCTTTGCCGAGAATTTCATGTTCTTGAGGAACGGCGCATATTGTGCGTCAAGATTGTTGCCAATGAACCAGTCCTCGACAAACCGAGCGACCGTAATCTGGTCTTGCAGCCGTTTCTTATGGCCTTGTGAGGTGAGCGAGCATGAGTTTTCTCCTACCCTGTAGTGGTAAAGGGGCATGTTTATGGCTACTGCCTTTTGCGACAGGGCAAAAGCCCTGCACGAGAGGGCGAGGTCGTCCCAGCAGTTGGCATCGGGAATGTCGGGAAGACGGTCAAGTATGCTTCGTTTTATTATCTTGTTGCATAGCGAGAAATGCAGCGTGTCGATAGGCACGTGGTTGATGTCGAAGAAGCGGCGTGTGTCGCTTATGCCAATGGCCGTTTCCTTGTCAAAAGTGTTTATGTAAAACGATGCCGCAACTATGTCGCAGTCGCTGTCACAAGCCGTTTCTGCCAGTATGGAAACCATATTGGCTTCGATGTAGTCGTCGCTGTCGATGCACAATACATAATCGCCGGTACAATTCTTTATGCCCACGCTGCGCGACACGGTTGACCCCTTGTTGCATCCGTTGTCGATTATTGTCACTTGGCCTTTGCGCCCGGGATAATCGGCCGCCACTTTCCTTATAATCTCGATGCTGCCGTCGGGAGTGCCGTCGTTGACAAAAATGATTTCAAGGCGGCTGTAGGTCTGCCCAAATATCGAGCGCACACATTGTTCGATATATTTTTCGGCATTATATATCGGTACTATGACCGAGATCAGCGGCAGTGGTGTGTTGTCGGCCATGGCGTTTTTGCTTTTTAGAACAAATACCCTATGCTTGCCATGAAGTTGCCGGAGGAGAAATTTTTCACAAGCGAGTATTTGGCTTCGACCGAAATCTTGAGTGTCGGGGTGGCGATTATTTCAAATCCCGCGCCAAAGTTCCCGCCGAATCGGTTTTGGTTTTCGCCCCGGTTGTTGTAATACTTCCAGTTTTGGTAAGTTATGCCGACTATCGGATATATGTTTGTTTTGTCCGAAGTGCCAATCAAGAAGTGGGCATTTCCATTAAACAAAAATGCACTGTGGTCGTTGTTCTTTATGACAAACTGGCAATCGGGCGAGAGCCTGAGCAAAGAGCTGCATCTGTATTGGAAAAACAAACCGGCCAAAGCCGATTGGTTCTCGGTCGTGTATCCGGCAAGCACGCCCACTGTCTTTTCTCCTTTTTGCGCCATTGCGCATGTCGAAGAAATCAGCAGAGCCGTGATTAAGATGATGATTTTATTCATATTTTCTATATTTTATTCAAAGGTAGCCCAACAATTTTGATTAATTCAAATTTACGGCAAAAAAATTAATGCCAAGTGTTCGATTTGGCAGTTATTTGTGCAAATATTGGAAATATGCGGCATGGGCATTCTTTAATAGTGGAAAAATGGTTAATTTTGCATGGTTACAATAATCATCGGACGTATGGATTATGGATTTATAAGGGCCGCATCGGTTGTACCGAGGGTGAATGTGGCCGATTGCAATTTCAATTCAGAAGAAATTATAAAGCAGATATCGCTTGCCGGGGAGAAGGGGGCGCAAATTATAGTTTTTCCGGAAATGTCGTTGACCGCATACACATGTGGTGACTTGTTTTTGCAGACGGAACTGCTCGACTCGGCCGAGTCGGCTCTTAATCGCATAAAAACGGCATCGGCATCGGTAGATGCCATAATATTCGTGGGGCTGCCTGTAAGGGGAGACTGCGCCATATACAATTGCGCCGTTGCTTTGAGCGGAGGACGGATATTGGGAGCCGTGCCTAAGACGTACTTGCCTAATTACAAGGAATTTTACGAGAAGCGTTGGTTTGCCTCTGCCGCTTCGGCTGTAGAGACCGAGGTTGAGCTGTGTGGCGAGAGCGTGCCATTCGGAACCGATTTGTTGTTCAAATCGGGTAAAGTGGTCGTGGCGGCCGAGATATGCGAGGACTTGTGGACCACTATACCCCCAAGCAGCCATGCGGCTCTTGCCGGGGCAAATGTGATAGTGAACCTGTCGGCGAGCGACGAGGTATTGGGCAAGCACGGGTATCTGTGCGAGCTTGTAAAGCAGCAGTCGGCGCGATGCCGGGCCGCATATGTTTATTCGTCGGCAGGGCATGGCGAATCTTCGACCGACCTTGTGTTTGCAGGTAATGCCATGATTGCCGAAGACGGCACTTTCCTTGCACGAAGCGACCGGTTCGGACGCGGCCCATTTGTGGTCATGGCCGACGTGGACATAGAAAAGATATCGAACGACCGGCGTGTGGCAACGAGTTTTGCCGATTGTATGTCTTATAATCGAAGCCGTTATAGAATTGTCAATTTCAGTCTCGGGGAATCCAAGTCGGGTGGAGGAGCAGACCTGTTGCGACTGGTGCGCCGTTATCCGTTTGTGCCTGCCGAGGGAAAAGTCCTTGCCGACTGTTGCGAAGAGATTGTCAATATACAAGTGTCGGGGCTTGCGCGGCGGCTTGAAGCCATAGGGTGCAAAAATGTGGTAATAGGCGTTTCGGGCGGGCTCGATAGCACGCTTGCGTTGCTTGTGGCTGCCAAGGCGTTTGATTGGCTCGGATTGCCGCGTACAGGCATCGTGGGGATAACTATGCCCGGTTTCGGCACGACAGGGCGCACGTATGCCAATGCTCTGACGCTGATGCGCGCATTAGGAATAACCGTCAAGGAAATTTCGATAAAGGATGCTGTAGAAAGGCATTTTATCGACATAGGACACGATATTGCGGTGCAGGATGTGACATATGAGAATTCGCAGGCACGTGAACGCACGCAGATATTGATGGACTATTCTAACAAGGTAAATGGAATAGTGGTGGGAACCGGTGACTTGTCGGAGTTGGCTCTTGGCTGGGCGACATACAATGGCGACCACATGTCGATGTATGGAGTCAACGCAGGCATTCCAAAGACCCTTGTCAAGTATTTGGTGAAATGGTTTGCCGATTCTTATTTCTCGGGCAATGGCGACATATCGCCCGCGTTGCGCGATGTCGTCGAGACTCCTATAAGCCCGGAATTGATACCGGCCAACGATAACGGAGAAATAAAGCAAAAAACCGAGGACTTGGTGGGCCCGTATGAGTTGCACGACTTTTATCTCTATAACATGCTTCGTCACGGTTTTTCTCCGCGCAAAATATATTGGCTCGCATGTCATGCGTTTGGTGACGATTATGACAAGGCTACCATAAAGAAATGGTTGCGAATATTCATCAAGCGTTTCTTTGCCCAGCAGTTCAAACGCTCATGCCTGCCCGACGGGCCAAAGGTGGGGAGTGTAAGCTTGTCGCCCCGTGGCGACTGGCGTATGCCGAGCGATGCGACAGCGGCTGCTTGGCTGAAAGAGTGTGACGAGCTTTAGTATATGAAATGAAATTAGGGCGCAGGATATACAACATCATACGCAGCATCTTGGTAACAGCCATATTGGCCGTTACCACGGTGTATGTAGTATTGTATCTTGTCATGTCGGTTCCTGCGATTCAAGGCCGGATGAGGCAGGTCGGCAGTAACGAATTGAGCAAGTTGCTCGGCACTGGTGTGAGCATAGGCGACATGAACATCACGCCATTCAATCAGTTGGTCTTGTATGACGTGGTGGTTCCGGGCGAGAATGGAGACACCATATTGAAGGCCGACAAGATAGGAGTGGGATTCAGCGTGTTTAATTTGATTGCGCGACATCGCTTTGTTTTCACGTATGCCGAATTGATAGGCTTGGACGGGCGGTTGAGCAGGGTCGATGCCGAGTCGCCGTTGAACATACAATTCATAATCGATGCCCTGTCTCCCAAGCAGAAGAACAAGCCTCCCGCACAATATGACTTAAACATACGTAACATCGTGATTCGCCGCAGCCGTTTCAGTTATGACGTGTTATCGGCCGATACTCTCGGGCATGGACGATTCGACCCAAACCATATAAAAATAACCGACATACGTGCCGACGTATCGCTGCCACGAATCAAGAACAACGACTATGATGTGGAACTGAAGCGGTTGTCGTTTGGCGAATCGAGCGGACTGTTGGTGAAAAATCTCGCATTTGATGCCGTGGTTAACGATACCTGCATAAGGTTGGGCAAGGTGAAAATAGAATTGCCCAATACGCTTATCGCACCCGAAGACATCGTATTGAACATAAACGGATTGAACAACCTTGCACAAGATATGCCGAATATCGTGTTTGATGTTTCGGCTGTCAACAATTATGTTACTCCTGCCGATTTAAGCGTTTTCTCTCTGGCGTTGGCGCATCTCGACTTCCCGGTTAACTTTACTTTTGCAGTGGGCGGGACATTGGAAAACATAGACATTTCGGCTTTTGAGTTGCGGTCAAAAGCTCCACGGCTTGGTGTCGGGTTCAAAGGCAAGGTGGCTAATGTATCAACGCCCGATTCTCTATCGGTCGAAATAAGCAATTTGCACTTGTCGGTCGATGCCGAAGCGGCAGCCCCAATATTGTCGCATATGACAGGAATGAGCGAGCAGGCAAGTGGCATCATTGCAAATTGTGGCAATTTGGGCTTGACAGGGAATATCCGAGGCGGCTTGAATTTTGTCGGTTTCGATGGCACGGTGACGACATCGGTTGGCGATGTGGCGTTGGACGGCGTATTTTCAATCCCGGGCAAGAACAGGCATGGCGTGTATAAGGGAAATGTTGAAACTGAATATTTCAATGTCGGGCAGTTGCTCGCCAAAGGCGATGCAATAGGGTCGCTCTCTTGTGATATCGATGTGGATGTCAAAGAACGTCAGACCGCATTAGGCGGAAACATTAATGGGAAAATAGGGTACATAGACATCAAGGGCTATAGGTATAACAATGTTGCAGCAAATGTGTCGATTGATAATAAAACTGTATCGGGCATATTAAACGTTGACGACGAGAACGGGACGTTGCATGTTGCCGGCACTGCTTTAATCGACGGGAAAGATACGGCAGCCGATATAATCGTTTCGGCTAAGGATATAGAATTGTCGAAGTTGAATTTGACCGACAAGTTCCCCGGGAAGAAATTGTCGTTTGACCTTGATGCTTTTTTCGCAGGTAACGACCTTGATGACATAACCGGTAATTTGTCGTGTCGGAACCTGTCGTTTTGTGATTCAATAAACAACGGCATACATCTTTCGAGTTTTGTAATAGAAGCCGATAATAGTTCGCATCCAAAGGTAATAAATGTCAAGTCAGACATAATCAACGGAAACATATCGGGACAGTATAGCGTGTACAGGTTGGCGCAATCTGTGCAAAAAATGCTCGCAGGACCTTTCCCCGCTTTATTTGGGTCGGGGGGCTATGCTGAGGAAGGGATGGCAAGAGCCAATAAGGCCAATGTCGGTAAAGGATTGAATGGCAGACGTTATGCTGAAGATGACGGATTGCCGAATAATTTGTATTTCAACTTTGTGGTTGACGAGGTGGATGAAGTCGCCGACATGTTTAATCTGCCTGTGCGGCCACTGAGTGCCGTCACAGTTGAGGGCTTTGTCACCGACAGCAATCATTCGATGTATCTGCTCGTGGATGCTCCATATTTGCAGCAAAAAAACAAATTAATCGAGGGTACTCGCCTACAGGTGTCTCTTAACGGCGCGGATAACAGTTTGCAGGTGGATGCAGGTTCTGTTATTCCTCTGAAAAAAGGCAAAATGTCTCTGGGCATATTGGCCAATGGCGCAAATAACCGCATAGACAGCAATGTGTCATGGATAGTAGATAACAAAGAATCGTATAGCGGGGAAGTGAACATATCGTCGCTTCTGTTACGCGATACTACCGACAACGCGTTGGCGGCCAAGATAGATATAAACCCTTCGGAACTGTTGTTTAATGATACCGCATGGGTTGTTCACCCTGCGCGCATCAGTGTGGGGGGGAAGCGAGTCGTGGTTGACGACATATTGGTAACTTGCGAAAAACAGTTTTTGAAAATCGATGGTGCGGCCGGCAGCCTGCCCGACGATGAGCTGGTGGTGGAACTTAACGACATAAATCTGGATTATGTGTTTGAAACACTTGCCATCGACAACGTGACATTTGGCGGAAGGGCAACCGGAGTGTTTTACGCGTCAGACCTGTTCTCGGGTATCCCGCAGATGTACACAAGAGGCTTGTCGGTCGAGTCTTTGTCTTACAACCATGCTGTATTTGGCGATGCAAAGATATTGAGTTCGTGGGAGAATGATGACAAATGTGTGACCATTCAGGCCGATGTGGCACAAGACAATGGCGAACGGACGAAAATAGACGGCAAGATATTTATCGCAAAAGATTCGTTATATTTCGATTTTAAGCCCAAGAGGGTGAACATTGCTTTCTTGAAGCCGTTCATGAGTGCGTTTTCTTCAGATATACAGGGTGAGGCATCGGGGCATGCAATACTTTATGGCACTTTCAAGAACATCAATTTGATGGGTGACGTGTTTGCCGACTCGTTGCGCATGAAGCTCGATTATACAAACGTATATTACACCGCGCGCGACTCGGTGAAGATGCGTCCCGGCATAATATCTATGGATAACATAGAGTTGCGCGACCCGATGGGAAACACGGCATATTTGTCGGGGACTGTCACGCATGATTATTTTCATGATGCGTCGTTTAATTTCAAGCTGTCGGATGTCCATAATTTCCTTTGTTTCGATGTCAACCAGAAGATGAGTCCCGAGTGGTATGGTCGCATCTTCGGCAATGGCTCGGCATTCATAGAGGGCAGCCCCGGATACGTCGATATAAACGTAAACATGACCACGGCCGACAACAGTAGTTTTACATTTGTATTGTCGGATTCCAAGGTTGCCACCGAATATGATTTCATAACTTTTGTCGATAGGAACAAAAAAGGACTTGGCGATGGAGACACGTCGGCCATCCATCCCGAAAAAGTGAGGGATTTCTTGAAGCAGCAACAGAAGGTGGAGAGTGGAAGTCCGTCGCTGTTTAACATTAACTTGATGATTGAGGCAACGCCGCAGGCTCAGATGAATCTTATAATGGATCCGACCGGAGGCGACAAGCTACGAGCGACCGGCAACGGCAACTTGCGCATAGGGTATAACAGTGCCGACGAGGAGATGACGATGTTTGGAACTTACACCCTTGCCAAGGGCAACTATAATTTCACGTTGCAAGACATAATCATAAAGGATTTCACTATAAGGGAAGGGAGTAGCATAACGTTTAACGGCGACCCTCTGTCGGCTGTAATGAACATAGAGGCTCTGTATTCGCTGCATGCCAACTTGACGGAGCTTGACGAGTCGTTTGCCACCGATGGCGATTTAAACCGTACTAATGTCCCTGTCAACGCACTTCTGCGCTTGCAAGGCGACATAAGCGCCCCCGAAATTTCTTTCGGCCTTGAATTTCCGACGCTTACGTCGGATGTTTACCGCAAGGTAATGAGTATAATAAGTACTGAGGACATGATGAACAGGCAGATAATATATTTGTTGGCTTTGAACAGTTTCTACACGCCCGACTATATGGCCGACGGCAGCCGCAGCAACGAGCTTGCCTCGGTGGCATCATCAACGATATCGTCGCAATTGTCCAATCTGCTTGGGCAGATGAGTGACAATTGGAGCATTTCGCCTAATTTCAGAAGCGAGAATGGCGATTTTTCCGACATTGAGGTAGAACTTGCGCTTTCAAGCCAACTCTTGAATAACAGGTTACTGTTTAATGGTAATTTTGGCTACCGCGACAATGCTCTTAATACGCGGAATTCTAATTTCATAGGTGATTTTGATATAGAATATCTGCTGACAAAAAGCGGCAATATAAGATTGAAGGCATATAATCATTATAACGACCAAAACTATTATGTGCGCAGCGCATTGACGACGCAAGGGGTAGGGGTTGTGTTCAAGCATGATTTTGATGATATTTATGACTTCTTGTGGCGGAAGAAACCGCGCAAGGTGGCAGGCAATGCCGGTGCGGCTCCTGCCGATTCGGTGACGGATGAAAGTGCACCGGTGCGTGAACGTATTAAGGATTTGTGATTTATTTCCGTTGTATGTGAGATTTATGATTGGAAAGTTGCGTATAATTGTCTTGTTGTTGGCTTGGTGTCTCGGTGCCTGTGCATGGGGGCAGCAGACGTATGATGCCATGAGTGTTCCGTTGGTTGATGATTCGATTGCCGATAAAAAAGGAGTCGGGGACAAGCGTGGCGATATCCGTGTACAGAAAATGCTAAAGAAGAACAACAATTACTGGTACAAAGCAATGGTTCGTGGTCGTCTCGACATGAAAGACGAAGATGTGAGTTACCCTAAATTCGTGAAATTTTGCGTTGATACTTATAATTGGGCCGATAAGACATTTAATTCTTATGATTCGGCCTACGTGGTGGGAACCGGCAAGCGATGGAAGCTTTTTTTCAAAAGCGACAACTGGCTTGATGGCTATGCAATGAATTTACGACCGGGCAGTACTCCGGTGAGGATGATGTCAGATCCATGCTGCAACATAGGCGGGTATATCGCATACATGGCGGTAAGCCTCGGCTACATGTTTGATGTGGGGTATATATTTTTCGGACAGCCGGTGACGCACAACAAGTTTGATTTTAATTTTACTTGCGCACTGCTTTCGGCAAATTTGTATTACAACAAGAATACCGGCGGCACTAATATACGCAAGCTTGGCGACTATAACGACGGCAAGTGGTTTAGGCATGAGTTTCCCGGTTTGCAACTTGAGTCGTATGGCATCGACGTGTATTATTTCTTCAACAACAAGCGATATTCTCATGGAGCGGCATATAATTTCTCAAAAATCCAGAAGCGCAGCGCAGGGTCGTTGATTGCCGGAATAACAGTCTCGTCGCAAGATGTGGACATTGATTTTGGAGTATTGCCCGACGACATGAAGTCATATCTCCCCGAACCCGATAAGATGAATTATCGTTTCCGTTATTATGATTATTGTCTAATGGCCGGATATGGATATAACTGGGTTATTTCTAAGCACTGGCTGTTTAATATCTCGGCAATACCATCGTTTGGTTTCAAGCATTGTCTTGGCAGTTCGGTAGAAGGAAAGACCGACTTGTTCTCGTTGAATGTGAAAGGCATGTTTGCTCTTGTATATAGCCACAGGGATTTTTTTGTCGGCCTACATGGCAAAATGGACGGACACTGGTATGCAAGCAGGCAGTATAACTTTTTTAATTCGATTGAAAATCTGTCGTTGACGGCAGGAGTAAGATTTTGACTATTATGGAAAAATATGTTGTAAGGCAAGGGAAACCCATATACACTCCCGATTGTATAACGTCTTTGCTGCCTGATGAGATTTTTGTGTTTGGCAGTAATTTGCGAGGATTCCACGGTGGCGGTGCCGCACGTGTGGCTTACAGTAAATTTGGAGCCGTATGGGGGTGCGGTGTAGGGCTGCAAGGCAGCAGTTATGCCATTCCCACCATGCAGGGTGGCACTGAAACCATCGAGCCGTATGTCAATCAATTCATCGACTATGCCAGGCATCACGGTGATAAGTTTTTCTTTGTTACACGTATAGGATGCGGGATAGCAGGATTTGAGGATGCGGACATAGCTCCATTGTTTGAGCAAGCTGTAGCGTTGGAAAACGTCTGTCTCCCGGAGTCTTTTGTAAAAATATTATCTCGGAAATAGGGTATGGTGACAGAATTGCAATTGCGGGTATTGCCCGAAGTGGCTTATGTCGATGAGAATCTGAAAAAACAGGTGGCCAAGGAACTTGGTCTGCCAATAGGCAGGATAGGCGCGGTGATAGTCGCAAAACGGTCGATAGATGCCAGGCAGCGCATTGTAATGGTAAACTTGAAGCTGATGGTGTATGTCGATGAACGGCCGGCGTCTCTCCCCATAGCTCATGCCGTGAATTACAAACCTCTACCGGGCAATGCGCCATCTGCGATAGTCGTGGGAATGGGACCCGGAGGCCTTTTTGCCGCATTGCGGCTCATCGAGCTTGGTGTGCGCCCCGTGGTGCTTGAACGAGGCAAGCCTGTGAGAGAGCGTGGCATGGACATAGCGCGCATTTCCCGGGAAGGGATTATAAATCCCGATTCTAATTATTGCTTTGGCGAAGGCGGTGCAGGAGCTTTTTCCGACGGCAAGTTGTACACCCGCAGCAAGAAGCGTGGCTCGGTCGATCGCATTTTGAATATATTTCATCAGCATGGCGCATCGCAGGATATTCTGGTTGATGCACATCCGCATATTGGCAGCGACAAGTTGCCGAAGGTGATTGAAGCTATGCGCAATACCATATTGCAATGTGGTGGCGGAGTGCATTTCGGCACTCGCGTGTCGGAATTGGTTATCGATGACGGCACGGTTTGCGGCGTGCGATGCTCCACCGGAGAACAGTATCGAGGACAGGTGATACTTGCTACCGGACATTCGGCTCGCGACGTGTATGAGATGCTTTCGGCGCAAAATGTGAAAATCGAGGCCAAGGGCATAGCAGTCGGGGTGAGGCTCGAACATCCTCAGCATCTTATAGACCAAATTCAGTACCACAGCAAAGACGGGCGTGGCAGATATCTGCCTGCTGCAGAATATTCGTTTGTGACGCAGGTCGATGGGCGAGGCGTGTATTCGTTCTGCATGTGTCCGGGTGGAGTGGTCGTGCCTGCCGCAAGTGGTTCCGGCCAACTTGTGGTGAACGGGATGTCGGCCTCGGGGCGTAATTCTCGTTGGGCTAATTCGGGAATGGTGGTCGAGGTCCATCCCGAGGATTTGCCGGGTTATGCTCCCGGCGATGCATTGTGTGTCATGCGGTTCCAGCAGCAGTTGGAAGCACGTTGTTACGAGGCCGCGGGACGGTCGCAAAGAGCTGGCGCACAGCGAATGGTGGATTTTGTCGATGGGCGAAACAGTGTAGATTTGCCGGCTTCGTCGTATCCCGCCGGATTGCAGCCTTCGAGGCTCGATTTGTGGCTTCCTGCCTTTGTGGGAAACCGTTTGCGCAAAGGGTTTAAAATTTTTGGCAACTCTGCTCGCGGATTCCTCACCAACGATGCTGTCGTGATAGGTGTGGAAACCCGTACTTCGTCTCCGGTGCGCATACCACGCGACTTGGAAGGCATGCATCACGTGTGTGTCAAGGGTTTGTATCCCTGTGGCGAAGGTGCCGGTTATGCCGGTGGTATAGTGTCGGCGGCAATCGACGGGGAACGTTGTGCCGAAGCTCTTGCTGCCGATATATCGCGTTATGGTGTTTAGCGTGTCATAATTTGCATGAAAATGCCAAAATGTTGTAATTTTGCAAATAAATCGGTATGATATGAAACATTTGGTTATAGTTTTGCTTTTGTCGGTGGCCGTGATGTTTGGCTGCAAGGCCGAGCGGTTCACTTGGTCGGGGCATAATCTTACTTTTGAAGTTCCCGACGGTGGAATTGTAACTTACAATTCACGCTCGATATTCGAGATACAGTGGTATGACTTGACGGTGCTCGTCAAGCTGTATGACAAGTCGGAGGCTGATGACAACTACATGAAATATGCGATAAACAGAACCGCCGCCGATTACAACATGTTTGATACAAAAATGAAGAAAGCAAAAATCGATGGCTGCAAAGGTTATTCCCTTACAGGGGTCTTGCCAGACGGTTCAAGAGCTTGCATAACCAACGTTATGGCAAAGAAACAAGACATTGCCATGCAGATTGAAATAAATTATATTCTTGAAAACAAAGACGTGGTGGATGATATATTGGACAGTTTCAAAATAGGAAAGAAACAAGACAAACCTAAGAAGAAACAAAAAATTCAGAAGAAAGGAGAGAAAGAAAAACCAATAAAGCCAGGGACTCTCGAAGGAGAGGAACTGCATTATATCTGAAATGATAAAAATGTGAATATGCATCTCGTTGTAAAACAGGTATATTATGCCTAATTGTTATCAGATGCATGAAAAATAAATTCCATAGTGCTTGCATAATTGGAAAATAAGACATAACTTTGCACCCGAAATCAAGAAAATGGTGAGATTAGCTCAGTTGGTTAGAGCGTCGGATTGTGGTTCCGAAGGTCAAGGGTTCGAGACCCTTATTTCACCCTCTCTTTGTGAGGTTGTTTCAATGTAGAATTGAGACAACCTCTTTTGTTTTTGCTTAGGTGAAGAGCGAAAGGGTGTGGCAAATCAAAACGGTGGTGATGGTAGTCAACAAAAAAGAAACACAGGGTTTCCTAATCTGCTGAAATCCTGTGCTTCTTTTTTGTTGCAGGCTTTTGTTGAAGCCTTTTTGTAGTGAATCCGGGAATCGAACCCGGGTCTCCACCGTGAGAGGGTGGCGTGCTAGGCCACTACACTAAATCACCTTTTTGCTTAATTGCGCTGCAAAGTTAGTGCATTTTTTTATATTTGCAAAACATTTGGCAAAAAACTTTTAAAATGGCTTGGCACAACGAAACAGGAAAAATCGGAGAAGAACTGGCAGCCGAATATCTTATCAAGAAAGGTTATGTGGTGAGGGATATGAATTGGCGGTGGTTGAAGTATGAACTTGATATTGTATGCGAGTATCAAGGACGCATTGTGGTAGTGGAAGTGAAGACTCGCACCTCTGATATGGTCGATCCATTAGAAGCCATAACGCCAAAGAAAATTGCGCATATTGTAAAAGCCGCTGATGTGTATCTTAAATTGTTTGACTTGCCGCATGAGGTGCAATTTGACGTTGTTACGCTCACTCGCCATGGTGAAGAGTATGTTATTAACCATATCGAAGATGCTTTTTTCGCTCCATTGAAGACCTATAGATAACGTGCAACTGTAGGACGCGTGAATTTTGCAGCAAGGCAAGCAAAAACCG
>CALUNI010000033.1 GCA_944321905.1 uncultured Muribaculaceae bacterium | reverse complement strand
ACAGGAGCCCAGGGCGAGCCGGGTAGCGTTGTTGAAATCGGCGAGAACGGCAACTGGTTCATCGACGGCGTTGACACGGGTAATCCTTCGCGCGGAGCGGCAGGACAGGATGGTGCCGACGGTGAAGACGGATATGTTCCGCAAATCGAAATCATCGATGGCTACTGGTATATCGATGGCGTTAACACCAATCAGCCCGCCCAAGGCGAACAGGGTCCGCAAGGTCCTGCCGGAGCTGACGGCCAAGATGGCGCACAAGGTCCTCAAGGCCCGCAAGGTCCCGCCGGTGCTGACGGCGAGGATGGCACTGTCATCACTATCAACGAGGATGGCTATTGGGTAATCGACGGTGTTCCGACCGACGTTCTCGCACGTGGTGAAAACGGACAGGACGGTGCCGATGGTCAAGATGGCCAAGACGGACAGGACGGCAAGGATGCCCAAATGGTTTACTACGTGCCCGATGCAAGCGGTTACTGGGCTAAGGTGACTTGCGAAAACGACGGCACTCAAATTACTTATGAAGTAGATGAGACTATGCCTTGGTTGCCGGTAGGTACCATTACGGCTGTATATAACACCGATTCTCAAGTACTTACTCTTTACAACGTTGAAGACGAGAATGGCGAATATACGACTGTTGCCATCAAGCTGTCTCAGCCCCTTGTAGGTCTTGCATTCATTCCCGACGTAATCAAGGAAGGCTATGGCGTGACCACTTACTACTCTCTGTCGGTTGAAAAGGAACTCCACAACCCGGCCAAGGGCTACAACTTCTTGGTATCGAGCGATATCGTTATGGACTTCCGCTTGAACCCGAACAATGCCGACCTCACCAACTTGCAAGACAAGTCGGCATGGTCGTTCATCAACCGCACTGTAGAAGTTCGTTCGGCTGCCGATGAAACCAACCTTCTCGAAATCAAGGATATCGACCTTTCTGAGGCAGGCAAGGTTATAGTAACTTCTGTTACTACCGAAGAAGATCCTTCGGCTACCTATACCGACACCGACAACAAGGAAATCCTCGTTGCATTGCGTGCCAACGACAAGACTCAATCGGGCGCAGACCGCATAATCACATCAGATTACTCGATTGTTGACTACGAACTTCTCAACGACTTCGCCATCGCCAAGAAGCACAAACTGCCTATAACTTCAAACACCGAACGTTATTACACCGAAGTTAAGCCCTCTGTTGTTGACGATACCGAAGGCGCATTTGACGCATGGTTCATTTACACCGACCAACTCAACCTTAACACTCTTGCCGAGGCTTGGGCTAAGAGCAACAAGCACATCAGCCTCGCAGAAGCCGGTTTCGAGGAATACCTCACCTACACATTTGAAGAAACTAAGGTTAAGGGTGTTGACGGTACTGAACAAGACTACTACACCACGATCACCGAAAACGAAGATGGCGACTACATCATGACAGTTGATGCCGGTCCTGCAGGAACTCCTACCGAGGCTGCCATCGGCCGTCGTCCGGTTGTTAAGGCTAATGCATTCATCAACGGAACCAAGATTGCCGAGGGTTACATCGTTATCGAAGTACGCCGTACTCCTGTTACCGAAATCGAAGAATATCCTGTTCCCGACAAAAACGTAAGCGTTAACTACACCACTCTGCCCGATGCTAGCGACTGGAAGCAAGTTTACTCATTCAACTGGGCTACCGTAAACGACGAAATCTACAGGGAAGTCGGTATCGCACCCGAAGACTTCGCATCGCTCTACGACTACGCCAACACGACTTATTCGCCCGAAGCCGAAGTTACCGACGGCGTTAAGGTTGTCGTTAATCCGTTCAACAGCGATCCTACGTTGACCGACGGCTTAATCGAGCTTTACCTCAACGACCAGGTTTACATTCCTAACGGAGCCAAGGAAGGCAACGGCACAGTGAAGGTTACAATACCTGCATATGACAATACAGCATATCCCGACATCGTAATCACCATCAACTACACCGTAGTGGACGACTGCGTTGAACCGGTATTGAATCCTAACTATGCAAGCAACAACACTCAGGTGGTTCGCGGTACGCTCGACAAGACTTCAGCCACTCCGCAATGGATAATGAAGACCACGATGGCCGAGGCGTTCGTTGATTATCTTGCCGACTTCGGTAACGGTAACCACACTTATGAGTTCCGCTTGACCACACCGAGAAGCGACGTTGCCATCAGCCCGATCGACGGCACTACCGTAACCGACTTCCGTCAACAGACGATAGAACTCGTTACCGAGCTTGCCGAAAACGAAGTTCGCAGGGTTAACGTCCAACTCGTTGAAAAGCGCGACAACGGCACTGAACACTACTTCAGCTACATCGTTGAGTTCCGCTCGCCGTTCGACATCAACGTTGCCGAGCCTATCGCTCTTGAGACACCGATTGCATTGCCGACGACCGACGACTTTGCCAACCGTGTAGATGTAAACCTCATCGTGGGCAACATCTTGCTGTGGACTGAAAAGGATCCGACAGATGCATTCTGGAACTACTTCGACAACCGCGACGACTTCTTGTTCTCATTTGCAATCGCCGAAGGCGAAGACCAAAACGGCCACTTGACTATCGACAATCAAGGCGTTATCACTTGGGACAACGAAGGTTCCGGCCTGTACAACGACATTACGGCTCACGTAATAGTTAAGTTGCGCGTTCCTGGTATCGGTACAATCAGCGAAACAGTTCCTGTAACGTTGCTTAAGACCGAAGGAATGTAATCAAAAAGGACAACAAGATTTAATAGGTACAACAATATAGTTTAAATAGAAGTCCTTAATAGATAGTGAAGGGGGCAGCCGTGAGGCCACCCCCTTTGCGCTTTTTATGATTACGCTTAGACCTTATTGCATTCATGGCACGGCAGCTTCGCCGCTCTCTTTCACTTTAGGTTGTTGTCAACATTACACAAATTTCATCAGAAACAAACAAAAAAATCAAAAAAATCAAAAAAACAAATGCTATTTTGTTTGTTTTTCTTAAAACATTTCGCTATATTTGTCACAATGATGAAAAAACCATTGTTTCGTGTGTTAAATTCGGATAGAACTATATTCAACCATAAAAACTAAATAATATGAAACAAATTAAAGTTTGTCTTGTTACATTGGCATTGCTCGCCTCGGCTTGCGAGCAGAACGACGTGGAAAGAACGGTGCCGCAAGAAAATGCGGTTAACGAATCTGCCGCCGTAGAGTCCCCCGAAGTGGCGATTGACGATGTTTCAGCCGTCGCATCGAGCTTTTTTGCAGAAAGCGGAAAAGCCCAAGCGACGAGAAGTGGCGACTATGAAATTTCAGTCGTCTATGACGAGAAAGGCGACAAGTCGCTGTATGTGGTGAATTATGCCAATGAGGGTGGCTTTATAATCGTCAGCCCCACGAAGAATTTCACCCCGGTGCTTGCTTATTCCGAAAGCGGCAATTACGACGTTAACGGCATCAAGCCGTTAGGGCTGTTTGAATGGCAAGCGTCGATTATTTCCGAAGTCCGCAAAGCCGATAAGTTGCCGGCCGACTCTACAAGCAAATACCGTGCACAGTGGAGCAGATATGTGAAATCAGGCACGGCGCAGGATTTTGCTGCCACCTTACCTGCCCCCGCTTCGCTTGAAGACGACATGATGAAAGCCCAGATGATATTGCAAGACAGTGTGATGATGTGGATAAGTCGTCAAGGCTATGAAGTATTCAGTGTAGGGCAATCAGATAATAAAATTGTAAATGAAGCGACAGAAGGACTGGTAGAAGGTGGAATATATCCGCTATATCAAGAGGACTGGGACAGACTGTCGTTAATACTTAAGCGTCCCGTCGAAAAAGCCGAAATTGTGGAGAATTTTGTTCCGACTAAATGGACTCAAACTATGGGTTTCAACGTCAGTTACCCGTTAAACGAGAATGGAGTGCATTATTATGCCGGATGCGGGCCTGTGGCCGCAGGGCAGATAATGAGGTATTATCGATATCCTTCAAATATCAACTGGGATGACATGCCGTATAACTATGCCACTACCACGACTTCTGATTTCTTGTATGACTTAGCCGAAAGGGCAAATGCCGAATATAAATTAGACGTTACAATTACTTTAAATAATAAAATTGCCAATGTTTTACGGCAATTTGGTTATAGCTGCGAAATAGGAGATCATTCTTATAGGAATGCATGGGATGATATAAGCAATCGACGACCTGTGTATATGAGTGCAGGCATTGAAGGAAATATCTATGGTCACGCATGGATAGCCTCGGGAGGTAAGAATACCAATTCATATGTATCATATGAACTTTTCACATTTAGGGAAAAATTCCTTTTCGGTTCAATTTATACTTATCATACCAACCAATCCGCTTCGACATATTTTTATATGAATTGGGGTTGGGGCGGCTTGTATGATGGCAATTACTTGGACTGGTCGATATATTCAGACAACCATTTGGAAATACCGGGTCAAGGGGCAACTAGTAACCGTGAAGATATTTATAATATAATGCCAAAATAAAACTGCTATGAAACGAGGGTTGATTTTTATGCTAATGAGTATTGTAGCTGTGACGCTTGCGGCGCAGAATCTTAGGGACAACCATTTCACTGTGGATGCAAGCTACAACTGGGCTGTGGGCTATGACGACATCTATAAGCCGCTTGAATTTAAAGGGGCTACCTTAACAGGTGGCTACAGGTTTTACCCATATAAGGGGTTGTATTTGTCGTCTGAAGTTTCGCTGTATTATGAAGACCATGAATTAGAATTGCTCTATGGTAGTTTACCACCGGGAGAGAATGTGCCTGAGTCGCATTGGGATCATGCATACCACTTTGAGGTTGGTTTCGGCTTGGCCGAAATGGTAGGGTATAACATAAGTTTGTCAAAAATCGTCAGCATCGACCTTTTTACCGGCCCTTATTTCAATTGTTCAATTAAACAAAAGTTGAATCAAGGCGGGATTCGCAAAAGTGAGTTTAATAAAACGTCGTGGCGATGGAGATTTGGCGGGGCTGTGAACGTGTGGCGGATTTCGGTTAAATGTTGGTACGACTTGGCATTGACCGACCTATACGATATTTCACACCTCAGTTACAAGGAAGCCAACGTGATGAACGTGGGCATAGGTTACCACTTCTGATGTTTTAATATTGTTGTTTATGAATGCCAAAATAAAATTGCTATGAAACGGGGATTGATTTTAATGCTGATGAGCATTGTTGCCATGTCGCTTGCTGCGCAGAATCTTAGGGACAACCATTTCACTGTGGATGCGAGCTATAACTGGGCCGTGGGCTATGACGATATCTATAAGCCACTTGAATTTAAAGGTGCTACCTTAACAGGAGGATACAGGTTTTATCCATATAAGGGGCTGTATTTGTCGTCTGAGGTTTCATTGTATTATGAAGACCATGAATTATCATCGCTCGATATCAGCTTGCCACCGGGGGAGGATGTGCCTGAGTCGCATTGGGACCATGAATACCACTTTGAGGTTGGCTTCGGTTTGGCAGAAATGGTGGGGTATAACATAAACCTGCCACGAAACGTAAGCATTGACCTGTTCACCGGTCCTTATTTCAATTGTTCAATTAAACAAAAGTTGTATCAACACGGAATCCGCAAAAGCGAGTTTAATAAAACGTCGTGGCGGTGGCGGTTTGGCGGGGCTGTAAACGTATGGCGCATTTCATTGAAATGTTGGTATGACTTGGCATTGACCGACCTATACGATAATTCATACTTCATCAGTTACAAGGAAGCCAACGTGATGAACGTGGGCATAGGTTACCACTTCTGAAAAAGAAGCATTCCCACCCGTTAAATGCGAGTTCGTGATAAGGAAATGTCGGCATCCTCATGCAGGCAGTGTAGCAAAATAACAAGTACGCCACAAACTTTGCTTATAGCTTATAATCGTAAAGGGGATAGGTTTGTGCCTATTTGTTGCCTCAGAGAGGCAATAACTATGCTTAACCGACATGCAAGCGAAGCGCAGCTTGCATGTTAAGCATCATTGGTCTGCTCCGCAGCCCTGTTCATTCGTCGGCCGACTATTCATCAGACTTCGCTTGCGCGCTTAGGCATAGTTGAGCAGCACCGTCGCCGGCTCACACTCACTTTACCATGCAGAATAAAAAAGAAGCCATGCGACCCGACAAGGCACGCATGGCTCTCTTTTGTTACGATTTATATGCGTATTATTCTGCTTCAGAGTCTTCTTCACGCATATTGTGGAAGACATTTTGCACATCGTCATCGTCTTCAAATTTCTCAAGCAGCTTCTCTACTGTTTCGCGCTGCTCGGGCGTAACGTCCTTCAAGTCGTTAGGGATGCGCACGAATTCCGAGCTGATAATTTCAAAGCCGTTGTCCTCAAGATATTTCTGTATGCCCGAATTGTCCTCGAATGCACCATACAGCGTTATACCTTCCTCGTCTTGGTCGAGTTCGTCAACACCATAGTCGATAAGTTCAAGTTCGAGGTCTTCGAGCGACACGCCGTCCTTAGGCTTGATGTGGAACACGCACTTGTGGTCGAAAAGGAACGACAAGCTGCCCGAAGTGCCAAGGTTGCCGCCAAACTTATTGAAATAGCTGCGCACGTTGGCCACGGTGCGAGTGTTGTTGTCGGTCGCAGTTTCCACGAGGATGGCGATGCCAAACGGGCCGTATCCCTCGAATACCACTTCCTTGTAGTCAGAAGCATCCTTGTCGGTTGCCTTCTTAATGGCGCGTTCAACGGTGTCCTTCGGCATGTTTGCCGCCTTGGCGTTGGCAAGCAATGCCCTAAGCCGGGAGTTCGACGTGGGGTCGGAACCGCCTGCTTTAACGGCGATGGTGATTTCCTTGCCTATCTTGGTGAATGTGCGGGACATGTTGCCCCAACGTTTAAGTTTTCTTGCTTTGCGATATTCAAACGCTCTTCCCATATGCTATATCTGTTCTTTTTATTGTGATTATTCTTGTTTCCGTTATCTCAGTTTTGCATCGAGCTGCTTTTGCAAGTTGGCGATAATCTTGTTCATCGTCGCGTCGATTTGCTTGTCTTGCAGCGTTTTCTCGTCATCTTGCAACGTCATGCTTATTGCGTAAGATTTCTTGCCCGCTTCGAGGTTCTTGCCCTCATACACGTCAAACAGCGTCACGCTGCGCAGCAATTTGCGTTCCGACTGGCGCACCACCTGTTCGATTTGCGCAAACGTCACGCTCTTGTCAACAAGCAGTGCGAGGTCGCGCTTCACCGGCTGAGTCTTTGGCAGGTCGGTGAAAGTGACACTCTTCTTGAGGGTCATCCTCACAAGAGCATCCCAGTTAAGTTGGGCAAAGAACACATCCTGGTCGATGTCAAATTTCTTGCGCACGGCGACCCTTACAACTCCCATTTCGCCCAAGACCTTTCCCGAGCGATGCTTGAACGATAACGCAGCCGAATATATCTCATTGGAAACTTGCTCGGCTACGATTTCTTTTTCTTCGAGCCCAAGGCGCACGAACAGGTTCTCCACATAAGCCTTCAAGTCGTAAACCGACATTTTACGTTCCTTCTCGTTCCAATTCGTGTCGTGGTTGTTTCCGCTCAACCATATTCCCAAGCTTGTGTGCTCGCTATACGGGGCAAGCAGTTTCTCGCTGCCATCGGCTGTCGGGTCGAACGAATATACGTTCCCGAACTCGTAGAACCGCAGATTGGCCGACTTGTGGTTGATGTTGTGGGCGATGCTTTCTAATCCGCCATAAAGCAGCGTCTGGCGCAGAACGCCGAGGTCGTTGCTCAACGGATTGAGGAGTTTCACACAGTTGTCTAAAGGATAGGCAGCCGAACCCTCGTAATAAGAAACCGAAGTGAGCGAATTGTTGAGTATTTCATTAAACCCGGCAGCGGTCAATTGCTCAGATACGAGCGTCTGCAAGTGCTGCTTGGTGTCGGTCTCATTTTTATAAGACAGGCTGCTGTGAACCGTTTCGCCAAATTCCACATTGTTGTACCCATATACGCGCAATATGTCTTCAACCACGTCACACGGGCGTTGCACATCCACGCGATAGGTAGGCACGAGCAATTGCAGAGCCTCGGCGCGTTCTTCGGTTATTTCTATTTCCAAGCTCTTAAGTATGCCTTTTATCGTGTCATGGCCAATCTCCTTGCCTATCAAATTATCGACGTAGCCATATTCGAGCGTTACCGGGAACGGCGGAAACTCTTGCGACTTGATGTCAACAATTTCGCCGCATATCTCGCCACCTGCAAGCTCTTTTACAAGCATTGCGGCGATTTTCAAGAATTTTACGGTCGTATTGGGGTCGATTCCGCGCTCGAAGCGGAACGACGAGTCGGTGTTCAATCCTTGCCGACGGGCAGTCTTGCGCACCCACGTGGGATTGAAATAAGCCGATTCCAAGAACACGTCGGTCGTGGATTCGGTCACTCCCGAATCGAGGCCACCAAACACACCGCCTATGCACATCGGAGCTTCGGCGTTGCATATCATCAAGTCGTGGTCGGTGAGCGTGCGCTCCACTTCGTCGAGCGTGGTGAATTTCGTACCCTCTGGCACGGTTCTTACCACCACCTTGCCACCTTTCACCTTTGCAAGGTCGAAGCAGTGCAACGGTTGGTTGAATGCAAGCAGCACAAAATTAGTTATGTCAACGATATTGTTTATTGGGCGTTGGCCTACTGCCGTCAAGTAGTCTTTGAGCCACTTCGGACTTTCTGCAACCTTTATGTTGCGTATGGTCACGCCGCTATACCTCGGACACGCCTCGGCATTTTCTACCGTCACATCAACTGCGCCGTCGGGACGATCGGCGTGATATCCGTCGGTTGACGGCATACGCAGATGCCCGTCCTTGCCTCGCAATGCGAGCCATGCCGACAGGTCGCGAGCCACGCCATAGTGAGATGCGGCATCGATGCGGTTTGGCGTGAGGTCAACCTCAAGCACATAGTCGTCGGTGATGTTATAGTATTCGCGTGCCGGCGTGCCGGGTACCGTATCGGTCGGCAGCACGATTATGCCGTCGTGAGAAGTGCCCACGCCAATCTCGTCTTCGGCGCAAATCATGCCAAACGATTCCACGCCGCGTATCTTCGACTTTTTGATCACAAATTCCTTGTCGCCGTCATATAGTTTTGTACCAAGTGTGGCGACAATCACGTGTTGCCCGGCTGCCACGTTGGGCGCACCGCATACTATCTGCGTGGGAGTCCCGTCGCCAAGGTTGACCGTTGTCACATGAAGGTGGTCGCTATCGGGATGCGCCTCGCATGTAAGCACCTCTCCTATTACCAAGCCCTGCAGGCCTCCCTTGATTGACTCCACTTTTTCGACCGAGCCGGTCTCCAAGCCGAGCGAAGTGAGGGCATCGGCCATTTCTTGAGGAGTGAGATCGGTATCGATATACTCTTTAAGCCAGTTATATGAAATGTTCATATCGTAAGTGTGAGATTATAATCTTGTAAATGCGGCAGTTACATACCGTAGCACTATCATTGGCGGCTATA
This sequence comes from uncultured Muribaculaceae bacterium, assembly GCA_944321905.1. GTDB lineage: Bacteria > Bacteroidota > Bacteroidia > Bacteroidales > Muribaculaceae > Avimuribaculum. The sequence goes on along the minus strand of CALUNI010000033.1, from coordinate 14,806 downwards.
CGACATGCCCATGATAAAATTGCGCACAAATTTAGCAAAAATCCGTGGAAAAATGAATAAAATAGAGAAGCGGCATAAGTTTTGTTTGCAAATTATGAGATTAACGCATCGCCCAGAGCTTGCGATTTCAATTGCCGCTAAGATATTTTGCCGGAGAGACGGCAAATGAAAAAAAAGAATCGGGAAACTCTCTTTCGACATATTGAGAATTTCCCGATTTTTATATTATCCTTTCATTCCAATGAGCGGCACAAACACACACTCATTTTTCTTGCGGATGAAAAATCATTAATCGTCGTTGCGGTGCATTTGTTGTACGTAAATGGCCTTCATCAAGCGTTTGCGCTTTGTTACCGACGGCTTTTCAAAAGCCTGACGTGCACGCAATTCTTTCACGATGCCGGTCTTTTCATATTTTCTTTTGAACTTTTTCAAAGCTCTCTCGATGTTCTCACCTTCTTTTACTTGTACGATTATCATTGTTTTATTGTTTTTAATTGTTTTCTGAAATTATGTTTTGAAATCACCGCCACAAATATTACGGGCATGGAGACTGCCCCCAAATACATGCATCCCCGGCACTGTGGCGACCCAGAAATGCAACTAGTATGTGCTATATTCGTTTATTCTTAAATATCTGTCTGTTAGGAAGAAACAACCTCCTCTCTATTAGTGATTTCATTTAGCACGAGGCTCAAAAAAACCTCAAATGCGGTTGCAAAATTACGCAATTTCAACAACATACGCAACGCTGCATCAAATTTTGTTGAAAAAAAGCTCACAACCGCCCCATCCCATAGGGCATGAGGCGCATGGCGCGTGGATGCTCTTTCGGTTATTATCATTAACTTTGTAAACTGAATTTTTATTTATGAACAGACTATCAACAGTAATTATAACCATACTTGTCGTTTCGGCCCTTACCGGATGCGGTAACAAACACGAGGCCGACATGTCCACGGGGATGGAATATGCCCGTTGGCTCGATATCGACAAGCGTGACGGGTATTCGGTGGTTACGGTGAAGAATCCTTGGAACCCGAGAGCCGTGTTGCAGACGTATGTGCTTGTTCCTCGTGACGCTACCGCTCCCGCTGGTGTGGAAGGAACGGTGGTGCACACACCGTTGCAGTCGGCACTGGTTTATTCGTCGGTACACGGCAATGTCATAAAAGAACTCGGCTGCTTGCAGTCGATAACGGGCGTGTGCGACCTGCAATACTTCGACATGCCCGAAATCAGGCAAGGCGTGGCCGACGGCCATATAATAAATGCCGGGAATTCAATGCAACCCACACTTGAAAAAGTGGTGCAGCTACACCCCGACGCCATAATATTGTCCCCGTTCCAGAACGGCGGATATGGCGCACTCACCGGCATGGGCATTCCTATAATAGAATGCGCCGATTACATGGAAAACACTCCGCTCGGGCGTGCCGAATGGATAAAACTATTTGGCGAGCTTTACGACCGTCGAGCCGAGGCCGATTCTGTTTTTGCCACGGTCGTGGACAATTACAATGCGCTGAAATCGTTGGTTGACAGTGTGCAGCATCGTCCCAAGGTGATAAGCGAGACCGTGACGAGCGGCGTGTGGTATATGCCGGGAGGAGACAGTTACATGGCACACATGTTTGTTGACGCGGGAGCCGAATACCCGTGGAAAGACAACGCCGACACCGGGTCGCTGTCGCTGAGTTTCGAGCAGGTGTATGACCAGGCTCATGATGCCGACGTGTGGCTCATAAAGTCGCTCGAATCCATGAGCTATGGAGAATTTGCAGCCATGTATCCGCTAAACAGCGAGTTCAAGGCTTTTAAGGATAGGAACATATATCAATGCCCGTCGTTGAACAGCACGCTTTACAGCGATTTCCCGTTCCACCCCGATTTGCTTTTGAGCGATTACATAAAAATATTCCATCCCGAGGTGCTGCCGGGAGCCACACGGTACTTTTCACGCATGGAAGAAGAATGAAAGCAGATAGGAATAAAATATCTCGTGGCGGCATGGCCATTTCCCTGTTTGCCGCGGCGACTGTGATACTGTCTGTCGCAAACCTGCTTGTCGGGTCGGTCGATATTCCCGCAAGCGAAGTATTGGGCATAATAGCAGGAAACGGGTGCGACAATGCCGTGTGGGAAACCATAGTGTCGCAGTCGCGACTCCCGATGGTGGCAACGGCCGCATTGTCGGGAGCTGCATTGTCGGTCGCCGGACTGCTGTTACAGACACTTTTCAACAACCCACTTGCAGGGCCATCGATACTGGGCGTTTCAACGGGGTCGAGCCTTGGCGTGGCCGTCGTGATGCTGGCACTTGGCGGTGAACTTGGCACACTGTTTGGCTCTTCCGTTGGCGGATATGTGAGCGTTTTGCTTGGCGCATTTGCCGGAGCGGCACTCATACTTGCATCGTTGATGCTGTTTTCTTCGCTTGTGCGCGGCGCTACGATGCTGCTTATAGTGGGCATAATGATAAGTTACCTCGCATCGAGCGCGATATCCCTGCTCAATTTCTTTTCCACACAAGAAGGAGTCCATTCCTACGTAATATGGGGGCTTGGAAATTTCTCGGGCGTTACACCCGACAGCCTGCCACTGTTTGCAACGGTCATATTGTCGGCCATTGCATGGTCGCTGTTGCTCGTGAAGCCGCTCAATGCGCTGCTTCTTGGCAGCCGGTATGCCGAGAATCTCGGCGTGAACTTGCGGCGCACTCGCAACAGCCTGCTGCTCGTCACCGGCATCTTGACAGCCACGGTAACGGCATTTTGCGGCCCGATAGGCTTCATCGGACTTGTCGTGCCTCACATTGCCAGATTGCTGCTTAATTCTTCTAATCACAACGTGCTTATGCCGTGCACGATTCTTGCAGGAGCAGCGGTCACGCTGTTGTGCCAACTCATAAGCGTGCTGCCAACGTCGGTAGGCATCATCCCTATCAATGCCATCACTCCTATTGTCGGCGTACCGATTATTATTTATATAATACTGAACCGTAAGAAAATAAAGTACTTCAACTGATGAAACCGGCTACTCCCATTTTGGCGACATACGACCTGTCGATAGGTTATCGAACGGGCAAGCGGAAATCTGTCGTAATGCAAGACCTTAATTTGGAATTGCATGGGGGCAGACTGACGGCACTGCTCGGACAAAACGGCATCGGGAAATCAACCATGCTGCGTACCATTGCCGGGTCGCAGCCGCCCCTCGCCGGTATCGTGTCGCTCGACGGACACAGTATTGAAGAATACAGCAGGCGCGACTTGTCGCTTCGCATGTCGCTCGTTTTCACCGACAGGACGCAGGCAGGCGGATTGACCGTGCGCCAACTCGTTTCACTCGGGCGATACCCGCATACGGGATTCTTTGGGCGGCTTGGCCGACGTGACGAAGATGTCGTGGAAAAAGCGATGGAAGCGACAGCAATCGGTCATAAATCAACTGCTTTCGTAGCCGAATTGAGCGATGGCGAGCGTCAACGAGCCATGATAGCACGGGCATTGGCTCAAGAAACACCGATAATCATCCTTGACGAGCCGACGGCATTCCTCGACGTGGCAAGCCGCATTGAGGTGGTGTCGCTTTTGCACTCCCTTGCCCGCGAACAAGGCAAGGCCGTGCTGTTATCGACTCACGACATTTCCCAAGCATTGTCGCTTGCCGACCAACTTTGGATTGTGACACGCGACCGCAAAGTGCTGCAAGGCTGTACCGAAGACTTGATACTGTCGGGAGCAATGCAGCAGATGTTCCCCGAAAAAGGAACAGGCTCTGTCGCATTCGACGCGCTGCTTGGCGATTTTGAATCTCCGCTGCCGACATTTCAAGGATACTCGCTCGAATGCGAAAACCCGATACTGCGCCACTGGATTACCAACGCCCTGCGCCGCAACGGAATCTCGACCTATGGTGGCGACAATGGCACCATAATGGCAACGGCGGCAAATGATTACATAGTCAATAAACAGGGCGAGAAACATCGATACACGTCGGTCGCCACTTTGATTGACGGGTTGAGAAACCTATAGTATATATATTTGCAACACAAAAAGGCGGACAGCCAAATGGAGTAGAACACTCTCCTTGACTGTCCGCCTTATTAGAACAATGCAAAAGCTTCGCAATGCTTTACTTTATTACAATCTTTTCCACGGCCACCGATGTGCCATTGTCGATGCGCAGCAGATATATGCCCACAGGAAGTCCGGCAACATCCACTTCCTGCTCACCGTCGGCACTGACATAAAGAATGCCCGACGTGCCATAAAGTTGTACCCGGCTGCCTGCGGCCACCTGCAAAGTCTTGGACGACGCGTCATAACGCACTGCCGGAGCAGCGTCGATTGACTGTACGCCCGAGGCTGTGTCGAAATCAATGGTGACAAATTCTGTATCGCCCGAAGCATAAACAGCACTTACGCCTGCCGTGTGTCTGCCTCCTTCAAGTCCTGTAAATACGTAGCTGTTGGAATCAAGCCCCGTGGCGACTTCCTCGCCGTCGAGTTTCACTGTATAGGAATGCGCCCCTATCCCGTCGGATTGAGCCGACGCACCGGCACGAGAAGTTATTGCCACATCATCGACAAACAGCGCCGACAGGCACATCGTCGTGCGCAACACTACCCTGCGTGCTCCGGCCGGAATTTCATAACTGTAATGGTTCCAACCGCCCGCAAGACGGACGTCGGTAGCCACCCATTCAAAGTCGGCAGCATCGGCACCGGTAACGGAATATCCCACCGACACGATATCGGATGCAGTAAACGAGTTGGCCCAGAAGCTAAATTCAAAATCATCGGTTCCGGCAAGTTCCGGCGAAATGAGATAATCGTCGCTTTGTTCGACCGAAACAAACGATACCAAGTATTGCTCGCCACTGTGAGCCTCAAATTCCGGCACCCCGCCGAGCGACGGGTTGGTGAGCGAGGGATTAAACACTATGTAAGCCATAGGCTCAAATATGTTCTCGAATGCGTAATATTCGTTGGTCTCGCTGTCAACAAACGCTCCCGACTCAGAACCGTCACCGTCGATGTAGCTCCAACCCACCGTACCGGGAGAATTTATCGTAAATGCAGTGTGCGACTCGAAATCGTCGGCAATCTCAAACATGTTCCACGACAGCGTTGCCGAAGCATCGTCGGCAACAGTCACATTAAGATTAAACGGCACTACCGCATTTTCTTCAAGCGTCACGCTGTGGGCATAACTGTCATTTACCGACAAATCGAGTTCTTCAGCATAAGTCTTGCAACCGGGCGCATATACCGTGAGCAGATATTTTCCTTTCTCTATGCCGGTAAATGTGGCACTGCCATCGGCGATATCCTGCCTGATGACAACATCGCCAGTGGCAAGCGTCGCGTATGCACCATCAACCGATATGTCGCTTAAAGGCGCAGCAACCGAAAGCGACAACGTTGTCACCACGTTCTTGCCCAAGGCTTCCGACAACGAAGACTGCGAAATGCGGTCATCGACATAAACAGCCTCGACGGCATATTTATAATAGCCCTGTGGCAGACTCTCCCATTCGGCATCGGTATAAGTAAACGCCTCAACCGGCGACTCGTTGAGCAACGTCCAAGCCTCGGGATTATCCTCGTCGCTAACCGGCAACCTGTAAATATTGTAAGCCGGATATGTACCCGACGCAGCTGTGGCAGGCTCGGATTTAACAGCAGCGACTGTACGCTTCTCCAAGAATTTACCACCGGCACCGGCTGCAACGGTCTTCAATTCGGCATTCGCAGCCTTTGGAGCATCGAGCGATATTCCTGTAGGTTTCACCTCGGCACGAATCATGAAGTTATATTCATAGTCGTCGCCAATGGTCGGCACTTCCTCAAGATAATAAAAACCGTTCCTTTCAAAATCGTCGGTAGAGATGTAAGTCTTTTCCTTGAACGGATAGTCGGGGTCGCTGCTATCGTCCGCGCCTAAGGTGAGATAGCCGCCTTCGTCGCTCAATGCGGCAACGAAGCCGTTAGGACAGTTTATCTCCTCGGGGATATGGTAAGTGACCCACTCGCCCGGAGTGTTTGCTATGGCATCGGCACTGTAAAGAAGCGTATTGGTGGGGTTCCCGTCCTCATCAACGGCAAACAGGAAGAGATTGACCGAGTTGTGGTCGTCGTAACCATCGTTAACGGTAAACCATGAAATCGACACAGGCACAGACGGCTGGCGGAACACGGTCCCGACCACGGCATAATAACTGCCACTTCCGTAACCAAACGTGGCATCGCAAGCCTCGCCGCTATCGTAACGAAGTTCGGTAAATTCTTCGGGTTCGCCCCATTCTATCACGCCGTCCGCAGCCATCACGTCAGACGGGGGTAGTACCTTGCGAACAAGGATGACATCGGCATCCTCAACCACCGACTTTATCGCTACATCGAGCGACTGCTCTTCGTAGCTATTCTTGAAGTACATGATTTCATAATCACCGGCAACAATTCCATCGAGCGCATAGCCGCCCCGACTGTCGGTGGTTGCGCTATATTCGTTTGAAGCATTCCTTGCAAGGACAGCAACTCCGGCTACGCCATTGCCCTTTTCGTCGGTCACGCGTCCGCCATAAGAATAAGCAACCGACTGCGACATAGTGAAATCCACCGTCGCCAACTTCGATTCGGTCAAGTCAAGCCGCTGCTCTACAGTGTCATAGTCGGGATGCGAGACAGCCAGTGTATATATGCCTGCTTCCATGTATGGCAATATGTAGCCGCCTGCCGAGACGGTAACGGCTTGAGCCACTACCTGCCCGTCACCGTCGGTAGCAGTCACGGTGCAGCCTTCGAGCACGCCGGCAGCCGACGAAACAATGCCTTCTACCCGGCTTGCCGTAGAAGCGACAACGCCAAGGTTTGTAAGCATCAACCGCCCGCCTGCTTCGGCATAGATGTGGAAGCCCAAGCGGTAATCGCCGCCCTCCATGCATGGCAATGCGAGCTTCAACGCTTCGAGCGTGAAGTTGTCGATTGTGGTACTGTATATTGTCTCATAAGCAGCCACGTCGTCGCCGGTTCCAAATGCAATGTCGATGTTCAAGCTTTCACCTTTCTGGGAAATGCGCTTGTCGAATACAAGTTCATAGCTCTCTCCATCCTCAAAACGCATCGGTGACGACACAAGCCACTCGTCGGCCGGCTTGTCGGTGCTTCCGAAATAATATATTGCATCGCCCTCGTAACCGTCGAAATAGAAACCGCCAAGCAAGCCGCTGTAAATCCATGAAGTACCGTCATTGTTGCCGTCAACCACAGTCCACATGTTACTGTCGGCCTCGGCAAACGTGGTATTGTAGGGCAGGAAGATGGCTTCCCCAAGAGTAACCACATCCGAGGTTCCGGCATCGCCACTGCCATCGGCAGTGTAAGCTACCACTTCGTAATGGTAGTTTCCAAGAGCTTCAATGCCGGTCTCGGTGTACCGCGTATCGGTTATGCCTTCGGCTACGGCAACATTGCCGGGGTTGCGATAAATATTGTATGCGAGAGTCGAAGCGTCGAACCATCCGCCATGCTTGCCCGTAATAGGCGCGTTCCAAGAAACAGTCGCCGAGGTTGCGTCATTCACGGTCACTTGCACAGCTTCCACGGCAGCCGGCACGTCGCGCCCGACATACACCGATGCCGTAGCGGCCATCCCTTCGCCTTCGGCATTGGTCGCCACAACACGATATTCCACCATTCCCGATTCAGTGAGTTCATCGTCATACGAAAGTGCTTCGCCGGGCTTAGCTACGGCAATCGAGTAAACCGACTCGTCGTTACGGTACACCTCAACCGAGAGCGTTCCCGACAACGGATCGCCGGCAACAGTCGTTGTCGGGTTTTCCCACGACAGATGCGCGGCAAGTTCTCCATTCTCGTCTGCCACAGCCGAGAAATGGCCGGGAGCTGCCGGGACTGCCATGCTTCCCGATTCATAAGGGATGCACAAACCACACACTTGCGCACTGCCGGCCAGAGTGCCGTGGTCGGTCACCGACAGAGATTCAATGTCGATTTCTACCAAATGAGAGCAATACCAATCATCGGCATACAGCCAATAAAGAGTCTTGTCGTCCGATGCATGGTCAAATTCCATCGTGTTGGCCGCCCCTGCATAAAGTTGGGTGTCCAAGATTTCAACGCAATCTCCCGTTGACTTGTCAACTTTATATAACATACCATCGACCGAAATGGCATACAATTCGCCCTGCAATGTAGCGGCAACCGAATACATGAAGTCGTCAAGATCGGCAACGCGTTCCACCTCACCGGTGGTCAAGTCGGCCTTAAACAAGAAAGACGCGTCGGCATATGCATCATCCGCACCCACTCCATACATGGCCTGCGTACTGTAATCATACGTTATGTCGCTTATGACATATTCGGCAACATAGCCCAGATCATTTATCAACGTGTGTTCTCCACTGTCAAACGATGCCGATGCAAAATAATAAGGCGCCCCATACCAGTCACAGCCATAATAGTAATACAAGCCGTTGGCATAGGTGCCGGCCACATAACCCGGAGATTCCATGTCGCCGACGCTTCCCATCCCATCTACCATGCCAATCGACAAGGTTTGCGGATTAATGGAACAGAATCCCGACTCCCATAAAATCTCGTCATACACCAGATAGCCATACATCGCCACGTCGGCCGATACCGCCAATGGATTGACTCCGGCCATACTCTTGGATGAAACATTGCCACTCAATGGCAACTTATCCATTTCTACCATTTTGCGCTTGCTGAAGATACGCGCACCGTCTTTTCCGAATGCCGCTTTGTGCGATACCGCTTCTTCTGCCACGAGCACACCGGCACATGACAAAATCAACGCCACAGCAGCAAGCATCGACAATAATCGTTTACTCATTTCCTTAGTTTTGCTATGATTTATTTTACACAGAGCATGTGTGTATATTTTTTTTGCAAAAATAAAACAATTTTTTATAAAAGTCTGTTTAGGTTTTCTCAATATATTTTTCCGCCATATAAATGGTTTGAAAATGGTTTGGATATGTCTCGATTCATGGCTACCTTAGTGCCATCATTAATATTGCGTCATAAAAAAACATACCGACAAAAATGAATTGCAACACCGACTGCCCCATTCTCGAAAAGAAAGGCGTAAAGCCCACTTCAAACCGCATACTCGTGCTTAAAGCCCTTATCGCCGCGGCACGCCCCATGTCTCTTGCCGAACTCGAAAAAGCGATAGGCACAATGGACCGTTCAAGCATTTTCAGAACGCTAACACTGTTTGCCGCAAGCCACGTGGTACACGCCATAGAAGACGGCAGCGGGATATTGCACTATGAGGTGTGTGACGGGGAAGACGAATGCACGCTCGCCGACATGCACACCCACTTCTATTGCGAACGCTGCCACCGCACTTTCTGCTTTAAGTCGATACACATCCCCGCAATTGACATGCCCGAGGGCTTCACAATGCACTCAGTCAACTATATGGTGAAAGGCATATGCCCGCATTGCGCCGACAGGCGATAAAAAGCATTCGCCATATGAGTGTTATTCGCAAGATTTGACGTAATTTTGCACTCGTTATGAAACTATAATCAAAAACCATTATGCTTAACGACATAAAAAAATTGGCACTGGCCTTCGCCATCATGATGGCCGCCTGCCATAGCTCTTGGGCTCAAGACGATGCGATAATCGACGACGGATACCTGCCAAGCCAGGCCGACACAATCGAAGTGCTCAGCACGAAAATGGGACGGATGATAAAAAACACCATAGTCCTGCCGTCGCAATACTTCGACGAAGAATCGGCCGACGTGATTTATCCTGTCATATACCTGCTTAACGGGTATGGCGACGACTATAGCTCGTGGGGAAAAATAAAGCCCGACCTCGACTACATAGCATCGGAAGTGGGTGCTATATTCGTCTGCCCCGACGGACAGAACAGCTGGTACTGGGACTCGCCCGTAAACAGCAATTCGCAATTCGAGACCTACGTCGCTACCGAACTTGTAGGCTACATCGACGACAACTACCGCACGATTAGCGACCCGCGTATGCGCGCAATATGCGGATACAGCATGGGCGGACACGGCAGCCTGTGGCTCGGACTGCGGCACCCCGACGTGTTCGGCATATGCTGCAGCATGAGCGGTGGCGTTGACATAGTGCCGTTTCCCGAAAACTGGGACATGAAAGACGCATTGGGAGAATACTCGGCCAACCCCGAATTGTGGAGACAGCACTCGGTGATAACACTTGTGGAAAACGGCGTGCGCAACGACGGCCAAAAGATACTCGTCGATTGCGGAATCGACGACTTCTTCCTCGAAGTGAACCGCAACCTGCACAAGGCCATGATTGAAAAGGGGGTACCTCACGACTACATCGAACGCCCCGGAGGCCACAACTACGATTACTGGAACAATTCGCTCGACTACCAACTCCTGTTCATACAGAAGGCATTCAACGAACTCGAAGACACTGCCGAATAAGAACCTGCCTAAGAGGTGCCATCATCATGGCAGAAAAGCAAAGTCGTAGTTAAAAAAGCGAATAAAAATACATTTTCTCCTTATTAGCTATAAATAGTTGCATTTTTGTAGCTAATTTTGCAGCAAGGAATATGAATGTGTGCCAAAACGGTCTGTCATATGGATGTTTTGGCACATTTTCACAAACATCGGCAGTTTATGAAAAACAAACGCACAAGATTGCAACTCATCGTGGAGTTGATAAAGAAAAATTGCATCGGCAGCCAGGACGAGCTTGCTCGCCTGCTCGCAGCACGAGGCCACATGGTGACACAAGCCACACTGTCGCGCGACCTTAAGACTTTAAAAACCACCAAGGTAGCTACCGACATGGGCAATTACATGTATATCATTCCCGACAGCAACAACCTGCAAGACACCATGTTGGCGCAGGGTGCGGGACAACCAAACATGCCGGTCAGCCATTCCATAGGATTCGTATCCCTCAACTTCTCGGGAAACTGCGCCATAATCAAGACTCGCAACGGATATGCCAGCGGGCTGGCTTATGACATCGACATGAGCCACACACCCGAAATATTAGGCACCATATCAGGAGCCGACACCATATTCGCCATGCTGCGTGAAGACGTTACCAGACAGCAAGCCCGGCAAATCTTCTCGCGGTTCATACCCATTGAGCTTGACGGCGAAGAGGCCGACAGCGATTCTTAATTAGCAGGATGCCACCGGCACGCATCAGCAGAAAAACGTGATGCATGGCATCGGTTGCAACCCACCGACAACGAAACAGTAACATTAAAAAATTATACATATATATAGTTCAAGTTTGTTTTATGGTTTTTTCTTAAAAACGAAATGATTGATATTAAAGACATCGAAATTGTCGTCGCTACTGCCGAACACGTGAAATACGTGGACGAAGTGCTTGAGACAATCAACCATGCCGCCAAAGTGCGCGGAACAGGTATCGCCAAGCGTTCACCCGAATATGTGAAGCAAAAAATGGTTGAAGGGAAGGCTGTGCTTGCCCTTTACAAAGGCGAAGAGTTTGCAGGATTCAGCTACATCGAGAGTTGGAGCAACAAGATGTTCGTGGCAAACTCGGGTCTAATCGTTGCCCCTAAATTCAGAGGCATAGGACTTGCAAAACTAATCAAGCGACGAATTTTCAACCTATCACGAGAAATGTTCCCTCATGCCAAGATTTTCAGCCTCACCACCGGCGAGGCCGTGATGAAAATGAACAGCGAACTCGGCTACCGTCCTGTAACGTTCCCGTCGCTTACCGACGACGAGGCATTCTGGCGAGGATGCGAAAGCTGTGTAAACTTCGACATACTACAGCGAAACGGTCGGCGCATGTGCCTGTGCACAGGCATGTTATACGACCCTGCCGAACACGCCGACACGAAATAACGGCATACAAAAGCCATCCTTTATATTTATGAAATATCCGATAGGCATACAGAGTTTTGAGCAGCTTAGGGAAGATGAGTATATTTATGTCGATAAGACCGATCTCATATACGATATGGTCAAGAACGGCAAAATATATTTCTTAAGCCGACCTCGTCGATTTGGCAAGAGCCTGCTCGTTTCAACGCTTAAGAACTATTTCCTTGGGCGCAAAGAATTGTTTTGCAGACTTGCCATCGAATCGCTTGAAACCGAATGGAACAAATATCCTGTGTTCCACATCGACTTCAACGGCGACGACTTCAACATGCCAGGCACATTGGAATTGAAAATAGAAGGATTGATTGCCACATGGGAAAAAGAATACGGACGCAACGATGCCAACCACACATTCGGCTCTCGTTTTGCCAATGTGCTGAAAAAAGCGCATGAAAAGCATGGCAGGCGTTGCGTCGTTCTCGTTGACGAATACGACAAGCCTATACTTGACGTACTCGACACGGGGCTAAAAGTGGAAGTCGCCGGGCAAGAACGCTTGCTTGAGGAGCGCAACTGCAAGTTTCTCATCGCAAACCGGCACTATTTCCGACTGGAAAGTAGTGGATTATAAATAATTTAATGGCAAAAAAATCAAATTATATAAAATTATGGAAAAAGAAAAAGTTGTCTTAGCATTCAGTGGCGGTCTCGACACATCTTATTGTGTTAAATATCTGAGCGAAGAATGCGGATATGACGTTTACACGGCAATAGCAAACACCGGCGGATTCTCGGCCGACGACTTGAAAAGAATCGAGGAACGAGCCTTGGCTCTTGGCGCGGTGAAACATGCGACCCTCGACATCACGCAGGAATACTACGAAAAGAGCATCAAGTACATGATCATGGGCAACGTGCTGCGCAACGGCACCTACCCCATCTCGGTAAGCTCCGAACGAATATTCCAGGCCATAGCCATAATCGAATACGCAAAGCAGATAGGCGCACAGTATGTGGCACACGGCAGCACAAGCGCAGGCAACGACCAAGTGCGCTTCGACCTGACATTCCAGATACTGGCACCAAACATCAAAATCATAACCCCCACACGCGACATGAACCTCACTCGCGAGTATGAAATAAACTACCTTAAACGCCACGGCTACGAGGCCGACTTCAAGAAACTCGAATACTCTATCAACAAAGGCCTGTGGGGAACGAGCATAGGCGGAAAAGAAACCTTGCACAGCGACCAGACGCTGCCCGAAGAGGCATATCCGACGCAGATGACAGCCACTGCCGACATGCGACTCACACTGAGCTTCGAGAAAGGTGAGATATCGGCCATAAACGGCAAGAAATATGCCGACAAGGTTGCCGCCATACAAGACCTTGAACAAATCGCCGGGCAATATGCCATCGGTCGCGACATGCACATAGGCGACACAATCATAGGCATCAAGGGACGCGTAGGATTCGAGGCCGCCGCACCGATGCTCATAATAGCGGCTCACAAGATGCTCGAAAAGCATACCCTCACCAAGTGGCAGCAATACTGGAAAGACCAGTTGGGCACGTGGTATGGAATGTTCCTGCACGAGGCGCAGTACCTTGAACCGGTGATGCGCAACATCGAGGCATTCCTGATATCGTCGCAAGAAAACGTTACCGGCGACGTAATCATCGACCTTAAGCCCTACCGCTACGTGCTGGTAGGCGTGAACAGCGACTTCGACTTGATGAAAACCGACTTCGGCGAATATGGCGAAATAAGCAAAGGCTGGACTGCCGAAGACGTGAAAGGCTTTACCAAGATACTTGGCAACCAAATGAAAATATACTACAACAATCAAGTAAAAAACGGTAAAATCAAGTAATACAGGGTAACTATGATTAAAGCCGGCATTATTGGTGGCGCGGGGTACACCGCAGGAGAACTGATAAGATTGCTTATCAACCACCCCGACGTGGAACTGCAATGGGTCAACAGCAGCAGCAACGCAGGCAACGCCATTAGCTCGGTGCACCAAGGACTGGCAGGCGAACTCAACATGAAGTTCACCGCCGAAACGCCTCTCGACGACATCGACGTGCTATTTTGCTGCACCCCGCATGGCGAAAGCCGCAAGTTTATAGAATCACACCCGATTCCCGCCGACCTGCGCATAATCGACCTATCGACCGACTATCGCCAATCGGACGGTACCCACGACTTTGTTTACGGGTTGCCCGAGCTGAACCGTCGCATCATCGTCAACGAGCCTACCCGCCACGTGGCCAATCCCGGCTGCTTCGCCACTTGCATACAATTGGCCCTGCTGCCTCTTGCCAAGAACCTATTGCTCAACAGCGACATACACGTGACCGCCATAACAGGCAGCACCGGAGCAGGTGTGAAGCCGTCGGCAACGTCGCACTACTCCTGGCGCAACGACAATGTGTCGATTTACAAGCCGTTCCGCCACCAGCACCTTGCCGAGATAAGGCAGTCGCTGTCGCAATTGCAGCGCAGCTTCTCGGCCGACATAAACTTCATCCCGGTGCGCGGTTGTTTCTCGCGCGGCATAATGGCATCGGTTTACCTCGACTGCGCCACCGACCTTGACGTGGTGCGCGAGCTGTATGACAAGTATTACGACGACCACAACTTCACATTTGTCATCGACCGCATGCCCGACTTGAAAGATGTGGTAAACACCAACAAGTGCCTGCTGCACCTTGTCAAGGAAGGCAACAAACTGCTCATCGTCTCGGTCATCGACAACCTGCTCAAGGGTGCGTCGGGTACTGCCGTACACAACATGAACCTGCTATTCGGCCTGCATGAGCGCGTGGGACTCAACCTCAAGGCTTCGGCTTTTTAATCACTTCATCACACAGCAGCACAAAATGAAACTTTTTGACGTATATCCGCTATTC
>CALUNI010000032.1 GCA_944321905.1 uncultured Muribaculaceae bacterium | reverse complement strand
TATTATAGTTATAACTTAATAATTTTTGTGTTTTTACTCCGTCCTTTCCGTGCCGTTACTTGGTAGGTAACGGCACACGTTCGATTTAGACAACTGTGATTACTCCACACCTAAGCAACTGCAACAGCTTATCATTTTTAATACCATTGGACAGAACTCACTGTATGTCAACTCATAGCATCCGTCTTCATGCAATCATTGTAATAGCAGACGTGAATTGTGACGGGAATTTATTAAGGTCGTTTTTGAACTATGAAATTCTGATATTTAGATTTGGTTAACAATAAAAGCAGTGTTAATGTCCCCTAATCCAAGAACCTCAATTCTGAATACTCGAAAAAAAACGCATTAAAGGCATCTTCAAGCACCATAACCCCGGTCGTAAACATTTTGCCTTATAAATCACATTAATCCACAATTTTTTTTCGATAAAAAAAACAATATTTTGTATGGTATTAAAAAAATATCTATATTTGCACCACGATATGTGCCGTTACCTACCAAGTAACGGCATTTTTTTGCTTATTTAACCGAGGGCAGAAAATATGCCAATCTGTCTTGATTTTTAAAGAATGCATCTAACAATACCACCAATCTGTCTATACATGCGTCAACACGGCATTCCACAACCATAACACCTTATGCACAAACAAATTAACAACAATTCTCGTTTTTCTCATATAAAAAAATGCCACAAAAAAACGTGCATTTTTGACAAGCAAAAAATGCACGTTATGCGTCTCCCCTTTGCGGCGACAACGCAAGCCTATTGAGGCTGCGTGTTGCGGCCAAGGAAGTCAAATGTGTCAACATATACCTCGGTCACATACCGCTTGATGCTGGCACGATCTTCCCACACACGTGTGCGCAACTTTCCTTCAATATACAACTTGGTTCCCTTGCGAATATACCGCTCGGCAAATTCGGCATTCCGCCCGTTCATCACTATGCGGTGCCACTCGGTGCGCTCAGGCACCTGCACTCCGGCCGCATTGGTATAAGCCCGCTCGGTCGTGGCAAGCGGGAACTCGGCAATAGCCTGCCCCGGACCTGTGTAGCGCACTTCGGGGTCGCGGCCGACGTTACCCAACAATATCACTTTGTTTACCGACATACGCGCGTCAATATTCAGTCTTATCGGTTTTTGCTTCCCACTTTTTGAAAGCATCGATGGCATTGGTTCCCGCAACGTGTATGCACGGTATGCTGCGCGACAAGTGAGGCTTTGCAATCTCCTCGTATATGAAATTGTCGTCAAAGTTTATGGCTCGCGCGTCGATCTGCGTGTTGCCATAATATATGCGCCGCACTCCCGCCCAATACAACGCGCTCAAGCACATGGGACAAGGCTCGCACGACGTGTATATGTCGCAGCCTGAAAGTTTGAAGCTGCCGGCCTCGCGGCACGCATTCCTTATGGCATTGACCTCGGCATGAGCCGTTGGATCGTTGTCTATCGTCACGGTATTGGTGCCTGTTGATACTACCCTGCCATCTTTGACGATAACCGCGCCAAACGGTCCACCGCCACTGTCGATATTCTCCGAAGCAAGGTCGCACGCCATTTGCATGAAACGACGGTCATTATCGGTTATTTCAATATCCATCACTAAAAAACGTTTTCTTATTAAACAATATAAAGGTAGTCATAAAAAACATATCTTGCAACTCATTGCAATTATACCTCGCAATCGGGGTAAAGAATTTTGCATTTTTTATCACTTTATCGCTTGTGATATTCAGAAAAAAGATTATATTTGCGATGTGTTTTTCATGGTATTAGATTTAAGGTTAATAGTTGTGCGGGATGTCGTGAGACACCCCGCACGATGATTATGGACACTCCTACTGTTTATGCCATGACATCGCTATTTGCATGATTTTTGCAATTCATTATTCTAAGCAAAAACAATAACTCTAACAATTATAGCAATATGAAGAAAATCCTATTTTTCGCCGCAGCGGCAACGCTGCTCGCCTCTTGTGGCAACGGCAACAACTATTCTGTAACCATGACGCTGCCCGACACCGGGTTAAACGGCGACACGGTCTATTTAATCAACGTTGACTCACGCGACACCATAGCCTCGACCGTAGTCACCGATTCTGTCTTGAAATTTGAAGGCAACATCGAAAAAGACTTTTTCGGGGGATTTGAAGTCGGAAGTGACTTTACTTACTTCATAGTCGAACCCGGCAGCGATATCACCATCAAAGAAGGCAAGGCCACAGGCTCTCCATTAACCGACAAATTTGCGGAACTGGAAGAAACCGAACGAAAATTCTACAGCGATGCCGACAAATACTACACCGAATATCAATCGGGCAGAATCGATTCAACAACCTACAAGAACACCATGGACAGCCTCTATGCCATATACAGAAACATGTGCAAAGAGATATACCAAGGCAACAAAGACAACACATTAGGCCTGTGCGCTTTCTACAGATACTTGTACATGGAAGAATTGGGCGCGGCAGAAATAGAAGCCGAAATGGCATCTTCACCGATTATTGCCCAATCAAAACATGTCGGCGAGCTTCTTGAGACAAAGCGCCACGAAGAGCAAACGGCCGTTGGCAAAATGTTTACCGACTTCACCGTGACCGACGAAAACGGCGTAGAGCGCAAACTGTCGGACTACGTGGGAAAAGGCGACTACGTGCTTGCCGACTTCTGGGCAAGTTGGTGTGGCCCGTGCCGTGCCGAGATTCCCCACATCAAGAAAGTTTATGACAAATACAACGGCAAAGGCTTGACCGTGCTGGGCATTGCCGTGTGGGACAAGCCCGAAGACACGCAAAAGGCCATCGACGAGTTGCAAATAAAATGGCCGCAAATAACAAACGCGGGTTCGGTTCCTACCGACATATACGGGATAAACGGCATTCCACACATCATACTTTTCGGTCCCGACGGAACTATATTAGCCCGCGACCTGCGTGGCGACAACATGATTGCCAAGGTTGACGAAGTAATGAAAAAGTAACAACTGCCACACATTATCGTAAAAAATCAGGGAACTTCAGTCCGAGCCGGAGTTCCCTGATTTTTTCATATGTCACATGCCCCGACAGGAATCACTCCCTCGGCAGCAAATTAACCTTTAACTTGACGTATGCACGCTCTGCTTTCTCTTTGGCGGCCTCTACGGTGTCGGCCGTGGCAAGAATCACCGCCATGCGGCGATGCCCACACACCTCAGGCTTCCCGAATATGCGCATTTGCGTCCCCGGCTCTTCAAGCACGCGTTCAAGGCAATCCATTTCAAGACGGTTGGTATCACCCTCCACGACGACTGCCCGCGAGGCCGAAGGACCGAAAAACCTGATTTCGGGTACAGGCAGGCCAAGCAACGCGCGTGCATGCAGCGCAAACTCGCTAAGGTCTTGCGAAATCATAGTCACCATGCCTGTATCGTGCGGACGTGGCGAAACCTCGCTGAATATCACGTCATCGCCCTTGACAAACATTTCTACACCGAATATTCCATATCCGCCTAACGCGTCGGTCACACGGCGGGCAATCTCCTGTGCCTGCAGCTTGGCACCGTCGGTCATGGCCTGCGGCTGCCACGAATACCTATAATAGCCATTGACCTGAATATGGCCTATAGGCTCGCAAAAACTCGTGCCACTCACGCTGCGCACGGTGAGCAACGTTATTTCATAATCAAAATCGACAAATCCCTCGACTATCACGCGCCCGGCTCCGGCTCGCCCGCCTTCTTGAGCCGTATGCCATGCCTCGGCAATGTCATCGGCGGTGCGAATGACACTTTGTCCGTGTCCCGACGAACTCATGATTGGCTTAACCACACACGGAATGCCTATGGCATCTACAGCGGCGCGAAACTCGTCCTCTGTAGAAGCAAAGCGGTATGGCGAGGTCTTTATGCCCAGTTCTTCGGCGGCAAGGCGACGTATCCCCTCGCGGTTCATCGTCAGCCACGCGGCACGAGCCGTAGGAGTCACATGGTAGCCCTCCTTCTCCAATTCGAGCAACGTGGGAGTGGCTATCGCCTCTATTTCGGGAATAATATGCTGGGGCTTCTCCATCTCGATGATTTCGCGCAACTTGGCGCCGTCGAGCATGTTAAACACATGGCTGCGATGTGCCACCTGCATGGCCGGCGCATTTGGATACTTGTCGCAGGCAATCACCTCAACTCCCATGCGCATCAACTCTATTGCCACCTCTTTACCCAGTTCGCCGCTGCCAAGCAACAACGCCTTGTGTGCAATCGGCGATAAAACAGAACCTATTCGTGTCATTATTAAGCTTATATTAAATAATTACAAATTTATAAATAAAAGCCGAATAACCGGCAACCAACACAATAGATTATGATATGCACACAAAAAAAGGAACTTCTTTACAAAGTTCCTTTCTAGGTCTTCAATAGGTATAATTTTTTAAGGTAAAAAAGATTGTTTTAGGTTTATGTTGCAAAGATACGCCCTTATTTTTGATTAGGGCAAATAAATTTATATGTTTTACAGCTATGTTTCAATTGCCTAATATTTGCCAATATTAACCATTTTCAACCTAATGCTCTTGTTACTAAGAATTTGCCTCGATTTTAGGTTTAATCCCCGTAATGTTAAACATCGTGAAAACGACAATTTTTTCCATTTTTGGACTATTTGTGCCATTAAAATATGTAAGCAGCTTTTGCAAGCCACACTATAAATAAGCCCAAAGAACTCTATTATCGTTTCAAAATTATACAAAAAATTGCGAAATTGCAACGTGCCACGTAACAAAATGTAAGGAAAATGAATCGGGACACTCTTAAGCGTAACGGGAAAGGGTCAATCAGCATCCTTGAAATAACCGATCTCCAACTTCTCTCCGTCAAACGACGCATACGAAAAGTGCCTTATCCAGTCGCCTAATATTACCATATGGGACTTATTGGGCAAAATTATGTCTTCTACCACGTGAAAATGCCCAAACACATAATAATCTATGTCGGGATGCTCCAAGCAATACTGCTCGACATAGCGGCGCGTGCTGCTGCAAGCATTGTCATCGACGCTTGGAACCTTCTTGTGCGACTTCCGGCTGAAGTTTGACCATCCGTTGGCAAACGGCACGGTCCACCGCGGATGCACAGCCGCATACAGCCGTTGGCATGCCCGGTTTCGGAACAATGCGCGCAAAAACATGAACGTGCGCGAATGCCTGCCCACTCCGTCGCCATGTGCAAGGAAGAAACGCTTGCCCATGATGTCACGCACCACACTGCCATCCACCACTTCCACGCCGATCTCGCCGGGAAGATAGTCGAAAATCCATATGTCGTGATTGCCTATGAACCAATGCACCTTCACGCCTGCGTCGCTCAACTCGGCAAGCTTGCCAAAAAACCTTACGAACCCGCGCGGCACCACATACCGATACTCATACCAATAGTCGAGAATGTCGCCCATTAGGTAAAGTTCGGCCATTTCGTCGCGCACCGAGTCGATCCAACTTATAAGATGCCGCTCGGCAGCATGCGTGTCGGGTATGTAGCTTGCCCCAAGGTGCAGGTCGGATATGAAATAAACCTTCTTCATACGCCGTGGCTCAAAGCAACCCCAATTCGAGTTTAGCCTCCTCGGTCATCATATCCTGGTTCCACTCTGGCTCGAATACCAGACGCACGTCAACACCTTTCACGCCATCGATGCTTTCGATTTTCATGCGTATGTCTTCCATTAGGAAATCCGAGGCCGGACATGACGGTGCCGTGAGAGTCATGTCGATTTTCACATTCCCGTCGTCCTCCACGTCGATGCCGTAAATAAGCCCGAGACTGTATATGTCAACCGGTATTTCGGGGTCATACACCGTCTTGAGCATCGTCACTATCTTTTCTTCTATCTGTAATTTGGTATTCTCGTCCATAACGGTTACAAAATTAAGACAATTTTACGGTTTATTATTATAGCCTGCTTAAATTTTGACCAATGCCGCCACGCAATATTTTATGACCTTGCATAAATTCAAAACAGTTTCTTAATTTTGCAACATGAAAAAAATCAAAGCTTGGCTGTCAAGCCTGTCGTTCCGTACCGGCACAATAGTCCTGCTTTCATGCCTGCCATTCTACGCAATGTCGGGGGCGCAATTCCTGCTGCCGATAAGCATTGAGGCAAAAGGCATATTGTGGATTATACTGTTCGGGATGGCCAAGACGTTGCAATATGCCGGGCTGGCCATACTGGGGGTTGACGGCTACCGGAGACTGAAGCTGCAATTTGCAACGTGGCGAAAAAACAAGAATAAATAAAATGGACTTGAACAACGAAGATTTCATGCGGCTGAAGGACTTTCTCGATGCCGAGGCTGCCCGCATCAACAACGTGGGCTTCATTGCCAACGACCCTGTGCAATTTCCCCGGCAGTTTGAACGCCTGCAAGACATAGAACTCGTATCGTTCCTATCGGCTACTATAGCATGGGGCAACCGCAAGATGATTTGCAACAATTGCCGCAAGATGCTCACAATCATGGATGGCAACCCGCTTGACTATGTTATGGATGAGGCATATGAATTGCTCCCCGACGAAATGAACTTGCACCGCACTTTCTTTGCCCGCAACTTCAAGTATATGCTGCGTGGCTTCAAGTCGATTTTCTCAGATTACGGCTCGCTGCACGATTTTGCCCGGTGCCACGACGTGGGCAGGCATGAAACCCCATCTTGGAGACTCGTGGAACTGATGCAGCAACGGTTTAGCGAAGCCAATGGCGGACTTACCGACTCGCAATGTCTCCCAACCAAACTTGCCAACACGGCGCTGAAGCGCGTAAACATGGCACTGCGATGGCTCGTGCGCAACGATGGCATAGTTGACATGGGCGTGTGGAACTGCATAACGCCGGCACAGCTATTCATCCCGCTCGACGTGCATGTGGGCGACACGGCCCGGTCGCTCGGCCTCGTCAACCGAAAAGCCAACGACCGTCGCACGGTATTGGAGCTTACCGCAATACTGCGCCAAATGCGGCCCGCCGACCCGGTCATATACGACTTCGCACTTTTCGGCATAGGCATAGGCGACAAGTACCTTGCACCTTCCGTTGAATAACGTGTCACTTCATTTTCTTGATTCGCACACAAGCTTCAGACACCCAGACTATCACCCGCAACATCTCGGCACAAGCCCCCGTGACGCATATCCAAATCAACGGGAACCAATGCTCGCCCGCGTCGTATGCGATAAAAGATATAAACACCAATACAAAGCCGTACCACCTGTATAGCGGGTCACGGCTGTGTTTCTTCTTAGGAAGGTATCTGATTACCAGCACCAACGCAATCAAGGCAGCCGCATAAGCCACAACCGCAATGACAGGACTTATCGGTTGGACAAGCTACCCGAAAACCGCAAGCAGCGCAACCAACGACAACCGCCCCAAATACATCAATATCAAATCAACCAACGAAAACATAGCGTCGCTTTTTTTGTAACCATTATCATACTTACGATAAAAATAGAAATAATTTTACTCTCCTCATAAGAAAGTGTTTAATTTCCATTGAAAAAATTACCGGTTCATTAAAACAAAATTGCACTTTTTATATCTTGAAGAATATCAAATGAGGCAATGCTCATTTTTTGAACGAGCTTGCCATGCAAAAGATGGCGGCAGAGCCGTCATACGATGCTTAACCGTCATGCAAGCGAAGCACAGCTTGCAGTGGCCGGAATTATCATGTAGAAACGGCCTCGGAGAGGTCGAATCAGAGTGAATGCCGACAGTTCGGCATCTCCGAAGCCGTCTCTGTGTGGGGGTATAAGTTACCGCAAGCTGCGCTTCGCTTGCATTGCGGTTAAGCGTAGTATCGCAGCTCCGCTGCTCTTTCACTTCGTTTCAATTACCTATCAAGCTCCCGGTCATTAATTATCAGCATCATGCAATTCTTGACATTCTCTTTCCTGTCCAATGCCATATTTGATTGGTCAACAAGTTTGTTGAAATCGCCGACATAACGTAAAAGTGCTTCGTTGTTTAATGTGCTACAATAAGCAATCTCTTTTACTACAAAATCTTTATATGCGTCCAACTCTTCCTCATCTACAATGCCTATTTGTGACACTTCATCTAAAAACTTGTTTAAAAGCATACTTCTGTCGTCACTTTCAGTTTTAATTCTATCAAGCATTGCACACAGTTTGTCGGCCAGCGGCAATAATATTGCTTTTGCTCTGTCATTATCTATCCCCGACATATCCATGCCACACTCGATGCAATATTTCATCACATCGTCATAAAGTAAATCTGTATCCACTTTATCACCCTTAATATACTTGTCGGGGTTATCAGAAATTTTTTTCAACACTTCGCCTACGCAGTAATTTGCCGAATCTCTTTTCCAATGCTCAATTGTCCCATCCGAGGTCGCCGTTTTTGAAACGTCACTTATAAAAATAGAATCCGCCATATACACCGCGTTCAAGCTATCTACCGCTTCCATAAATGCAACAAATTGCGTATTCATCTCATTTGCCTCCTGTCCCAACTGTAAATTTTCCTGCTGCCCTTTCCCTGCATTGGTACAGCTCACTGCCATCATTGCAACTATTGACATTGCCACTATTGCAATACATCTAAATGCTTTCATTACAAAAATTTTTAAAATTAGACATTATAGTGAATAAATCTCATAACTCAAACTCTCCACTGAGTATTTCGCCTGTATTCATATGGATATTAATGTCGTAACACCCTGAAGAATATTGTGACATATCTATTTCATAAACTTCGCCCGGTGCGGCATAATCAATTTCCATCATAGACGATACGCCCTGCCCATCTATCGTTACGTCCATTTCATCTACATATTCAAGAATTAATATGGACATTTGCGTGCCATTAACATTGACATCCACAGGAATCTCAGAATGATCTCGTTCGCCATTGCCAAGCTTCACTTCCTCTAAACTTACAGTATTCGCAAACATACATTGCACGGGAAAGAACAACAAACTAAAAATTAATAATTTATTTCTCATTTTTACTTAAATTTATTCGTTAACAAAATTATATCCCATATCAAGATACCTAAAACTTTTTACCGTTTTTGTAGTGTACAAACACACAAGCAAAAGACCATACATATATCCCTATAAATCAATCATATGCGCTCAATGTACACAAAAATTTTTGTGTACATACCATTGCTTAACCAACAAAATGAGCGAAAACAGCAAACAAAAACAAAAAATATATAAATTTGCAACCTACTACATATTTAAATTAATTTGCAATCCATAGCATCTAAAAATCATGAGATTTAATTATATTATCCTTATATGCTTAATTATTTTTGTATATTCCTGTGCTGACAATACCACTAATGACAGGCTGCTACAACTTGCCGACCAATATATGATCTCCAAGCCAGACATCTCTTTGCAAATATTAGACAGCATCAACGGCACAAATGATGAAAAAAGTCCTTATTTTGCATTGCTTTATACTCAAGCAAAATACAGGAATTATGTTAAAGCCAATAATGACTCTTTAATAAAAGTGGCTCTTAGCTATTATTCAACGTGTAATGATTCTGTTATGAAAGCACGTACATATCTTGTAGCAGCACAGATTTATGATGAATTAGACCGCAAAGACATAGCTTTAAACTTTATTCACAAAGCAATCATACCGGCAGAAAAAATAAATGATAATTGGATAAAATGCTATATATATTATCTTTGGGGAGCAATACTTCAAGATGCGGCAGACACAGACGAATCCTCTGAGAAATTGGAGTTGTCACTGTACTTTGCAAGAGAATTAAATGACACATCCATAATAATAAACCGTCTATACGAACTGAGCTACAATTATATAGCCGAAAAAGATTATGCGACCGGTTTAGAAAGGCTAAACCTTGCAATAGAATTAGCCCAGCAAACAAAGTCATACAAAGACCTTGCTATACTGTATGGACGCAAATCTCTGGCTTTCTATATGCTTGGAAATTACAGAGAAGCACTTGCCCAGATAAACAATGCCATGCCATACAACAAATACCTCAGCAGAAAAGATTCTCTGTCGGAACTCAATTATAAGGGAAAAGTGCTAATAATGAACAACATGCCCGACTCGGCTCAATACTACATAAATCAAAGCAAAGACACAAGCACCATATATAACCAAAATGTGTATTATAACAGCATGAGCATGCTGAAGGAAAGCCTCGGCGACTACAAGGATGCACTCAAATATGAAAAAATGCACTCTAAATGCTTGCTTCAGATAGCAGCAGAAATAGAGAACGACAAGATTGCGGAACTCAACAGACAATACGACTCCGCCCGAACCGAGGCCGAAAACAATCGGCTGAAAATCGAGAACCAGCGGAAAAGCATACTTGCCCTAATCTCGACAATAATAGCAATTACAGTGATTTTTGCCACGTATGCCAACATTGCACGGCACCGCAAAAAGGCGAGGGCCGCCATGCAACAGCAGTTAGACCGCTTCAATGATAGCATAAAACAAATGCAACAGCACGAGAACTCTATCATGGCCATGCAACTTAAAGCCCGCGAAGAAGCCATGACATACGCACAAAGCCTCAACGACAAGGAGAAGGAACTCGGCGAGGCAAAAAAACTATTGACCGACATGAGAAACTACCTGTTACAAAACGACAAGGCAGTAAAAAAGATTTACGAAATCCTTAAGGCTTCTGGCAACCCCAAGAAACATGCCAAACCTGCGCCATTGACCGACGACGAGATTGCAGAACTGACCACCGCCATCGATAGCTGCCACGACAACTTCACAAAGAAACTGGCAGAGCAATTTCCAGCATTGACGCAAACCGACATTTACATGTGTTGCCTGATAAAATTAGGCCTCGACAACCCTGGGCTTTGCGCCATTCTCGACATAAGCGACAACACGCTGCGCAAGCGCAAATACCGGCTGAAGCACGAGAAGATAGACCCCGACGGGCGATACCCATCTCTCGAAGAAGCCATACTTGCCACAACCAAGGCAACCACGCATGACGAGTGATTATAAAACTTTCCTATGGGGCAAGCAACTTATTGCAGTTTTTCGCTAACTTTGCGTTACACATTCTGTCAACAAGATTATGGAAAATTTTCATGACTTGCTTGTGCGCAGGCACAGCATCCGACGATATACCGACGAAGAGATTTCCCCCGACGACGTTCAGCTCATATTGGAAGCCGCATTGATGGCACCGTCGTCCAAGCGGTCGCAGCCATGGCAATTTGTCACCGTCGAAGACCGCAAGAAGCTCGAACTGCTAAGCTACTGCAAGGAGCAGGGCGCAACCCCCATAGGCAAGTGCAGCCTTGCCATAGTGGTGTGTGCCGACCCTGCCGTGAGCGACGTGTGGATAGAAGATGCCACCATAGCCGCCACATTCATGCAGTTGCAGGCCGAGGATCTGGGATTGGGAAGCTGCTGGATACAGATACGCAACCGCTACTCGGGCGACGACGAGCCGGCCGAAGACTACGTGCGCGCGTTGCTCGACATCCCGCCACACATCCCCGTACTGTGCATCGTCACGCTCGGACACAAAGACGAGGAACGCAAGCCGTTCAACCCCGAGAAGATACTATGGGAACGCGTACACATAGGCAAATGGAGGCCGCAGGAATGAATGCAGTGATGATAGGCGCGGGCAACGTGGCCACCAACATGGCTCGGGCATTGGTAAAGGCCGGAATAAACGTGCCGCAAGTATATAGCCATACCTTGGTTCACGCGGCCGAACTCGCCCAAGCCATAGGGGCTACGGCCACCGACCGCCTTGCCGACATCGCGGGCAATGCCGATATTTACATAATCTCGGTCAAAGACGATGCCATTGGCGAGGTTGTGGCAGCCATACCCGACAACGGCAAGTTATGGGTACACACATCGGGAAGCGTGCCGATGACGGTGTTTGCCGGCCTCCGCAAGCATTACGGTGTATTCTACCCCATGCAATCGTTCTCCAAGCAGATACCGACCGACTTTGCCGAAGTCCCGTTCTTCATCGAGGCCAATGAAGAAGAAACGGCACAGACGGTCGAACGGCTCGCAGGGAGACTGTCGCACCGCACATTCAGAGCTTCGAGCGAGCAACGGCGACGGCTGCACATTGCGGCGGTATTTGCCTGCAATTTTGCCAACCACATGTGGACTCTCGCCAACGACGTGCTGGACGAGGCCGGCCTGCCGTTCGACGTGATGCTGCCACTCATAAGCACGACCGTAGAAAAGCTCAAGCTGCTATCGCCGGCCGAGTCCCAGACCGGGCCTGCAATGCGCCGCGACACGCGAGTAATGCAGTCACACATCGACATGCTCGACCGTGAAAAGCAACAAATCTACAGGATACTGTCAAACGATATAATCAGACGCCATGAGCCGGATAAACTATGACCTTTCGCTCATAAGAGCATTCGCATGCGACGTGGATGGAGTGCTGTCGCCGTCGGTAATCCCCATGCACATCAGCGGAGAGCCGCTGCGCATGGTCAACATAAAAGACGGGTATGCCATACAACTTGCCGTCAAGCTCGGCTTCAAATTCGCAATAATCTCGGGTGGCCGCAGCGAGGGCGTGCGCACACGCTTCGCAGGATTGGGCGTACCCGACATATTCCTTGGCGTGAAGCACAAAGTGCCTGTACTGCAGGAATGGATGCAACGCCACAGCCTAAGCCCCGAACAGGTGGCATATCTTGGCGACGACATCCCCGATATCGAGGCCATGCAATGCGTGGGGCTGCCGGTGGCTCCCGCCGATGCCGCCATCGAGGCAAAAGAAGCGGCACTATACATCTCGCCTTGCCTTGGCGGATATGGATGCGGGCGCGACGTGATAGAACAAGTGCTTAAAGCCCAAGGCCTGTGGATGGGTGACCGCCGTGCATTCGGTTGGTAATGGTCAGTCCGAAAACCTTGTTGCAGTGCAAATACAGTGACGGCAACGGAGCTGCCATATTCGGCTTGACACATGAGGCCGGTCTCAAAAAATTAAGCAACACTACTTAACACCGACATCGCCATAACTTATAAGTAGATTTGCAAGCGATGTGCAATGGCAGCAAATGTGGGATTATTGTAGCGTAATTTCTTTTGTGTGCCACGAGAACAGCCTCGGAGAGGCTGCACTCGGCCTAACCGCCGGTGGAGTGAGCGACAGCGAACGTAACCTGCGGAATAACAGGTATATACATTAAGCGGCTTCGGAGATGCCGAACTTAAGCTGCTACAATAGTTCGGCATCTCCGAAGCCGTTTCTCATGTGGGGAAGCCGCTGCTGTCCGCAAGCTGCGCTTCGCTTGCATGGCGGCAAACATGGTTCGGCAGCTCCACTGCCGCATTTTTACTTTTTAACTTCGGTAGCAGTTACCTAATTGACATTTAAGTTAAAAAATAAGAGCAGGCCATGAATCCTGGTAGCCTGCCCTTATTTTTATTATGTCTTAATCTCGATTTATTTTATGTCTAAGCAGTGGCTTATCGGAGTTAAGATGAACGTGAATTCATAGTCGCCATAAGGGATCTGATACTGTGGCAACGGCAATGCGCCCCAACTGTTGACACACGCAAGTCCCGACTGCACCTTGTCGATAAGCAAGTTTGTAAAGTCGGCCTTCGGTACCTCTGTCGAGTGACGTTGATCCTTTTGCCAACCGTCATCAAGCGACTCAATGGTATAATTCAATGCCGAGGCAGAGAACGGAGCCTCGCCTACAATCTCCAACCCGTTACCGGCAGAATCTATCTGTTTCCACCAACGTATATCGGTCTTGGTGCCATTTTCTTGCGGGCGAATATACGGATAGAACTGCTCGTCAATACTCTGGCGGTAAATCCCGAGCAACGTACAATGGTTGCGGTCGCTATAGTTCTCTATCGGGCCGCGTCCATAGTATTCTATTCCGTCATAGCACTTAGGCATCTGCAATTGCATACCGAAACGGAACATAGGCGGCACGTCGGCAGCATCGCCTGCCGTCATCTTTTGAGTGACCTTGACGCAGCCTTCGTTATTGATGACATATGTGAGCTTCAATTGAGCCTTCACTGCCGGTATCTCGTAATCGGCCACCACTGTTGCCAGTCCGTTATCCATCATGGAATTGATTGCATTAAGCTTTATCCTCGGATTACGCCACACGGCATACTTGTTCTGTAAGTTGGCGCCCATGTCGTTATCGGTCGGAGCGCGCCAGAAGTTAGGAGTCAATGCTCCATCTTCCTTTATCAGTTCGTCGCCATTCACGGCATAGCGGGTCATATAACCTGTGTAGCGGTTAAATTCCACCACAAAGTTTTCACCCTTCACAATCAAGTAATCCCTGCGGGAATCCACGATCTGAGGTTCGGGTGCGGCATAATTAGCCATCGCCTCGTTTTCTATCTTCATCTCGGGAGCCTTGTAATCGACAAGTGTAAACTGCCCCTTGGCGACCTCGGTTTCGGCCGGAACGAGTCCTTCGCGATTCTTCAACTTGTAACGCACGTTAAGCAGCCACTCCTTGCACCGGCAAGTGTTGCCTATGTTCAAAGATACGGTAGCCGTCTGTTGCGGAGCCACGTCAAGAGCATCCACGCGCCCCGTGCGCACCACTTCGCCACCGGCAAGCACTTCCCATTCCATGTAGTAGGCCGACAAGTCACGGAAAAAGTTCTCGTTATACACCTTCACTTCGGCAACACCATCGCCCACGCTGCCAAGCGTGGTCCAAATGTTTTGATAAAAATAAGCTATCTCATACGCATGAGGATTAGGTACTCGGTCGGGACTCACCATGCCGTTGCAGCAGAAGTTGTTGTCCGACGGGTCATATCTGTTAAAGTCGCCGCCATAGGCATATATCTCAACACCGTTTTTGCCTGTCCACCGCAGCCCCTGGTCAACCCAGTCCCAAATGAATCCGCCTTGCAGGCTCGGATACTTACGAATCAAGTCCCAATATTCCTTGAAACCGCCACCCGAATTGCCCATGGCATGTGCATACTCGCACTGTATGAGCGGCTTGGTGGTATCTGTGCGCTTGGCATACTTTTCCATATAGTCATAATCGGCATACATCGGGCAAAGCACGTCGGTATAATCGTTATCGTGAGCCTGCTCATATTGTACGGCGCGGCTAGGATCTTCGGCCTTTATCCAGTCATAGCAAGCCTCAAAGTTAGGTCCGAAACCGGCCTCGTTGCCAAGCGACCAGAATATGATGCTCGGATGGTTGAAATTGCGTTGCACGTTTCGCTCGTTGCGTTCCATGTGAGCCTTGGCATATTCGGGGTCTTTTGCGAGCGTCTCGTCGCCATAGCCCATGCCGTGAGATTCGATATTGGCCTCGGCCACCATATACAAGCCATACTTATCGCACAATTCATACCAACGCGGGTCGTCGGGATAATGGCACGTGCGCACAGCGTTGACATTCAATTCTTTCATCAGTTGCACGTCTTGCAACATGCGCTCATAAGACACCACATAGCCGCCATCGGGATCCATCTCATGACGGTTAGCTCCCTTGAACAGTACAGCCTTGCCGTTGACAAGCACCTGATTACCCTTGAGTTCCACCTTGCGGAATCCTACTTTGAAAGGAATCACTTCGCCACTTCCTTCCATCGTGGCCGTGAGGGTGTACAGATAAGGCGTTTCGGCCGACCACTTATTAGGACTATCGACATTCATCACAGCCGTTCCGCTCCCTTTTACCGTCGCCCGAGTCACCTGCTTGCCCGTCGCGTCGGTCAAGTCAAGAGTGACCACGCCATTGCCCTTGGCCTTGACATTGACAGTGAGCGTCCCATTCTCGTAATTGGCATCGAGGTCGGGTGTGAAACGCAAGTCTTCTATGCGGTTCTTGCTGCGGGCATAAAGGTAGCTGTCGCGAGCCACGCCCGACAAGCGGAAGAAGTCCTGATCTTCAAGATAAGACCCGTCGCACCACCGAAATACTTGAAAAGCAATCAAGTTCTCCTGTCCGGGTTTCAAGTAACGGGTAAGGTCAAACTCTGCTTCAAGCTTGCTGTCCTCGCTGTATCCCACATACTTGCCATTCACCCATAGGTAGAAACAAGAAGTCACCGACCCAAAGTGGGCAATGATGTCCTTTCCTTTCCACGAGGCCGGAACCATTATGCTCTTGCGGTAAGAACCCACATTGTTGCCCTCAACAGGCACCTCGGGAGGGTTGGTCTTAAAATGATGCCGCCACGGATACTGGTTGTTCACATACACAGGGTCGCCATAGCCGTTCAGCTCCCACATGCCGGGCACCTGCATGGTTCCCCAACTGCCGTCGTCATACGTCGTCTTCCAGAAATCAGTAGGACGGGCATCGGCATTTTCCACCCACAGGAATTTCCATGTGCCGTTCAATGTCATGTAATTTGCTGAATTCTCCCGGTTGCCGGACTGAGCCGCTTCGGCACTTTCATATGCGAAATAGCTTGTGTGCATCGGCGCACGGTTCACGGCGTTCACCTCCGGGTCAAGCCACTCGTTCGACTGCGCACCCGCCACAAGTGCGACAGCCGACAATGCAATAGTTGATAATAATCTCATTGTTAGTCAGGTTTATGTTAATAATTGGATATATACGCAATTGCACTTCCACAAAGATAGTGCAAGGCAAGCTCAATTGCAAGTCATACCTGCAATGATTTTTTGATTCCGCACGTTTATCATACACAGTTTTTCTATTATAATCTCGGATGCGTCTCGGCTATGAAAAACAAATCGGGCTTTGTTTTTCATTGCACTCGACTTTCGCTATATTTGCAACGTCAAAAAGATGCAAAAGCTCAACGAAATGGGGGCGTGGACAACCGGAAACACAAGCACACAATTGCCGCAAACCGACCAACCTGACAAAGAGCCTGCATTTTTAACACTTTGCGATTTAACTTCACCTATTTTCAAGCATCAAACAAACGTAAAACGGAACAAAACTGTGGCACAAATCGACGACGAACAATTACTTGCAATGCTGAAATCGGCCACCGACCGCGACCGTGGATATCGGTTACTGATGGATAAATACGGCTCGAAACTTTACTGGCACATCCGCCGCATAGTCGTCGCCCACGAAGATGCCGAAGACGCGATGCAGGAAACCGCCATAAACGTATTTTCAAGCATCGACAAATTTGAACAGAAAAGTTCCTTAGGCACCTGGCTCTACCGCATAGCCACAAACGAGGCTCTGCGAGTGCTGCGACGCCGCACGGGCTTCTTCCAATCGATCGACAGCCTCGGCGACACCCTTGTAGAGAAGCTCGAAGACGAAGCCGGAATAGATGCCGATGCCACAGCAGTCCTGTTCCAGAAGGCACTCCTGCAACTGCCCACGCAGCAGCGGCTTGCCTTCAACTTGAGATATTACGACGAGATGCCATACGAGGAGATAGCCAAGATCACGGGCAAAAACGTAAACACGCTCAAGACCAACTATCACTTCGCAGTATCAAAAATAAAGAACTACTTAAAAGAGAACTCCTTATGAAAGCCGATTTTGAATCGATAGGCAAGCAGTTGCCGTATTCCGAACCCGAAGGATACGTTGACCGGCTCGTAGAACGATGCGCCGACCGTGCCATAGAGCATCAGCGTGCCGCAGGCGGGAAAAACCGTGTCGGACCTTTCTCCCGCCGCGTGGGAATCATAACCGCATCGATGGCGGCTGCGATACTTGCGGCCACGATAGTGTTCCCTGCGATACTCGACCGCGACAACCGTTATTCGGCCGACGACATAGCACACAGCATGTCGCTAAGCGAAGTACTGTCGGGCATGAGCAACGACGAGCTTGCCGCAATCGACTATTACTCATTCGACGACATGCCGACGAATTACGAGGACGATTACGAAGAATGATTCAGACACTCCAACCACAAAAACAATTCACAGACATGAAACACTTATATGCCATATTGCTGATAGCCTTGTGCATGATAGCATCGACAGCCGACGTGCAAGCCCAACGACGCAACGACAGGCTCAACGACGAGCAGGCAACCTTGCTGTTCAATGCAAAGATGAAAATGATGCAAGAAAAACTCGCACTCACCGACAAGCAGACCGAGCAGCTAATACCCATATACAAGAATTACGTGACCGAATTAGACGCGATATTCAAGTCAAAGAAGTTTCGCCGCCGTCACAAGCCGGCCAATGCCGACGAAGCATGCGAGATAATGACCGAACGACTCGACGTGAATGCCCGCGTGATAGAATTGCAGAAAAAATACATCCGCGAATTTGCCAAGATACTGAACGCCGACCAGGTAATGAACATTTACCGCGTCGAAAGCCAGATACAGCGTGAAATCCGCCGG
The DNA here is from genome assembly GCA_944321905.1 of uncultured Muribaculaceae bacterium. Lineage (GTDB taxonomy): Bacteria > Bacteroidota > Bacteroidia > Bacteroidales > Muribaculaceae > Avimuribaculum. The sequence goes on along the minus strand of CALUNI010000032.1, from coordinate 6,044 downwards.
GAGAAGCGTCGCCGCTCTGAAGCACGGCAGCCGCAAGCATGCATTCACATGTGCCTGCCACCGTCAAGCACGGCAAGCGAAACGGCATAATTCCACCCTCGACACGGTGCAACGGCAGCCACCCGGCCAAGGCAATCACACGTTTTTATTGACAGCTGTTGATAACCTCCCACACCAAGCACCAGTTATTAACAAAAAGTGCCACTTATCAACAATTTTGCAATTTTTCAGCTGAATTACAAGGATATATGGCCAAAATGTGATTCCTTTGCAGCAAGAAAAAAGATTTTCTGATATGGGTAAAATTATTTCTATTGCTAACCAAAAGGGGGGCGTGGGAAAAACCACTACGGCAATTAACCTCGCCTCGTCTCTCGCCGTGCAAGGTAAAAAAGTGCTTATCATCGATGCCGACCCTCAGGCAAACGCCACGTCGGGACTCGGTATCGACCCGAAGTCGATGAGTTCTTCTATCTATGAATGCCTCGTCGACGACTACCCCATCAAAGGAACGCAAGTGGCGACATGCATCGATAACCTCGACCTGGTGGGCTCACGCATCGACTTAGTGGGTGCCGAACTCGAACTTATCAACAAGCCAAACAGGGAACGGGTGATGCGCAACATGCTTGCTCCCATCAAAAACGACTACGACTACATATTAATCGACTGCAGCCCCTCGCTCGGCCTCATTACCGTCAATGCGCTCACGGCAGCCGACTCGGTTATTATTCCCGTCCAAGCCGAATACTTCGCACTTGAAGGCATCAGCAAACTGCTCAACACCATCCGAATCATAAAGTCAAAGTTAAACCCTGCACTGGCCATAGAGGGATTCCTGCTAACGATGTACGATGCCAGGCTGCGACTTGCCAACCAGATATACGAGGAACTGAAAGGCCACTTCGGTGAAATGGTGTTCAACACCGTCATCCCGCGCAACATCAGGCTCAGCGAGGCGCCAAGCCACGGCCTGCCCGCAATACTGTATGATGCCGAAAGCCGCGGCGCGACAAGCCACCTGCAACTTGCTCAAGAACTTATCTCGAAACCTCACACACGCCAATCGGCATAAACACCACTTGACATTTAAACGATGACAATGAAACGTTCTGCATTAGGGCGCGGACTCGACTCGCTCATATCGATGGACGACATACAGACCAGCGGCTCGTCGGCAATAAACGAGATTCCTGTCGCCCAGATATCTCCCAATCCCGAACAGCCGCGCAGCTCGTTCGACGAAGAATCGCTCGAAGAGCTTGCCACTTCAATAAGGGAATTGGGCATAATACAGCCTCTGACGTTGCGCAGCATAGGCAACGACAGCTACCAAATAATCTCAGGCGAACGACGGTTCAGAGCAGCCAAGATAGCCGGGCTCGACACCGTGCCGGCCTACGTGCGCACTGCCAACGACTCTGAAATGACCGAGATGGCTCTCATCGAGAACATCCAACGCGAAGACTTGAATGCCATAGAGATTGCATTGACGTTCAAAAAGCTTATCGAACAATACAGTCTGACGCAGGAACGGCTAAGCGAGCGCATAGGCAAGAAACGCACAACCGTGGCCAACTTCCTGCGGCTGCTGAAGCTGCCGGCCGAGGTGCAACTGGGCCTGCGCGACAAGCTCATCGACATGGGACACGCACGCGCCCTGCTGGCCGTCGAGAAACCTTCGCTACAGTTAAAACTTTATAACGAAACCTTGAAGAAGGGTCTGTCGGTAAGGCAGGTAGAAGCCCTCGCCAAGCAATACAACGAAAAAGGCGAGGCCGAAGACAACCAAGAGCCTAAGGTTGCCAAGCGACTGACCGACAAGGACTACGACATACTTAAGAAGCATCTGTCAACCACATTCCGCACGCCGGTAAAATTCAGTTGCGATGCCGCCGGAAAAGGCAAAATCACATTCCCTTTCCAGAACGAAGAAGAACTTGAAAGATTAATTAGCATCTTTGACAAACTAAAGACCGAAGATTTGCAAAATTTGCAGTAAATTTGCAAGCAGCATAATCAGAAACCGTTTAAAGTGAAGTTCGATTTCAGATCAAGGGGGGAGACACTATGCCGCTGCATCGCCGTGGTGCTGTGCTGCGCGTTTGTCATACCTTTTCAGGCATTTGCCGACGCCCGGCTGTTGGCGCAGATGACATCCGCACTAACGCCGGCCGACTCTATTGCCGATGCCCTGCACAACAAGCAGGAAAGACTGCCGGGCGACCGTGTGCGCATTTCGCTCGACGAGGAGGGTGAAGCAGTCATATCCGACAGCATAAGCATCGCCGACATCAGCACCGACACGGTGCAGGCAGCAATGGCCGACAGCATAGCGGCAGCCTTGCTTGCCGAGCGCGCAAAGTTTGTCAACGACTCAATTAGGCAAGACTCAATCAACCGCGTCACTTATGGCGAAGTGCGGATATTCAACCCCGACCCAACAAGGGCTGTGTGGCTGTCGGTTCTGTTCCCGGGATTGGGGCAGATATACAACCGCCGCTACTGGAAGCTGCCAATCATAGCCGGAGGATATGTGGGACTGGCCTATGCCACGACTTGGAACAACCAGATGCTGCAAGACTACGCACAAGCCTACCGCGACATCACCGACACCGACCCCAACACCGACAGCTACATGGATTTCTATCCGTCAACTGTCACCGAGGCCGACCTCGACATGGAATGGCTCGAACGCACGTTGCAATCGCGCCGCAACTATTACCGCCGGTATCGCGACCTGTGCATAATATTGATGATTGGCCTATACGCGATATGCATTATCGATGCCTATGTCGATGCTTCGCTGGCCAATTTCGACATATCCACCGACCTGTCGTCGGCATTGTCGTCAGTAAAACTCAGGCCTACGCTCATCGACAATTACCCCATGAGCCGTTGGCCTGCATTTGGCGGAACCGTAAGCATAGAGTTTTAACAATCGCTCCTCTACTCTACGGCTGCCACACAACCACACACGTGACTTGACAAGAATTATAATATAAACCGTACAAGATATATGAAACTACGAGTCCTGCTAACCTCGATTATCGCTGCCGGTGCCACAATGGCTGCATGGGCATCGCCGGTGCCGAGCATACTGACCATAAAGGAGACAATCTCCGACACCGCAATCGTTTATCCCGAAAGTTTCGAGACCGACACGCGCATTATGCGCGAAAACTGGTACCTGCGCAACTATACCGCGCTCGACACAGAAATCAGCGGCATTGCATCCGACAACACATCCGACGAGGTGTTCATCGAGCGGCTTAAGGCCATGCCCACTGAGATAGAAATGCCCTACAACCAGATTGTGCGCAGCTACATCGAGATGTATATCACGCGTCGCCGCGACCTGGTTGAAACGATGCTTGGAATGAGCATGTACTACATGCCCATCTTCGAGCAGGCTCTCGAAAAGGAAGGGCTGCCGCTTGAGCTGAAGTACCTGCCCGTCATCGAGTCGGCATTAAACCCGGTTGCCGTGTCGCGAGCCGGAGCTACGGGACTGTGGCAATTCATGATAGGTACGGCAAAGGGGCTTGGGCTTGAAGTCAACACGCTCGTTGATGAGCGCCGCGACCCATACCGCTCGTCGGAAATGGCGGCTCGCTACCTCAAAGAGCTGCACGACATATATGGCGACTGGTCGCTTGCCATCGCCGCCTACAACTGCGGCCCCGGCAACGTAAACAAGGCTTTGCGCCGCGCCAGTGCCGACGACGGCGACTCGGCTGCCCAAAAAGACTTCTGGGAAATATATTACTACCTGCCACGCGAGACCCGCGGATACGTGCCGGCATTCATCGCCGCCAATTATGTTATGACCTACTTCAAGTGCCACGGCATTAGCCCGGGGCTGGCCAAGAAGCCGCTCATCACCGATACAATCAGCATCGACCGCCGCGTACACTTCAACCAGATATCGTCGGTTCTTAACATGCCGGTCGATGAAATCCGTGCGCTCAACCCGCAATACCGCAAAGACGTGATTCCGGGCAACGTGCATCCCTACAAGCTGATACTGCCGTCGCAGCAGATTTACAGCTACATCATGAGCGAAGACAGCATCCTTGCTTTCGACAACAAGCGGTATGCCATGCGCAGCGTCGCAAATCCGGTCGATTACAGCGACGGGGGCGGCAACTACGAGCGCAAGCTTGTCACCAAGTACCACAAGGTAAGGCGTGGAGAATCATTGTCGGTAATCGCACGCAAATATGGTGTGACCGTGAGCAGCATAAAACGAGCCAACGGGCTGCGCGGCGACGGCATACAACGCGGGCAACTGCTAAAGATTAGCTCTTACCAACGCGTAAGGGTAAAGGGCAACGAGCAGCAAGTGGCCGACAACAGTCAATCGACCAAGCAGAAAAAGAAAAGCACGCCGACCTACAAGACCCGCAAGCACAAGGTGAAATCGGGCGAAACACTGTCGGGAATAGCCATGAAATATCGTGGCGTGACGGTGGCCGACATACGCCGTGCCAACGGAATACGAGGCAGCCGCATACGTGCCGGGCAGACGTTGCTAATCCCAATAAAATAACGCTAACTCATACTTTAAACACACATATGACTCAACCAACACAACGCCCGCTTATATTTATCGGCAATGACGATGGATATCAAGCGGGCGGCTTGAATTTCCTTGCCAACGTGGCTCGCCGGTATGGCGACATATTCGTCGCCGCACCAAGCACGCACCAGTCGGGCAAGTCGTCGGCTCTCACTGTCGATACGCCCATTCGCGCGACACTCGTCTCCGACACTCCGGGAGCTACCGTGTACCACGTCAACGGCACTCCTGTCGATTGCATAAAGCTCGCCACCGACAAGCTCATGCCTCGCCTGCCCGACCTCGTACTGTCGGGCATAAACCACGGCTATAACTCGGGCAACAGTGCCATATACTCGGGTACAATGGGCGTTGCATTCGAGGGGACATTCCTTGGCGTGCCGAGCATCGGGTTCTCGTATGGCGACTACTCGGCCTCACCCGACTTCTCACCATGCCTGCCCATAGTAAAACGCTTCATTGAACTTGCATTGGACGGGCTGCTGCCGACCGAGGTGTGCTACAACATCAACATACCCAAATGCGACGAAGTGAAAGGAATAAAAGCGGCAAAAGCCGCAATGGGGCGATGGGTTGAAGAATACGACAGCCGCATCGACCCGCACGGACGCACATACCACTGGCTCACCGGCAAATATGCACCCACCGACCCCGACGATGAGAGCCAAGACCTATATTGGCTTCAGCGCGGATTTGCCACGGTTGTGCCGTGCCGTGCCGACCAGACGGCTCACGACACCATCCAAGCCCTCTCACGCCTCATATAAGGGGCATATCATAACAAACAAAACACACAGGTGCAGCGACTCGGTTCCTACTCGAGTCGCTGCATCTGTTTCCGGCTGCGGAACTGTAAAGCAATCGGCACACCCCCAGTAGAGACGCAAAATTTTGCGTCTCCCGCCGTTCTATCATCTTCTTGCACATGCCACACAATGAGACGCAAAATTTTGCGTCTCTACCGGTTGCAGAAAACAGGTCGGCAGCGTTTAGGGCGAAGACGGAGTGACAAAGACAGGGTTACTTGCGCCGTCGGGCGGCAAGCGACACAGGGCGGCCGTAGCTGCCCTACAATGCTCAACCGCACGCAAGCGCAGCACTGCTTGCGGTAGTCTCAGCTCCTGTGGATGCGGCTTCGGAGATGCCGAACTACATGGTTTGTGCATTGATTCGACCTCTCCGAGGTCGCTACACATAAGAGTCTCAGCTACCGCAAGCTGCGCTGCGCTTGCATGCGGATAAGCATATTTGAGCTGCGTCGCAGCTCTTATAGTCAATGACGATAGCTTAGAAACACCCATAAAAATGCCCGAAACAACGATAGCACTGCCACAAATCCCCCATTTCACGAGAGGGCGAAGACGGAGTGACAAAGACAGGGTTACTTGCACCGTCCGAGGACGAAGTACGTAGACGTAGAGAAGGCCAACCTGTCGTACAGGAAGCGGCGCAGGCATACGAA
>CALUNI010000031.1 GCA_944321905.1 uncultured Muribaculaceae bacterium | reverse complement strand
GACTTCCACACATGAGAAACGGCTTCGAAGATGCAGCACTTAAGCTGCCACAATAGTTCAGCATCTCCGAAGCCACTTAATGTATATACCTGTCATTCCACAGGTTACGTTCACTATCACTCACTACACCCGTGTAAGCCGAATATCCGTTGCCATCACTGTATTTGCAGTGCAACAAGACTTTCGAACTAGCCCGATCTAAGAATCATCTCGCGCATTAAAAATAATATCATGTTTTTACACACTGTAATATTTGATTTAGTAAACATCTCATAATCAATACATATACACATATATTTTCAATTTAGGCAATATTAACTATGGAATATAGTTGACGAACTAAAAAATATAGTTACATTTGCAATGAAAAAATTATGGCGATGAAAAGACTGACTGCAAAAGAAGAAGAAGTGATGGGGTTCTTTTGGGACAACGGGCCGCTATTTGTTAAACAACTGCTCGACTTTTATCCCGAACCGCGCCCGCACATAAACACGCTCTCAACCATCGTGCGCGGGCTTGAAGAAAAAGGCTATCTGGCTCATACGCCATATGGCAACACATACCAGTACCATGCAGCAGTAACGCGAGACGAGTTCAAGCGCAGCACGCTGCGGGGAGTGATAAGCAAATACTTCAACAATTCGTTCATGGGTGTCGTGTCTTCGTTGGTAAAAGAAGAAGATATAACCATCGAAGAATTGAAAGAACTTATAAAAAAGGTAGAAAAAGGAGAATGACAATAAAGTAGCGACTATGGGATTATTTTTTGTCTATATATTGAAGGCATCTGTTTGCTTAGCCTTGTTTTACCTTTTCTACAAGGTACTGCTCAGCAAGGAAACATTCCACCGATTCAACCGCATGGCTCTATTGGGACTGCTTGTACTGTCGGCCACGATTCCGGCCATAAAAATTACAGCTGAGTCGGCACAGGCAGCCACTTTTGGAAATATAGGCGACATGTGGATGATTAATCAAGCCAACCTCAAACCCGAGGAGTCTTCGCCTGCCTTCAATTGGGGCATAATATTAGTCTCGGCCTACCTTGGAGGAACGCTTTTCTTCTTTGCAAAATACCTGTATGCAATATGCCGTATGCTTGTTTTCATTCGTCATGGCCGCATCTCAAAGACGACCGACGGATTTCGATTGGTCATACACGATAAAGAGATTGCGCCTTTCAGCTGGATGCACTACATAGTGATATCAGAAAAAGATGCCGACGACAACCTGAAGGCAATCCTTGCGCACGAGAAAGCCCATGCACGACTCGGCCACTCATGGGACATTATGCTTGCCGAAGCCTGCATATGGCTGCATTGGTTTAACCCGGCAGCATGGCTGCTGAAACGAGAATTACAGGACATACACGAATATGAAGCCGACGAAGCCGTACTGACCGAAGGAATTAATGCAAAGGAATATCAATCACTTTTAATAAAAAAAGCTGTTGGCTCAAGGCTCTACTCTCTTGCCAACAGCATAAATCACAGTTCACTAAAAAAACGTATCACTATGATGATGAAAAAGAAATCAAATCCGTGGGCAAGTGCCAAGTACTTATACGTACTACCGTTGGCTGCCGTGGCAGTTGCCGCTTTTGCCCGTCCCGAAATCTCTCAACCGCTTAATGAGGTTTCCAGTGTCAAAGTTACCGATTTTATGGCAATGTCAAATGCTGCAAATGATAAAAATGCCGTAAAAGCCGATGCCGCACAAGAAAAAATAATTGTCATAGGCCATGGCAGCATGGACAAGGACTCTATCAAGTCGGACATATCCAACAAAAACATAACAATCATCAGTTATAAAGGCGATAACACAGATGGCAATAATCCACTCGTGATTCTCGACGGCAAGGAATATATTGGCAACTTAGAAAATTTAAATCCCGAAACCATAGAAAGCATCAGCGTACTTAAAGACAAAGAATCCATATCCCGATACGGAGAAAAAGGGAAGAACGGTGTCATTGTAGTCACGTCTAAAAACACTGACGCTACGAAACCTTTGATTATTCTCGACGGGAAAGAGTATCTAAAAGACATAAACGAGATAAACCCGGAATCCATTGAGAGCATCAGCGTGCTTAAAGACGAGAAAGCCACTTCTCAATACGGAGAAAAAGGCAAGAACGGGGTAATATTGATTACGTCCAAAAAGAAATAATTTTTCTCCATATATAACAAGCAAACCGCATTCCAATGTTTGGAGTGCGGTTTGCTTGTTATCTTTACTGCCCGTAAAAATAGAGAGAGATACTTGTCACAAGCAACCCTCTCCTTGCCATTTTTTTGCAAAAATCCATTTGAAAATGAAAGAATTCTTATTTATACAGTCATCTCTTTAACAATTTCAACATTGTCCACCTGTTCTTCTCGTTATACAGTGCTTGCTCCAAGCCTAAACTTGCGGCCGCCGACATAACGACCGGGATATCTTCGACGTAGAAACCACTAAGCAGCATAACCCCGCCCGACTTCAACGCTGCCGCATAACGGCCAATGTCGGTTGTGATTATATTTCGATTGATGTTGGCCAACAGCATGTCGGCCTCGGCAATGCCGTTCAGCGACGAGGCATCGCCATGAACCAATGTCACATTCCCCCCGACATCGTTGAGCTTGACGTTCTCAATGGCATTGAGGTAGGCATCCTCGTCGATTTCGACACCGGTCACGGCACTTGCGCCACACATCGATGCGAGGATTGCCAGGATACCGGTGCCGGTACCCATGTCGATGACCGACTTCCCACGCAGGTCTTCCCGCAATATCTGTTCCACCATCAAGCTCGTGGTCTCATGATGCCCGGTGCCGAAAGCCATCTTCGGGTCGATCACTATTTCATATTCCAATTTCGGGTAATCGGTGTGGAACGTGCTGTGTATGACACAACGCCCTGCAATAGACATGGGCTTGAAATAATTCTTTTCCCACTCCTCGTTCCAGTTGACGCCTATTATCTTCTCGGCATTCCACGTCACACTTGCGTTCACGCCCGATTCGTCGATAGCCTTCTTGACCGCTTCAGCATCATAATCTTTCTCTACGATATAGGCATTAGTGCCGTCGCCGGTCGGCTCAAAGCATTCATACCCGTAGTCGGCAAGTGTCGCAACCAATATGTCGGTTTGCATCTCGTCGTATGGCGACAAGTGAAACGCCACTTTCATGTAATTGTTCATCGCTTCTTTTTGCTTTTAAAAGTATTCCACAAGTTCATGGCCATGCGCATCGACTTGTAACCTACAACCAAATAATTCACAAATTTAAGCTTGCCCTCAAAGCGTTTGCCCGTTGCCCCCAACAGCCGCGCCTTAGTGTCGGAAATCGAATTGGTGACCGATTTTACCGACCCGGCAAGCATCGTTTTCTGCATTTCGAGCTTCACAAGTGCCACGGCTCTGCGATATTTCAGTTCGTCGATTGAATATCCGCGCCACTTGGCATCGTCCGTATCAATCAGCTTGTTGCGAGTGTGATCTGTTGCCATGACTCATTTACTTTTTATCGAGAAACAACCGAGTTATATACCTGGTCACCGGGTTGACAATCAATTGCTTCCTAAATACAAATATTATCAACAGCACCAAAGCGAAAATACCGCCCACCACTAAATAGGCAGCCCATTCCACGCCAAACCACTGCTCCAAGACGCAAGCCAATGCAAACGACAAATAGAACAGTGCACAGGCACACAGCAAAACGACGACAAGCGTCACGGCAGCAGCCGAGAGCAACAATGAAAACTTCTCGACCGCAGTCAAGCGGGTATAATCGATTTGCAAACGGAAGTACTTCTTAAGTTCCTCCCATAATCTGACATATTGGTTTTCTGCCATGCTACAAACTATGTTTACGCACAATACAGCCGCGACAGTGAAAGCGGCACACTGCGACAAATTGTCACAGCCCTTACGTCAAAAAAGATGTCAAATAAAAGGGCCGACACAATTGAAAATATGCGGAAGCGACATACTACACATTAACCATAAAAACACAAAATGCGTCACTCCCGCATATATTTATTTCTTTATTCTACCTCGTTGGCTATCTGTTCTACAAGTTCTTCAACCTCGTCGTCGCTGAAGTCTATGCCGTGCTCTTTCAGCTTGTTCTTGATGCGGGCACGAAGTTCCACACCCTTCTCGGGAGCAAACAACAGAGCTGCCACGCAACCTACCACTGCGCCACCAAGAAATGCATATAAAATACCTATATTTTTCATATCAACCTCCTTACTTTTTTGTCGCGTATTATAAGTTTCTTAAACCGACCGGCGGTAAATGCGATTTTAAGCTCCTTCTATTTCAGAAGCCAACTCGTCGATTTGGTCCTTTTTCAACTTTATGCCTTTTTCCCTAAGGTAATCGGCAATCTTCTTACGGGTGTTAACCCCGCTCTCGGGAGCAAACAGCAATCCCACGGCAGCACCGGCAATTGCACCACCGATGACAGCCAAAACAATGTGCAAAGGTTTCATAATCGTTTATTTTTAGTTACACAACTCTGCCCGGCATAAGCCGAAGCTTTAATTATGACCTAAATTTATAAATTCTCCCGCTAAAATCCAAATAATTCAATCGCCATTTAAGCATAATTAGCAATAATACGAAAGACAGAACAATTATTCGGCATGACTAAAATAATATTTCGACAACGCCTCTCTCACCCATACCGACGATGGACTCTCGGCATTGTCCGAACAAATGTCATACACCGAGAATGCATTATCAGTACATCTCACCTTTATGGCCTTTGTACCTTGCCGCTCCCTGGCATAATACAGCTCAAACGTTATGTTATAAAAATAATCGGTAATGCCTAAAGTCTGAATCTGCTCCTTATTCGCAGAAATCAAATGCAACGATGGATCCCACATGTCATTACCTATGTGCCATATACCATCTTCCACGGGATTGTCGGGTGATCCATATAAATCATTGACATCATTCCTATACCACGCAAGCAGGTTCCGTAAACCGTCGTCCAAGTCGCTACCCGAATAATAGTCGGCCTTGTCGGCCAATCGGTCGAGTATGGCCTTGCGTGCAAAAGCTACGGCTTCCTTTTCATCGCCCCACTTAGATGGGGCTTCTTCCGGCTCATTGGCACTAAAGCCAATGCTATCTGCTGCCACAGTCATGGCTTCTTGCCGGTTATCAGCCGATGCCACGACGTTAGGTTGCGAATACGATTCTGCCGGCATACTGTCATCTTTTGCCGCCAATAATGCCAACACCACCAATACGATTAACGCCAACGCTGCCGCACATGCAACCCACGCTTCCTTTGAAAGACTTTTGCCTTTATTTTCACTACCTGATGTTTCTACAAACAGGGCAATAAATTCATCGACCGATTGCGGCCTGTCTTTCTGGCGAGGACTCATCGCCTTTTTTATAGCCTCAACCACCCTGCCGGAAACCGAAGGAGGCAAAGGCGGCAGTCCATTCTCATTGACTTCGCTTGCTTCGGGAGGCAACACCCCGGTCAATAATGTGTAGAACGTTGCGCCCAATGCATAAATATCGGTACATGGCTTGAAGTTGTTCACGCCTCCTGTCATGTATTGCTCCAACGGTGCATACCCCTTGCTTAATCCTACTGGCGTACTGCTCGTCTGCCCGCCTATGTCGTCATATTGTTTTGAAATGCCAAAGTCAATCAACACCGCGGTATGCCCGTCTTTCATTAATATATTGGCAGGCTTCAAGTCGAGGTGCAATATCTTAAGCCCATGCAAATAGCGCAAGGCCTCCGACAATTGAAACACATATTTCATGGCTTCAGCCTCCGGCAATGAACCACGTGCAGCCAACAGCTCCTTCAGCGACCCGCCATTAATATATTCCATGACATAATATGCAGTGCCGTTTTCTTCAAACACATCATAAATGTGAATTATGTGGGGATTGTCGAGCGACGCTATCATTGCTGCCTCTTTCAGAAATTTACGCTTAAACCGCTCTACCTCGACCTTTGCACCGTCCGACACCGTGGTCACATGCGAAGACGATAAGCCACGGTTGCAATATGCAGCCATATAAAATTCCTTTATGGCCACTTCCCTACCCAATCCCAATTGGCGGCCAAGGTAGGTAATGCCAAAACCGCCTTGTCCCAAAGTGCGAATTATCTCATATTTTCCACCTTGCAATACACTTCCCTCTTTCAACTGCATGACATTATAATTTTAAGCAGACTCTTAAACCCAACTTATCTTAGGCAAAAATAGCGCAAATCGAGAACAGAACGTGCAAGCTTGCTTGATACGTTATGCCGAGATGCAGCCTGTTTTATGCAAAAAATAATATAAAAATACAGATGCTTGCATTATAAATGCAAAAAAGGCAACAGAGACTCACGCCCTTGTTGCCCTTGACATATTAGAATTGAGTACAGAATATGATTCTCGATTAGTCGCGACGCGGACCACGGTTGCCTCCGCCGCCATTGCCTCGCGGACCACGGTTATTGCCGCCTTGCTCGCGACGCGGGCCACGGTTGCCTCCGCCGCCGTTGCCACCGCGATGGCCGCCGTTACCGTTGCCTCTGCGTTCTTCATACCCTTCGGGCTTTTCCTGCAGAGCCTTCATCGACAGGCGGAACTTGCCGGTCTTCTTGTCGATTTCTATCAATTTTACCGTTACTTGGTCGCCTTCCTTCAAGCCGGTAGATTCCATGTTGTCGATTCTGTCCCAGCTGATTTCCGATATATGAAGCAAACCGTCACGTCCGGGCATGAATTCCACAAATGCGCCAAACTCCAGTATGCTGCGCACCGTGCCGGTATAAATCTGCCCTTCTTCCGGTACAGCGATGATTTCCTTGATGCAAGCAACTGCGGCATCGATGCTGTCCTTGTTGGCTGCCGAGATTTCAATTTCTCCCTTGCCGTCGATTTCGTCTATTGCTATAACGGCACCGGTCTTTTCCTGTATGCCTTGTATGGTTTCGCCGCCCTTGCCGATGATTGCGCCGATGAAGTCTTTATCGACAGTCATCTTCACAATGCGTGGCACATGAGGCTTGTAATCGGCACGCGGTTCGGGAATGGTCTCATTGATAATGTTCAATATGTGCAAACGCCCTTCACGAGCCTGGTTCAAGGCCTGCTCAAGAATTTCATACGACAAGCCGTCGCACTTGATATCCATCTGAGTGGCAGTAATGCCATCCTTGGTTCCCGTCACCTTGAAGTCCATGTCGCCAAGGTGGTCTTCGTCGCCCAATATGTCGGACAATACTGCATGCTTGACGTTCCCGGTGTCGGAAATCAGTCCCATGGCTATACCTGCAACCGGCTTCTTCATCTTCACGCCGGCATCGAGCAGGGCAAGAGTGCCTGCGCATACCGTGGCCATCGACGACGAACCGTTAGACTCAAGTATGTCTGACACGATGCGAACAGTGTAGGGGAAATCGTCGGGGAACATGCGCTTCAATGCACGGTGCGCAAGATTGCCGTGGCCTATTTCGCGACGACCAACGCCACGCTGCGCCTTTGCCTCACCGGTAGAGAACGGCGGGAAATTGTAATGGAGCAAGAAACGCTCGGTGCTGTGGTTCAGCACATCGTCAACAAGCTTTTCGTCGAGCTTGGTGCCAAGGGTTACAGTAGCAAGAGCCTGAGTCTCGCCGCGGGTAAACACGGCCGAGCCGTGAGGTCCCGGCAGATAATCTACCTCGCACCATATAGGACGTATTTCGGTTGTCTTGCGGCCATCGAGGCGTATGCCCTCATCAAGCACGCAACGGCGCATGGCTTCCTTTTCCACGTCGTGATAATAACGCTGTACGAGCGGAGTCTTTTCTTCGCGTTCTTCCTCGGGAAGAGATTCTATAAAGTCGTTGCAGATGGCCTCGAAGCTGTCGGCACGCCAATGCTTGTCGGCCGAGCCGGCCTTGGCTATGGCATAAGCCTTGTCGTAGCACACCTCTTTTACCTTGGCGCGCAACTCTTCGTCGTTCACCTCGTGGCAATACTCGCGCTTGGTTACGCCTAATTCTTTGGCAAGCTCCATTTGAGCGACACATTGCACCTTGATGGCTTCGTGTGCCACCTTCAAGGCTTCAAGCAGGTCGGCTTCGCTCACTTCGTCCATCTCGCCTTCAACCATCATAATATTGTCGTAAGTAGCACCCACCATAAGATCCATGTCAGCCGTTTTCAATTGGTCGAAAGTAGGGTTGATGACGAATTTGCCCTCTATGCGCGCAACACGCACTTCAGAAATAGGTCCGTTAAACGGAACGTCCGACACAGCCAACGCTGCCGAAGCTGCAAGTCCCGCAAGTGCATCGGGCATATCAACGCCATCCGACGAGAAAAGAATGATGTTGACAAATGTGTCGGCATGATAATTGTCGGGGAACAGCGGCCGCAATACGCGGTCAACAAGACGGGCTGTGAGAATCTCGTAATCCGAAGCGCGTCCTTCTCGCTTCTGGAAACCGCCCGGGAAACGGCCGAAAGCCGAAAATTTTTCTTTGTATTCAACTTGGAGTGGCATAAAATCGACTCCTTCGCCGGCTTCCTTGGCCGACACTACTGTCGCAAGAATCATCGTATTGTTCATGCGCAGTTCAACCGCTCCATCGGCCTGCTTAGCCAGCTTGCCTGTCTCAAGGGTGATTACTCGTCCGTCACCGAGGTCGATGGTTTTCTTTGTAGGTGTTACCATAAAATATTATTCTTGTAAAAATTCTCGCAAAGATAAGCAAACTTTCTGATAAAACGCCCAATAATAAACGATTATTAGGCATAAATAGCTCATTTTACCCCGGCGCACTGTCACACGCACATGCAACAGCCTGTCTGAATTTTGCCAGATGAGACTTTGAGCAAAATTCAGACAGGCCGTTGCCCGCTATGAAATCACAATCGCGACTTCCCTATCGCAGCAGTTCTCCAACGGCACTACGCACCTGATCCATGAGCCACATGGGCGTTGAAGTCGCGCCGCATATCCCTATGTTTTCTTTCCCTTCGAGCCACTTGGGGTCGATCTCTTCGGGCGAAGATATCTGGTAAGATTCCGGATTGGCATTGCGGCACTCCTCATACAGAATCTTGCCATTGCTGCTCTTGTTGCCGCACACAAACAGTATCAAGTCATGGTTCTGCGCAAACTCCCTTATGCGCGGAATACGATTGGCCACCTGTCGGCAAATGGTGTCGAAACTTTCAAAACCGGCTCGTTTGCGCAGCGAAATCTCTTTGACCATCGTGGCAAATCCCTGTAGCGACTTGGTTGTCTGGGAATACAAATATATGTCTCGGGAAAAATCGATTCTGTCAAGCTCATCGACGCTTTCGACGACGATAGCCTCGCCGTTGGTCTGACCGACAAGCCCGTTCACTTCGGCATGTCCTTTCTTACCGTAAATCACTATTTGCGGATGCGCACCGTCCTGCCCGACTTCGCGGTATCGGGCATTGATGCGGCGCTGTAGTTGCAGCACCACGGGACATGTGGCATCGATTATGTTTATGCCGTTACGGGCGGCTATGTCATACGTCTCCGGCGGCTCGCCGTGCGCACGCAGCAGCACCGTCACATCATGCAGGTTGCGCAACTCGTCATGCGTGATGGTCTGCAACCCTTTCGATTCAAGCCTTTCCACCTCATTGGAATTATGTACGATATCGCCAAGGCAATAAAGATGCCCCGACTTTTCCAGTTCCTCTTCGGCCTTGCGAATCGCAGTTACCACGCCGAAACAAAACCCCGACCCGCTGTCGATTTCTATCCTTGCCATACGCACATGCCTTTTATCGGTCGTTTCCGGCGATTTTGTCATACAAGTCAAGCAGCCATCGATTCTGCTCGTCGATGGTCATATTTGAATTATCGAGCACATACGCATCGTCGGCTTTCCTAAGCGGACTCTCGGCACGGGTGGTGTCAATTCGGTCACGCTCCTCCACATTGCGCAGCACCTGGTCATATGTCACCCCGGTGTCGCCTTTTGCCACAAGCTCGTCATACCGCCTGCGCGCACGAGTCTCGGCCGAAGCCGTGACAAACACTTTCATTTCGGCATCGGGAAATACGACGGTGCCTATGTCGCGCCCGTCCATCACTATGCCCTTGCCTCGTCCCATGGCCTGCTGTTGGGACACAAGCGCATGGCGCACAAACGCAATCTTGGCAACATTGCTCACCACTCCCGAAACGCGCATGTCGCGTATCTCGCGCTCCACGCAGCGGCCGTTAAGGAATGTTTCCGACTGCCCGGTTGCAGCATTCACGCCAAAGGTGATGGCTATGTCGCCAAGGCGACTTTCAAGCCCGGCCTCATCTACCGTGCCGTCGGCACCTATCAGCCCGTTCTCAATGCAA
Source organism: uncultured Muribaculaceae bacterium (assembly GCA_944321905.1). Lineage (GTDB taxonomy): Bacteria > Bacteroidota > Bacteroidia > Bacteroidales > Muribaculaceae > Avimuribaculum. The sequence goes on along the minus strand of CALUNI010000031.1, from coordinate 15,042 downwards.
AACAGTGCCACGGCACGATACATCGCCCCGGTATCTATATAAGCGTAACCTATGCGACGGGCAAGAGTCTTGGCCATGGTGCTTTTGCCTGTCGATGAAAAGCCATCGATGGCTATTATAATGCGTCTGGTTTCCATAATTAATACCAAATTTATTTACAAAAATAGCAACACACGCCGAAAAAAGCAAATCACCCACACACGCAGCATAACGCCCGCTCCACGGTTGCGAATATGAAACATAATTTGCTGCAATTTCACAAAAAAGCCTTAACTTTGTGCTACGAGGCAGTATGGCGGCTTGTCGCTCGCCGACGCATGAGCGGCGTGAGGAAAGTCCGGGCAACACAGAGCATCATATTTCCTAACGGGAAGCTGCTTGCGAGGGCAGAGACAATGTGACAGAAAACAACCGCCTTCCTCTTTTCCAAGGGGACGGCAAGGGTGAAAAGGCGGGGTAAGAGCCCACCGGGCGCAATGGCGACATCGCGCGCCGCACATCTTATGAGTTGCAAGGCCAAGTATATCGGCATTCAAGGGTTGCTCGCCCATTGTCGAGGGGTAGGCTGCTAAAGCCCGGCGGCAACGTCGGGTTCAGATAAATGACAGGCCGTGCCGCACACGTGTGGCACGACATAACCCGGCTTACAGCCATGCTGCCTTTTTTATATTAAAATTCGCCATCATGAAAACCGGCACTAAATATCATATGTTGATAGCCAGGCTACGGCGCTATGGCATACGCCTGTGGTGGTACTGGACCGGAGGCGTGTGGAACGAGACGCGCAGCAACTGGTATATCGACCTCGCCAAGACGCTGAACCTGTCGATTCGCTCAATCCTCGACACCAACATGCAGCAAAAGGCAGCCGCCCTCACGTTCAACACTATGCTTGCGCTGGTACCGACGCTCGCCATGATATTTGCCATCGGGCGCGGATTCGGATTCCAGAACCTCATCGAATCTGAAATATTCAATTTCATACCAGTGCAGCGCGACGAGCTGAGCAACGTGTTCTCATTTGTCGATTCTTATCTCGCGCAGTCGTCGGAGGGTATTTTTGTGGGCGTGGGCATACTGTTCCTGCTATGGACGTTGATAAGCCTTTTGTCGAACGTTGAAGATGCCTTCAACCACATATGGGGCATAAACAAGAAACGCAGCTTCTACCGCAAGATGACCGACTACATCGCCATCTTTTTCATAATTCCGGTACTCATAATATGCACCAACGGCATAAAGCTGTTCGTTCTCACCATGTCGTCCGACACGTTCCTGTCGCCCGTGGTAGAGACGCTGCTCGACATCGCTCCCGGCATACTCACATGGATGTCGTTCACGCTGACGTTCGTGCTTATCCCATATACTAAGGTAAAAGTAAAATATGCTCTCGTTTCGGGATTCTTGTGCGCCATCGTATTCCAACTGCTGCAATGGCTCATGGTGAGCGGGCAGATTTATGTGTCGAAATACAACGCCATATACGGCAGCTTCGCCTTCCTGCCCATATTGCTCATATGGATATACATGTCGTGGCTCGTATGCCTGTCGGGGGTCGTCTTGACTTATTCGTCGCAGAACATATTCCGATTCAACTTCCGCGACAACATCAACGAGATATCGCAACGATACATGACCGATGTGACGATAGTGATACTTACCATAATAGCAAAACGCTTCAACCAACAGAAATCTCCGTACACCAAGCTCGACATAACGGAAAAATACAATATTCCCATACGCCTCGTCGGCGCGGTCATCGACCATCTCGTGGACGTGAAACTACTGTCGGCGGTAGTGGGGCGCGACGACCGCGAGACAGCCTACCAACCGGCCTTCGACCTTGAGCATCTGACGCTCAGGTCGGCAAAGGAAAGGCTGCGCAATTCGGGAAAATCGGGATTCATACCATCGTTGCAAATAAAGTTCGAGACTACGATGCGCATGATACACAAGAGCTACGAAACTACAGTAGATGACGTTTTGATAAAGAATTTACCCTTAAATTTTAACGAAAAAGAAATATGAAAGAAGTAATCTCGGCCAAGGCAGCTCCTGCTGCCATAGGGCCATACAGCCATGCGGTAAAAGTGGGAAACCTCATATTCTTGTCGGGACAAGTAGGCATAAATCCGGCTACCGGCAAGATTGAGGGAGACATAAAAGACCAGACCCGCCAAACAATCGCCAACATCAAGGCCGTGCTTGCCGAGGTGGGAGCCACGCTCGACAACGTGGTAAAGACTACCGTTTACCTTGGCGAAATGCACTTTTTCGGTCCAATGAACGAAGTGTATGCCGACGAGTTCGGCGAACCGTATCCTGCACGGTCGGCCTTCTCGGTGAAAGAGTTGCCAAAGCAGGCTTTGGTGGAAATCGAGGTCATAGCGGCACTTTAACCCTTCCACAAGAAAAAGCGGCGATGAAAGTTGCATACGTTTGCTCCTTTCATCGCCGTTTTTCTTTATATTCCTCACACGGTTTGTTACCAACTATAGCCCCAATCGGTCAACTTCTGTTGTGCATCCTCGTCGCCATTCCGCGCAGCCTTGCGATACCATTGCGCAGCTTCGTAACGGCTCTCGGCAACGCCGTTTCCGTATTCATAGCACAGACCAAGATTGTATTGCGCGGTCACATTGTCTTGGTCGGCTGCTTTCCTAAACCACTTCACAGCCTCCGAATAGTCGAGGTCAACTCCGTAACCCATGTAATAACAGTTTCCAAGGTCGTTCTGGGCTATGGCAAGATCCTGTTCGGCAGCCTTGCGATACCACTTCACGGCCTCTGAATAACTCTGCCCCACGCCGGTTCCGTTATAGTAACAATTGCCCAAATTATATTGCGCCGCCGACGCTCCGCTCTCGGCAGCCTTGCGATACCATTTAAACGCCTCGTAGTCGTCTTGCTCCACTCCGTCGCCAAATTCATAACATATTCCCATGTAATATTGGGCAGTGGTGTGCCCCTGCCATGCAGCCTTTTCATACCACTTGGCAGCCTCGGCATTGTCTTCGGCCACGCCTATTCCGTTGTCGTAGCACTCGCCGAGTTCAAACTGCGCATCGGCATCTCCTTGTTCGGCCGACCGCTGATACCAATACACGGCATCCTCGTAGTTTTGTTCCACCCCACGCCCGTTACGGTAGCACCACCCGATGCTGTATTGGGCCTCGGCATGTCCTTGATAGGCAGCATCGAGATACCACTTCGCAGCTTCCTCATAATCGATGTCCCTTCCTGTGCCGGTAGCTGCACAGAAGCCCAACATATACTGAGCATCGGCATTGCCATCCTCGGCAGCTTGCCGATAGCAATCCACAGCCTCGGCATAATTACCGTCGTTGTAATACTTCTCCCCTTTCAAGTAGGCTTCCTCGGCATTGCCCCCATTGACGAAAGTCAATATCAAGAATGCCGCGACAGCTGCCACCACCGCGGCTGCTGTGACAATGAGCCACAATCGGTTTTTAGGCTTCTTAACATCGGGCTTGGGCGGCACCGGCGGCTCGGGTGGCTTCCGAGGCTCGGGAGGAGTGACAACAGTCCCGCTGCACAAGTCCGAGACAAAATTTTCCACCGTCTGGTATCGGTCGGTGCGTCGTGGCTGCATTGCACGAGCTATGCAATCTATCGTGTGCCGACTCACATGACGAGCTTGCAATTTACTATACGGGAAGCCATAATCAAAAATGTCGGATGCTACAGGCGGACGTTCCCCGGTAAGCATCATGTACAACGTTGCACCAAGCGCATATATGTCGAGCGTGGTCTGAAAACCCTTGCTCTCGTGATAGTCAAGCTGCTCCATTGGCGAATATCCCGGAGTGCCACCGGCCACCTTGCTACTCGTCTCGGCCTTGCCATTGTCATCATACTGCTTCGACAGACCGAAATCTATCAATACCGCGTCGCCCGAACTTCGCAGCATTATATTAGACGGCTTCACGTCGAGGTGCAGCATGTGGTGGCTGTGCATGTAGGCTATAGCCTTGGCCACTTGCTCAAAGTAACGCAAAGCCTCTTGCTCGGTCAATGCTCCCTTTTTCTTGACATATGCGTCGAGGCTGCCGCCGTCGCAATATTCCATGACGTAGTACGACGTGCCGTTGGCGTCAAACACGTCAAGCACACGCACTATGCCGGGATACTTCAAATTGCTCAACTTCGAAGCCTCTCCCGCAAATTTGGCACGATACTTCTCCACAAGCTCCCTATTGGTTGGACAGGAGACATCGGTTCCACCCGCGCGGTCGTTAAGGTCGCGCATGAAAAATTCTTTTATAGCCACTCGAATGTCGGTCTGCAACTCACCAAGCGAACCCACCACGGTTGCCTTTGTAGTAGCAAGATAGGTTATTCCGAAAGACCCTTGACCCAACACTCCATCAATGCAATAGCTGTTTTTAGCCCCATGCAATACGGTACCTTTCGACAGATGTTTGTTAAACTCAGACATAATGATATAGATTAACGGTTGCAAGCCCTGCTTCATCTTTGACGTGCCGACGAAGAAGAACCTGTTACAAATATGCGATAAAAATACGAAACGTCAAAGTATCATATCGAATTTTATCGGGTAAAGACATCAAATCGACAAGAAATCGGCGACTACGAATGTGCTTCCGCCTATAAAAATCATGTCATTGCCACAAGCCGAAGCCACTGCAGCCTTATAAGCCTGTTCCACCGTATCGTAATTGTCTCCGTTCAAGCCTTTCTCCCGTGCCAGCCGCGCAAGTTCCTTACTGTCGAGGGCTCTTGGAATCGAAGCCTGCGTGAAATAATACAATGCCTCGCGAGGCATCATGTCGAGTATGTGAGAGATATCCTTGTCGTTGACAAATCCTATGACCATGTGCAAGCGTTCATACCGTTCATGCCTCAACTGTTCGGCGATATATTTCCACCCGCCTGTGTTGTGTCCCGTGTCGCATACCGTGCGCGGATGCGTTCCTACCACCATCCAACGCCCCATGAGGCCCGACAGTTCGCATACCCTCGCAAATGCATCCCTTACCGCGGCATCGGGCAGGCAGATGCCGAGCTTGCGCAATTCGCCTGCGGCGACAAGTACCGTATTGGCATTCTTTACCTGGCAGTCGCCCGAAAGCTGGTCGGTTACAGTCCCGAAATCGCGAGTTTCGAGTACCCACCTGTCGGCATCGCGGCGAGCCGACAACACCTGCGGCAGCTCCTCGGCAAACGTAATAGGCGCATCCTCGATGGCGGCTTTCGACACAAATACATCGTGTGTTTCTGCCGAATCCTCGCCTATCACCACCGGCATGTGCCGCTTGATGATTCCGGCCTTCTCTGCCGCAATTAGGGGCAAGGTGTTGCCAAGGAACTGCGTATGGTCAAAAGATATGTTGGTGATTATGCCGAGTATGGGCGAAATGATATTAGTGCTGTCAAGCCGCCCGCCAAGCCCTACTTCAATCACGGCTATGTCGATATGCTGTTGCTTGAAATAGTCGAACGCCATTACCATCGTCAGCTCGAAAAACGACGGCGAACCGGCAAATTCCATACCGGCATACCTTTCAACGAAGTCGCACACCGCTTCACGGCTGATCATCTTGCCATCGACCCTTATGCGTTCCCTGAAGTCAACCAAGTGGGGCGACGTGTAAAGCCCCACGCGGTAACCTGCCAGTTGCAGCATCGACGCAAGCAAATGCGACGTAGAACCCTTGCCGTTGGTTCCGGCAACGTGTATCGACTTGAACGACTTGTGTGGGTTGCCAAACAGTGCCGAAAGGTTAAGGCTCGTGTCGAGTCCGGCCTTGTAGGCCGCGCCGCCTATGCGCTGGAACATTGGCAGCCTGTTATATAGGAAATCGAGTGATTCTGCGTAATTCATCGTCAAAACAAGAAATAACCGGCAATTCCTGCCACTATTATTAATATGATGGGATGCACCTTGGTAAAATAGGCAAAAAAGAATGTAATCAGGCATATCGATATGCTCTTGATGCACTCGCTCATTTCGCTGCCGAAGTTGTCCTTGTTCATAAGCAGCAACGCCGCCGAGGCTATCAGCCCCACCATCACAGGGCGCAACCCCATGAACACGCCTTTTATGATTGGACTTTCCTGATGCCGCCGCACGAAGTGGCTTGCATAAAGCATGAGAATGTATGGCGGGACAACGACGGCCACGGTAGCCGCCACGGCACCCAATATGCTGCCGCCGGGAACGGTATAGCCTATGTATGTGGCACTGTTGATGCCTATCGGGCCCGGTGTCATCTGCGATATGGCCACTATGTCGGTAAACTCGGCAAGCGATATCCACCCGTGCCGCTGTACCACTTCCTGCTGGATAAGCGACAGCATGGCATACCCGCCACCGAAGCCGAATATCCCAAGCTTAAGATATGTCAATATCAGCTTTAAATATATGTTCATTTCAGTTTCCTTTCTTCGTTGCCTTTCTTGGCCTTGTTGCCGAGCGACCACACGTGGTAAACATAACCGCCCACCCCGCCAAGTATTATGTAAACTATCGGGTTTGAAACGTAAGGGATACCCGAGAATATGAGCAGAGCCACGGCGATGGGTATTGCCACGGTCTTGGCATTTATCTTGGCCGTCTTGGCCGTGGAAAACACCGGTGCGACAATCAACGCCACCACTGCCGGGCGTATCCCCTTAAAGATGCTGTTGAGCGTTTCGTTGTTCTTTATCGTGTCGGGGGTGAGGAACATCGCAATCGCAAGAATTATTATGAAAGATGGCAATATCGTCCCCAACGCGGCTACGAGGCTGCCTTTGAAGCCCCGAAGGCGGTCGCCTATCGCCACCGAGAAATTAACCGCGAGGATGCCGGGCAAAGACTGAGCCACGGCAAGCATGTCAACAAATTCCTCCTTGGTCACCCAACCGTGCTTGTCAACCACCTCCTTCTGGATGAGGGCTATCATAGCCCATCCGCCGCCGAAAGTGAAAGCCCCTATCTTGAAAAAAATGAAAAACAGGCGTAGATATATGTTCTGCATGACAACCTAAACTCTTTTCGAGTGCAAAATTAAGAAACTGTTTTGAATCTACGCACAAAATGTGCGAGCATACATCTCCCGCCGTTACTCGCCGGGCTTCACCATTACCCTCGCACTAACCGATAATCATGATTTTGCATAATGTTTTTTTATATTTTTCATCGCTCGCAATGGCAAGATTTTCAGCAATGGTGAGTTACGGGTAACCAACTGACGCTATGGTAACTTATTGTTTATAAGAAAAATGATGCATAAATTTGCACTATCAAAAAAGAAAGTAACGGCACAATACAAAGTTGCACGACATTATTGACCATATAAAACAAATCTTCTATGAAACAAATTGAAAAAATAGCATCAGCGGCCAACTTCAGCGCAATCAATATTGGCCGGTTAAGCGAGCTGTCGGATTACACTTTGCAACTCGGGCCCGACGTGAAAATCCCGGGAAAGGTGTTCGGTGGCACGGCAATAGGAGCCACAGGAGCCGAATTTTCGTTCCAAATGTTCCAACCCGGGACAGAAACGGGATTCCTGCACACCCACAAGCAACACGAGGAACTCTACTTCTTCCTCGGCGGAACGGGAGAATTTCAGGTCGATGACCAAATATTCCCCGTCACAGAAGGCAGCGTGGTGCGCGTGGCTCCTGCCGGCCGACGCTCGGTGCGCAACAACGGCACCTCGCCGCTCGTCATGCTGTGCGTACAATATCGCAGCGCGACATTCACTGCCGACGATGCAGCCGACGGAGTGATACTCGGCGAGCCTGTGAAGTGGTAATCTCCGCCACTGAAAAAATCCATAAACTGGAACCATTTATGCCGCCATACACACCTATTCCGATGGCAACAACTACCAACGAAGATTACCTTGTCGACATCGAGATAGGCATAAAGAACTTAGTTAGAAGGCACGACCAGAGTGGTAGTTGAACAACTTGATGAAGGAGAACTCTTGCTATACGTCTATGACGTGGAGGATTTTAAAAAAGGATATTTCGTGGCAACGGTCGATAAAGAATTTTCAACATCGTTTACCGTCATATCGTATAACGAGAACGGTTCCACCCGCAGCGACGCAATCACCATCCCACCATTGGCCGAAAGCGAGGCACCAATGTTTGATTTCTTGATGCTTGGAAATTCAATCCAAGTAATACCATTAAACCGGTCGGCAGAGGAACATATGAGTAACCGTCGCCTGTCTTACTTTTTTGTAGCGTTAGACAACTCTTATGTCACTCTATGGCAAGCACTTCTCAGACCAGACGGCATAATGAATTTACCCAGCAACTTGCCACGAGGCTACTTTGCCGCCATCCTGTATGAAGACGGCAACCATTGCTGCTCTTATAAATTTGCCCGTTAAGCGACATCATTCATACATGCCGCACACAAATTAGCCTAAGCCTGATGTAGCTTAGGCTAATTTGTTACGGAATTATCCACTTTAGGCTTGTTTGCCTCTATATCACAAAGATACGAAAATGTATGGAAAGTAGGGAATTTCGCCCTACTTTATATTACAAATTCGCCGAATAAGGCAAGCTCTTTATATAATCTTCCATGAACTGCCAGTCAGGTAAACCATCATTTGTAGTCGGTAGTAGGATTTTTGTTTCCTTTACATATTTGCCGTATTTTCTGCCAAACGAGTATTTAGGCCGCTCCTTATCGAGAATAGTAGAGAGAAATAATCCTGTATATCGGTTAATGTGCCATCCATATCCCAATATCAAGTCTCCTGATGCCATAAAGTCCCTATCCATATAATTACTATACCCAACAGAACCTTCTCCATTGCAGATAAAAATAACGCAATTACCTTTGCTCGCTAAATTCTCATCGTATCCACATCGTGTCATAACACCATTAGAATCTTTCTTTGCACCGACATAGAAATATTCATTCCCCGACGGGAGACTATATTGTGAATGTATTTTCCCTCTTTCAAAAGTGTGGAATAAATCAGATACTCTAAACCAATCCCATTTAACACTATCAAGACTTATATGTGTTGAAGATATGGATTTTTTAGTATATTTCCCATTCCAAACTTCTCTTGACTTTGATGGTAGTATTGGTATAATATTTTGCTTTACAATACATTCGATACAATTCCAATCGGGTTTATTGTCATCAGCACTTGGCAATAATATGCGTGTTTTCTTGATAATATCCATTTTGAAAGAACGACCATAGTTGTATCTAAATCGCTCTTTATTTAAGAGTGCGACAATGAATATACCCCGCATTTCATTAAGAAAAGGAGCACGAAGTATTACGATATGGTCACCACAAATAAATCGTTCTCTTTGGTAATATACGGTTGCCGTTGTGTCCCCAATGGTAATTGCGTTTCCTTGTTCTATTTGTGTAAAATTCTCGTTTTGTACAAATTCTTTGCACCCATTATTGGTGTCAGTTCTTGTAATATACATGATAGCATCGCTATTTACCGCAGATGAACTTATTAAATCTTGTGCATTGTATGCCGATGCCTTGTATATTTGATTGAACAGTTTTCCTATTTCAAAATATTTCCAATTCGTCATCATAATTAGAACTTTTCATTCTGGACCAAAAAAGCCGCATAATCTCTCAACTTTTCTACAAAGTCCATCTTCGACAGTGTTGAATAATCTGTTTCCATATAAGCTTCAGCACACCATTCCATAGATGATGTAACGGATTTACATACACTTAATCCTGGTATGGTTAGTCGGCTACGATAGGTGTCATACCACTTCTTTTCGGTTTCTACCCATTTATCTTTGACATCGACTCGACCCACGCCCTTTCGTTTCTCAAAACCATCCTCTCTATAATATCCGAAGAACGTTTCATAATTCTTAGGATGAGGTTTACCCAAATCAAACACCATACAGCAAGCGACAGCACTTGCTCCAGGATAAAACATATCGATAGGGAATGAAAACACAGCATCAAGTGTATGTTCATTCAACATTTCCTGCTTTATATCTCCAATCATACCATCTGTCTTGATGGCACACTGCATGGGAAGGAGAGACAATAATCTTCCTCGCTTAACTTTATCTGCTACAAATTTGACAAAATATAAACCTTTTGTTGGGTCGGTAGAAGATTTTCCCCAAGTATTGGCAAAAGTTTTTGGCACTTGACTTTTTGACGCATTATATGGTGGGTTCATCAAAACAAGATTGGAGTTAGTATCTGCTATCCAATCTCCTAAATCAAAACAAGAGCCTCCTCTTATATTAGAATTTCCATCACCATGAATGAGCATATTAGTTGTCGCTAAACCATAGACGCTATCATCAAACTCAATTCCATAAATCTGTTCCTCCTTTACTTTTTTGCGCTCTACATCAGTTTCACACTCACGCAGAATTTGCGTCATCGCTTGCACTAAAAATGTTCCCGAACCACAAGTGGGGTCTAACACTCTTGTATTTCGATGTATTCCCGCCACCTTGCACATAAAATGGGAAATGTGATTAGGCGTAAATGCCTGATTCTTATCCTCTCTTGCCACGTATTTATTGAATGTAGTAAAGAAGTAACTCAATATATCGTGACCTTCATAAGTCATGTCATTGATATATGGCAAGATGCTATAATGAATAAAATCTAACATCTCATTATATCCATCTGATTCCAACCCCTCAACATATTGGCTCTCAATAATATTCGATTGTAGTGCTGCCAACTTTTTTGCCTTATCAATGCTATCCCTAAGCATTAACGATAATTTTTCCTTAATGCCCGCGTTGATTTGCTTGGTTGAAAGTCCCTTATATATCAATCCATCTTTAAGAGCAAGCAAACAAGTGCCAACAAATTGACTACGCAACTTTTCGGGAATGCCATTGTCGTGGAGCATGCGATTTAGTCGTGCTGTATTTTCCAATACGGCAGTTTTATCATTGATGTTACGAGGCTTAAAGTATTCTATATATTCTGATATAGATTTTAATTTTGTATCATCAAGTTCTTCCTCGTATTCTCCAATTTTCCAAACTTTAATATTACTATTGGAAGTATTAGCAAGAATCGCTATGATTTTATTTTCTGGGAAAATCCTTTGCTCTAATGATACATAAGAAAATAATTGTTCCTTGTCTTTCTTTATATTATATCGCTTTTTCGTTTCAACAAGTACGACAAGTTTATTTTTTGTATCGCAAAATCTCAAATCGAGTTTGTAATGACCTGTTATCTTTTCATCAATAATTTGTTGATAACTAAATTCTCCATTTTCTATATTGCTTGTAAGGTATTCCCTTCCAATAGTATCAATAATGTCAAGGCGAGATTTACCCCCCCCATTTGTGAATTATTGTTAATCATACCGATGTGTTTTATGCTACTGCAAATTTTACAAGTGAAGCAAATGCTTCGTTATTATCTCTGTGGTTAAGACGATAACAGAACTCGTTCACGTACTTCTGCATGTACTTAACCGATACGTTATGGAATACGCCATATACGCCACGTTTCAATACAGCCCAGAAACTTTCTATCCCGTTGGTGTGGATTCCGTCACCAAGCGAGAAAGCTACGGTATGGTCTATTTTCAACCGTACAAAGTTACAATCATTTTCTTTGTCGAGGATATTATAGCCTGAAAATTGGTCGGTCATAACGGTAGTGTTTTTCTTGCATACCTTTTTCAGTACATTGAAAAGTTGCTTACCGCTTAATTGCTTCCCTTCTTCGTTGTAATTAGCAACAACGGCATGTACTTTTCCCGTATTGCGTTCTTTCACTCCGATTACAGGTGTCTTTGAAGTACCGCGACCTCTTTTCGGCTTATTCTCATTGTTATTGTCTTTGTTGTCGTCCGAATGATTGTTGTCCTTACGAGGTTTCCCACCCACATAAGTTTCATCAATCTCCACTATGGCTTCAAAGGTTTTTTTATATTCCTCTTTCTCCATAGCTTTTCGGATTTGATGCAACATACGCCATGCGGACTGATAAGACCCCATTCCCAATTCTCTTTTCAGTTGCAACGCCGATATTCCTTTACGGGATATAATAACAAGATTCATCGCATATAACCACATACGTAGGTCAAGGTGAGTATTCTCGAATATCGTACCTTTCAATGCAGAGAACTCCGATTTGCAGTTGTTGCAATACAGTTTCCTTCTATCATAGTTTTGATGATAGATTCCTTTGTGTATGCAACCGCACTTAGGACAGACATAGCCGTCTTTGTACTTTGTAGCAACGATAAAGTCAATCGCACTATTCTCGTCTGGAAATCTCTTTGTAAACTCGAAGTAATTCATAACTCTTATCTTTTATGCTACAAAGGTAAGAAGAATATCTCAATTACACAAGCCTAAAGTGGATAATTCCGATTTGTTATTTGTCAGCTTTTCCTGTCCGTTAAAAACAAGTTGATGTATGCCAATATCATACGACAATTGTTTTTGAAAAGACTTGCCATGCAAAAGGTGGCGGCGGAGCCGTCATACGATGCGCGTCAGAAAATGCCCTCAACGTGCTGACGCTGCGTGCTTGTCTGCTTGAATGAGAATTTACCTAACCTGTCTTTTGAGACTTTATCTGACGAGAACCAGAACACATGGCTCGTGGCAAAACGCTCAAGCATGGCATCTAAACCACCAACCGATGTATCAAAACCGGTACAGAATATAGGCCGCCCGAAACGGTAACAGATGCTTACAAGCCATCCGGCCTCGGGGGCGGGCTGACGAGTGGAGAACGCCACGACATCCGACAAGCTCCATATCTTGTAGCAAAGTTCGGCCGAACTGCCTCCGCCATACACAAGCCTGTCCCACCCGGCTGTGCGTCCATGAATCATAGCTCCCTTATAGTCAAACCCTTCCTCGAAATCTTTCACTTCGACATATGGAGTCATCATCAGCGGCTGATTGGCATACTGGTTGCGCGCATGGCGGAAAATGAGGGTCACCAACTCCTGCAATGCTTCTCCGTCGGCGACTTTCTCGCCCGGATGATGGTAAAGCTCCCATGCCTTGACGCGCGTGTCGCAATAATACTTGCCCACGACAGCTCCCACATACTCGGCCAACGACTGATGCCCGATTCCGAGGTCATCATCAGACAGCAAGACAGGCACCACCGCAAGCCCCTTGGCCGAAGCCGCGTCGAACCGGCGTTCCACGTCGTCGTAAAAAGCCGTAGAATCGGCAAGCCAGTCATTGCATTCGAGCTTCATTCTCACCGCATTGTAGCCGTCAGTCTTATTGCCAACGGTTTCGGCACTGCCGATGTCGAATCCTTTCAGCGGGCCTGTAGCCATCCAACGCCAAGCACGTTCGTGGCTCCAACGGTCGGTCACTTCCTGCCCGGGATAGAGTTCTTCGCCATTCATTGCAAAGCGATAATTCCTTATAAGTTCAATTTCCCTGCCGTCGTAAGCATCCCCGTCGCTATACAGTATATTGTGAAACATCGGGTCATATGGGTCATACGTGCTCATCCCCCACCGCGTCTCCCAATTGCGGTCGTTTACAAACAAGCCCCAAATATAGAAGTTGGCCTTGTAACGGGAGAAAGCTGCGAGCGAACGAGCCACGCCCGACCCATTGGTGCGTGTCAGGCACTCGGTAGCCACCATAGGGCGGTCGCCGATGCGCTTCAAGTAGCCAAGCATGTCATCGATATGCTTGCCAAAGTCGAGCGCACAATTATAATAATGGAAATTATGGATATCCATCATGGCCTCAACCTCGGTCATGCGCTTAAGCGGCTTACTGCCTTCCTTGATTGTCGCCCAGATAATCGAGGAGGTTATAGGCTGCGTGACATTCTCGTCACGGCACCACAGCACCATTTGCTCTATTATGTCGAGCTGTTCATACGTTTCGGGCTTATCCTCATATCGAGGCTCGTTCCACAAGTCCCAGAATGCTATCCGCTCTTCGCCGGCAAACACCCTCACCACTTCACGCGTAATGGCTTCGTAACGTTCCATGGGCTGGTTGCCCCTGTTTTGCCAATAATTTCCGCTGACGTAATTCAATACCGGCGATACCGTCATGCCAAATTTCGACGCTTCGTCTATCATACGACTGATGTGTCCTATCTGCTCCTCGGCAGTAGAGCCATGCACCCAAAAACGGACACTGTTAAGCCCCACTTCGTGGGCTTTTTCCAAGATTTCGGCCATCTTCATTCCCGGATAGGCCGGATAGGGCTCGTTAAATCCTTTTATCACGCCCATGCGGCTCTGCCACTCCCAAGCTTGCTCCTCGGTCCACTGCCCACGCCCGGCAACGGCCATTAAAGAACCTAAAAAACACAGTAACGCCATGCACATGACATTGCGCACCACACACAATGGATTAAAGTTAACATTCATAATGTATCATGTATTTTTAAGACAAACAAAAGTTCTGCGAAACATGCATTAAAATTACAATAAATGCCCAAGCCTTGACGGGTAAAAATGTACTGACAATCTGCAAAAATTCGCAAGCGCAACAATAGTGATAATTTTTAAACCCCAATCGACATAAAAAGCATTTTCAATATATTTTGATAATACAGGATGCGTCTTACAAGATTGCCGACAAAATTTTGTTTTTACAATGGCTTAAAGTGGGAAAGTGCCTCTTTAACGTGCGAAAACCGGAATGGCGGTTAAGCTGCCGAAGATGCCGGACTGATGGGGACTTGATGCTGATTCGACCTCTCCGAGGCTGTTCCTGCATAAGGATTCCGGTCACCGAAAGCCGCGCTTCGCTTGCATGTCGGTTAAGCATCGTATGACGGCTCTGCCGCCACCTTTGCACGGCAAGTCCTTCAAAAAAACAATTGTTGTATCATCTTGACTTCCATCACATCAAAGCACAACTTATTTTTAATGTACGACTCTGATATTTTAAAAGCACTTTCCATTTTTGACAGGCCTGCTCTCAGACGGCGATTGCATATAAAAAATAAATCCTCGGCATCACTGCCCAGGATCGCTTTAAATAACCTTCTAATACCATTAACATAAACCTAAAAACAGAAGTGATTGTCTCACGACACTCATCTTTAGTTTGCCT
>CALUNI010000030.1 GCA_944321905.1 uncultured Muribaculaceae bacterium | reverse complement strand
GCGGAGCTGCCGAACCATGCTTAACCGACATGCAAGCGAAGCGCAGCTTGCGGACAGCAGCGGCTTCCACACATGAGAAACGGCAACGGAGATGCCGAACTTAAGCTGCCACAATAGTTCGGCATCTCCGTTGCCATCACTGTATTTGCATTGCAACAAGGTTTTCCGACCGACCCTTCAAATCGATTATTCGGGGACGATGGTGAAGCCCCAACGATATTCACGATTGGCAGGGATTGTACTGTAAGGCTCGGGACGCGCGCCCCAACTGTCATATCCGCCCACACCCTGCTGCTTCATGTCGATGCATACCTCAACAAAGTCGCGCGGCACAATATCGTTGATGTGATGTTGGCGACGCAACACATTCCTGGCTTTTCCCTCGTCGTGGTTTGCGACTTCCTCGGGCGACATGTTAGGCCACTGATACGGGCGATTGACAGCATCCTCAGAGTCGAAATCCTCCACCGAATTACGCAATGTATTAAACTCCACCAATGTATCGGCAAGCACCGTAAGCCCTTTCCCGTTTTCCCGTTCGAGAGTAATCCAACGAGTGTCGGTATGATGCCCGTTTTCCTGCGGGCGCACATACGGGAAATACATCCCTTCTGCCGTATTCTCATACAGGCCAATAAATGTTCCCGCCTTGCGGTCGGCATAGTTCTCCTGCGGTCCCCGACCGAAATATTTAATCCTGTTTATCGTTGACGGCAATCTAAACCTCACGCCGATGCGGGGGACTTCGAGTTGTGAATAGCGTTTGCGGGCATCGGCACTTCGGGGAGAGAATGTGGCCAAACGCGTCGCCTCCGACATTTCAACCAACGGCTCGTCCATCTCCGTCGAAGTGAATACCATCTCCACCTTTACCACTCCCGACGGATGAATCCTGTAAGACATTCGACACAAGTTGCCGGCAGGCAACAAATAATCGGCCTTGACTACCACATCCTCGCCATCCTTGGCAATGGAAGCATCCACCACGTTGAAGTCGCTACTTGCCTGTTTCCATACTTGCAAGCGGGCGGGGGCTCCGTTGCCATAATCATTGTCGGTAGGAGCCCGCCAGAAATTAGGCTGCAACCCAAATCCGGAATCAAAATATTGAATGCCGCCTACTTCATACGATACAACCATGCCCAACTTCCTGTCGAACTCAAACGCCACATCGCCCGAACGCGCAATAAGGCGGTCTCCCACAACTTCGGCCACAAGAGCCTTTCCGCCGGTCTTGACGGCAACATCCAACGGTTCTATGGGCAGACGAAACTGCTCACGGGCAATCTCGTGTCCCGCCGGAATGCCTTTGCAACCCTTCCAGTCGATAAAATAGAAATTGACAAAATATTCAGTGCCAGCCTTCGGCTTACATTGTTCCACAGGCACTTCAAATTCAAGCGACTGCTGCGGCGCAACGTCGAGCGACACCTTGCCGCTACGCACAATCTTGTCGTTGGCCACAACTTCATATATCATCATGAAATTCTTAAGATTGGTGAAATAGAAACGGTTCTTTATCTCAAACCGTCCCTTTAGAAGGTCGATGGGTTCAACGGCAACATTCTGATGCACATATTTCACCTCGGCCAAGGCCGGATGCGGGGTGCGGTCGGGGTTCACCAACCCGTTGCACATGAAATTGGCATCGCTTGGCGCATTCACCCCGTAGTCGCCTCCGTAAGCATAAAAATGCCGGCCGTTCTCGTCGATGGCGTCAAGCCCCTGGTCAACCCAGTCCCATATGTATCCGCCCTGCAAATTGGGATACTTGTATATGGCCTTCCACTGATCCCACAGGCCGCCGGTCGAATTTCCCATTGCATGAGCATACTCCGACGGCACGACAGGGCGGTCGCTACCCTCCCGGCCAATATTCTCCAGCCACCGAGCGTCGGGGTACTGCGGGACATACATGTCAGTATTCCATTCCCACAACGCACGCTCGTAATTCACCGGCCTGTTCATCCATTCCTCGTCGGCCTGCTTGAGCCACAGATATGTGTTATAAAAGTTATAGCCGTTACCCGCCTCGTTGCCAAGCGACCAAATAACCACCGACGGGTAATTCTTGTTACGCTCATACATGTTCTTCGTGCGCTCCATGTGCGGCTTCAGCCATTCGGGATTATTGCCAAGCGTTCCGCCTTTGCGCAAGTCGTAATACATGCCGTGGCTTTCTATGTTGGCCTCGTCATAGACATACAGCCCATATTCGTCACACAATTCATAAAAACGGCGATCTTGCGGATAATGAGACAAACGCACACTATTGATATTGTTTTGCTTCATCAATTCAAAATCCTTTCTCATCAATTCTTCGGTCACATAATGCCCCGTAGCCGGATTATGCTCGTGAATGTTGACACCTTTCAGTTTTATAGGCTGACCGTTGACAAAAAACTGCACATACTGCCTGCCCCCGGCCGACACTTGGTCGATGGCATGTATCTCCACTCGCCTGAACCCAAGATGATAAGGGATCACCTCTAATGTGTTTCCACCTTTCTTCAACGTCATCAGCAACTTATAGAGATTAGGCGATTCGGAAGTCCATTTTACCACGTCGGCAATTTCCCGGTCAAATCTCACCGGCAATTCTTCTCCGGCGGGAACCGACACGCTCTTTTCGTCGCAGGCCACCACGTTGCCATTACTGTCGATTATTTCATACGACACCGACAGGTCGGCCGCACCGGCTTCTTGATTTCGCAAGCATGCCTCAAGCGCAAAAATCCCGTTTCGATATTCATCGTCGAGCGTTGACTTCACATAGAAGTCCCTTATCGCGGCACGCGGCTGCGAATAAACAAACACGTCGCGTTCTATACCGCTCATGCGCCACATGTCCTGGCATTCCAAGTAAGAGCCTGTACTCCATCTGAAAATTTTCAATGTCAGCACATTTGTCCCCGGCTTGACATACTGATTTATTAAGAACTCGGCAGGATTCTTGGAATCTTCGTTATAGCCGACTTCCCTGCCGTTGACATACACATAGACACCCGATTTCGCCCCGGCTATATGCAAAAATATGTCACGCCCGAGCCACTCGGCAGGTATGTCGAATTCTCTACGATACACACCCACCGGATTATCCTCGGGCAGCAACGGAGGCTGCGGATTCCGCGGCTTGAACTCATATCCATGATTCACATAAATGGGAATACCAAATCCTTGAACCTCCCAGTTGCCCGGCACGTTTATGTCATGCCAACCCGACACATCTACATCAGAATCTGTGATATCATCCGGCAGCTCCTTATAACTATCGACAAAATAAAATTTCCACACGCCATTAAGTAACTTGTAATATTCGCTACTGTCATATTTCATAGTCAAGGCAGCATCCCTGTTGTCATAAGTCATAAATGCCGACCGTGCCCGCTCCTTGTTGACCGAAACCACTTGCACATCTTGCCAATAAGGCAACTGCCCGACATTCTCGGCATTCACAATGGCAGTTATGGCCGCCATGAAAATAAAAAACACAAAACGCACTTGTGCCATATCTCACATATTTGTTAGGGTAATGAGTTACTTTTTACAAATATATCGAAAGTCAAGTACAATGCAAAAATCAAAGCTTGATTTGTTTTACGCATTGCCGAGACGCACCATAATATTATCAAAATATAGTGAAAGTCCCGGCACAGCGAAAGAATTCTATGAATATTCGTTTTCAATAAGATTTGCTCAACTTCTTATTCTTAATTACCTTTGACATCCTAAAAAAGGAAATTGTTTATGACAGATAAGACTCATATCCTGTTTGATTTGGACGGCACGTTGACCGACCCGTTCATCGGCATTACCCGCTCTGTTCAACATGCCTTGGCTTGTTATGGCATCATCGAAAACGACCTAAGTCGATTGACTCCATTTATAGGGCCACCGTTAATCGATTCTTTTCGAGAAATATATCATTTTTCCAAGGAACAGGCCAAAGAAGCCGTCAACCATTACCGTGAATACTTTGCTGAAAAAGGTTGGTGTGAGAATGAAGTCTATCCGGGCATTCCCAAGCTCCTTAAGCGTTTGCAAGACGAAAAGATCAAACTCTATGTGGCGACATCCAAACCAACACCTTTTGCAGTAAAGATATTGGAACACTTCGACCTCGCCCGTTATTTTGAAGGCATAGAGGGAGCTACGCTTGACAATACAAGGATACATAAAACAGAAATAATGCAATATCTTCTCGCTCAAGCCGGCATTACCGACAAGGGAAAAGTCGTAATGATTGGCGACCGAAAGTTTGACATCATCGGGGCGCATGAAGTCGGCGTGGAATGCATAGGGGTACTTTATGGCTATGGCTCGCGAGAAGAACTCGTCACGGCCAAAGCCGATTACATAGTTTCATCCGTAACAGAGTTGTCCAAACTATTCCCCCAATTAAAAGCACCGGAGACTAATGCCCTATAACTTCTTTCCCTGCCTGTTGTTCCAACAATCCCTTAGCTTCAAAAACTCATGATGCCTGCTTTTCTATGCCAATTTCTTCCTACTCGGGAAGGATATTGTTGACATTCAATATATTAAAAGCTGAGTCTACTTTTTAACGGTCACTAATATTTCAAATCAAAGTTATCTTTTCCAAGTCATCAGGCACATACACATTCCCTTGAAACTCCTTGCCTGCTTCTTCTGTGTACTCTTTCTTACGCTTGTGCAACATGGCGTCTTCTGTGTGATACAAAACCAAGTTCTTTACATTCAAACGTCGCGCAGTTCTTGCCGCATCCAATACCGTCTCATGCCCAATCGCGTAGGGCTTGAATATCTCTTTGTCCCTGTCGAGGCAAAATGCTTCGCAAAGCAGCCAGTCCATGCCCATGAGCCTTGAAAACAAATGTTCCGGGCAGGGTACGTCACCAAGGCAAGCCACGGTTTTTCCACTTTGTAAAAATGCCTTGAAACCAAATTGAACCACGGGGTTACATGAGACTTCAAATGGACGTATTTCCATATTTTGTCCAATCCTTATGCCTTGCGCATCATCAGCTTCGACAAAACCTACCGCATGCTCCACATTTCTCCAAACGGCCGGCGACATCGTATGTCTGCACAGGCATTTCAAGGAATCCAACACCAGACTGACGCCACACACCTTGCAATTTCCGGAATAAGTTCCTTGCCCAACTTCCTCGCCAATAATGCGCAAAACCCACACCACGCCCAATATGTGGTCGGTATGCGCGTGGGTCACAAATATGCCCGACAAATCAGAAACGGAAACCTCAGCCTGTTTCATCTGTCGCAGGATGCCGTTCCCGCCTCCGCCATCCACCAACAGAATATCGTCGGACGACCGCAGGATGAAAGACGTGTTGTAGCATTCGGTCACGGTGGCATGTCCCGTTCCAAGAAAAAGCAGCTCCTCTTTATTTCTCATATAGACAACTTTAGTTTCAATATCCTAATTAAAGTGACTCAAACTTCCATTATGGATTTGAATACGAATCAATTAAAGTACAGCTCACAATTGGAGCTATTTCTTATATTATTGGTAGTCAAACTCATATTATATAAAGACACGCGCCATGACAAAGATACCGCAAATCGAGCACAAAACATGCAAGTCTGCTTGGAATCTTCTGCCGAGATACGGCCTGTCTTATGCAAATATAGTACAAGGCGAGCGCAGAACAAAACAAACTTATTTGTTTCTTATGCCAAGCCGAGGCCTGTATTATTGAAAGAGACGGTAAAAAATGAGATAATTTCCCGTTTTCCCTCTGCAACGCGTCTTATATTAACGTAAGTTTCAAGTGAAAATCATTGGGGGGCAGTCCGAAAAGTCGGTTACGGGTTTCAGATGCAAAATATGACGGATATGGGAATCTGACTGTCTTTTAGGTAACTGCAACCGGTGTTAAAAAGCAAGATTGCGGCAGCGGAGCTGCCGAACTTAAGCTGCCACAATAGTTCGGCATCTCCGAAGTCGCTTAATATATATGCCTATCATTCCGCAGGTTAAGTCGAGTGCAGCCTCGGAGAGGCTGTTCTCGTGGCACACAAAAAAGATTACGCTACAATATTCCCGCATTTGCTGCCATTGCACATCGCTTGCAAGTCTGCTGATAAGTTTTGGCGATGTCTGCGTTAAGCAGTGTCGCTTAATTTCTTGAGGCCGGACTCATGTGTTAAGCCGAATATTGCAGCTCCGTTGCCATCTCTGTGTTTGCTCTGTAACAAGGTTTTCGGACTGGTCCATCACTGGCGCGATTTGCCTGACAGCTTTATAAAAGAGTGCAAATCCTTCTCGTCATTGAAAGCCTCAACAGGTATCGCCAAAAAACGCGACCTTGACAAATTAAAACACAACACTACGCAACCACTGCTTGCTCGTCGGCACTTTATCGCATTCCACTCCATCTTCACCACAGGATTTTTCATGCCATATTCCTCATCAATGATCAATGTGATACCCAAGCCGTCGGCAGCGAGAGTTTTTTTCATGACATTATAACGGTTAACAGGATCCATTCCATAAGCCACATACACGAGCAACAGCACCATTGGAATTATGACAAACACAGCCATCAAAGCAACAAGCAAAAATCTTATATCGACAAACGACAATATGGCACAAACCACGACGGGCAGCACATAAGCCCACCACAAGCGACCGAAATGCCACAATGCCAACATACGGCAAAAATGGCTGCCTGATATACAAAACGACCCAGTTTCAACGGTCCGGCTTCCCATACGCTTCTCTTTTCCTGGCTATTACTCTGTAGCCTTGACTGTACGTCCTTTTGTTTGCCTCAATCAGCTTTTGGCAGAAGCCTGTGCCTTGTCTGTTATACAACAGGCCGAGGTCTATCCTGTGCTTGCCGTCGAGAGTGGTGGAAAACACAGCATCCCTGCGTGCCACAGCGGCATCGCACAAGGGCGAGTGTCCGTCATCGCCGCTGCCCCTCAACTCGGCAGGGACATCCTCGTCGAGCCACACAGCCCTGATTTCGGCACAAGGCGGATAGCCAAGCCCCACCCACATTGTCGTCAGCAGCGGAGATTCCCCGTCTATCACACCCTCAATGACCACTGTCGCCGTGGATATGTAGCGAGGTATAAATTCCTGGTCGGCAATCAATTGTTTTTCGCTATACGTAAAGTCCTTATCGTCTCGGCTGTAATAGAATTGCCGAGATAAGGTCTCGGTAAGCAGTTCGGCCGAAACAGAACAAGAATCGATGTATGGTTCCAACATATGCAAGGCGTTAGCTTCCCGGGCATAACCCTTCCCTTCTCCATCCCTGCCACTGTGGGCATAGTTAGAGCGCACTAACACTCCATCCTCGGCATCGGCAAGGTCAAATTTCACAAAACCATAATTGCCGGTTTCAAAATACGCGCCGTTACCTTGTGCGTCGATGACACCGAAATTAGCCTCCACGCCAAGCGGCTTAGGCAGACGGCGCAGCAGCAGTTCAAAGTCACCGACGGTTACGCAGCATTTCAACGCCTCGGTCATTACCAGCCCTTCCTTGTCCATGCAAGTTACAGTGTCGTCCTTTAGGTTGTAAACAGCCGTGTTCATCACGGCAAATCCCTGCGAATTATATCCTATCCAAGCCTCGCGGCAATCAGTGTCGTCGGCATTATACAACGCCACATATTCAAAAGTCGAATCGGTGGCAGCCACGCGCTCCACCTTATTGTCCTGCTTGCTTGTGTCACGATGCTTCCACAGCAACGGCCTGCCGGTAGCCGACACCCTGCCCGATATTATGGCCGAAGTGCAGGCATGCAAGCCCACGCACGACATCACGCACAAGACCATAAAAATAACGTACTTCATTTTGCCATCTGCTTATTATGCCTCAAATTTAGGCAAAATGTAGAGACTTTTACCTAATTTTGCCCTCAAACTCACAAAATATGCACGATTATATTTTCTCGCTTGAAATGGAAGTGCGCGATTATGAAATCGACAGCGAAGGGATTGTCAATAACGCCAATTACCTGCACTACCTCGAACACACGCGCCATGCTTTCTGCAACCATGCAGGGTTCTCGTTCCGGCAAATGCAGGAGCGCGGAATCATACCGGTACTGAACAGGGTGGAAATAGACTACAAAACGCCGTTGCAAAGCGGCGACACCATGGTAAGCAGCTTGTGGATAGAGATGCAGGGGGTGAGATTCATATTCCACCAAGACATTTTCAACAAAGCTACCGGAAAAATGGCCGTCAGCGCAGTGGTGAGCTGCGTGTGCCTTGAAAATGGCAAACTGTCGAGAGGCGAGGCTATCGCCGAAGCTTTCAAAAAATATTTATAACCCGACGCTATGAACGACGGCTGCCTGAAATACCGTATTGCATTTGCATCGGTGCGAGGAATGGGAGTGGAACTTGCGCAACGCCTGCTCGAAGTGCTGCCCGACGAAGCCGCATTTTTCGAGGCCGACAGCCACGAACTTGCCAACCTGTTGCAGACCCGCAACAAAATAACCGACAAATCCTACCGCCACAAGCTGCTCGAAATGGCCGAGGAGGAAGTGCGTTTTATCAACGAAAACGGAATCTTTGTCACATATTTTACCGATTGTGACTTTCCTACGCGGCTGCTCAACGCGCCCGACGCACCTATCCTGCTCTATGGCAAGGGGTCATGCGACTTGAACCGCAGCAAGGTGGTAAGCGTCGTCGGGACACGTAACGCCACAGCCTACGGCACGCACTTCTGCGAAACGTTAATTGCCGACCTTGCCGCAGCGTTCAAGGACGAGCTAATCATAGCGAGCGGACTGGCCTACGGCATAGACATAGCCGCCCACAAAGCCGCCCTGCGCAACGGAGTGACAACAGTGGCAATCCTTGCACATGGACTTAACACATTGTATCCCGCCATACATCGCAGCGTGGCAAACGAAATAGTAAAGAGCGGCGGAGCATTGCTGACCGACTACACTTCCCACGACTACGTAAGCCGGGCAAATTTCCTCGCCCGCAACCGCATTGTGGCCGCAATCGCCGACTGCACGATAGTGGCAGAGTCGGCCGAGAAAGGCGGGGCAATGGTGACGGCCAACATTGCATCGAGTTACAACAGGGATGTATTTGCCCTGCCGGGACGCACGACCGACGCATACTCGGCAGGATGCAACCAACTGATACGCCGCAACATGGCTTCGCTGATAACTTCGGCCGACGACCTTATGAAAGCCATGCAATGGGAAACGGCGGCTTCCAATGCCATGCATGGCAAGCAACGAGAACTATTTCCCACCCTGTCGGGAGAGGAACAAGCGATATACGACTACTTAAAGGCTCAAGGTGAAGCCGTACACGTGAATGTGATGTATGGCGCACTCAAGACCCCCATGTCGCAACTGCTCGGGCTGCTCATCGACCTTGAGTTTAAAGGCATGGTGACGGCACTGCCAGGCAACAAGTATGCAGCCACTTGATGCCTACGCACTAAGCAACGAGCAAAGCACATATTAAAGAAATTTTTCACTATTTTTCCATGCTAATATTTGGAAAATAAGAATATGTATATTACATTTGCATAACAAAGATGAAACATACCACATCAAAGTAGATTGGGAAACTCATCAAATTTTAATGAAATGCCGAGACACTCTTTCTATTCCAATGGCGGGCCGCACTTCGCAAGAAGTTGTTCCACTTTGGGGCACGGCGGATTACAAAGGAGGGAAGACCTCAAACCCTGATTATCGGAGTTTCATCGCATCCTTTGATGTGGCTAATATACGGAGGTTATAAGCTTTAAAGCTTATAACCTCTTTTTATTGCCTCACATTTCCACCAATGCCCGGTTTCTCGGGTCAGTCCTAAAAAACGGTTGCAGCCTGCAGGAGCAAAATATGAGGGATATGGGAATTTGGCTATTTTAGGCAACTGTTACCGCAGTTAAAAAGTAAGATTACGGCTGCGGAGCTGCCGAACTTAAGCTGCCACAATAGTTCGGCATCTCCGAAGCCGATTAATGTATATGTCTATCATTCCGCAGGTTACGTTCGCTATCGCTCACTCCACCGGCGGTTAAGCCAAGTGCAGCCTCTCCGAGGCTGTTTTCGTGGCACACAAAAGAAATTACGCTACAATATTCCCGCATTTACTGCCATTGCACATCGCTTGCAAATCTACCGGTAAGTTATGGCGATGTTAGCGTTAAGTAGTGCTGCCTCATTTTTTGAGACCGACCTCATGTGTTAAGCCGAACATGGCAGCTTCGTTGCCATCACTGTATTTGCACTGCAACCGTGTTTCTGGACTGAGCCCCAATTTGGGGCTATTTCTTAACATGTCAACGCTATTATTAAACATTTACAAAATAGTTAAAATATTTGTCCTGCATTATTGACGGCTATAAATTTGCCGCAAATTTTTAACGACTATCTGTGAGAATTATGAAAAACAAAACGCTAATTCTATTATTTTTTGCAATCATTCTTGCCCTTGTTTCCTGTGAAGAAGAGGGTGCCGTAGTTTACACAACAGCCGAAAGCTGTAAATTTAATTATCCCGACACGATCATATCAGCCGAGCCCCACGTGTTTTATTTAGAGTTATCATCGATCGAAGATGGAACACCGGTCAATTGGGATTGGGAGTAATATAGCGAATGGGACCCAACAATTGGCGAATCGAATCATTCGACATATCACGACGGAGACACTTTCGACCCAAGCAATCCCCCGGGATCATGGTTTCGCAGCCTTCCCCGGTGGGCAAAGATTGAAAAAGGAGAACTTGAAGGCAGGTACTTCTTGAAAGTCACAATCGACAGGAATAGCGATAACGCCCTGCGGGGAATATGCATCGTGTGTGCAAGCAATAACAATGCCGACTATACCAGCGGGAGAATAAACATATTCCAGAAGCCAATGCCCGACCAGGCATCGTTCAGACGCAGCGACACCCAATTTTTACAATAGCAAAAAATTAAGCAGACTTTCGTTATAGTTTATTCTAAAGATTGCCATAATGGTCGCGTTATTTTTATAACTTTATACCCAAATATGCCGATTACCAAATTAAACACATAATTTTATCATGAAACAAATATTGCCAATCCTGTTTGCTATTACGCTCGGACTGTTACCGACGCACGCACAAAACCAAAGTAGCGGCTACCCAATAACACAAGTACCGTTTACCGACGTAAAAGTCAGCCCCGGTTCGTTTTGGGGGCAACGCATAAAGACATTACGCGACGTTACGCTTCCCCTTGCTCTCGGCAAATGCGAAAGCGAAGGCAGGTACGAGAATTTTGTCAAGGCAGCCAATCCAAGCAGCGAGTATGACGTATCGTCGTTCATGGGATACCCATTCGACGACACCGACGTATATAAGACAATCGAAGGAGCAAGCTACGTTCTTCAAACCTACCCCGACAAAGAATTAGAAGCATACATCGACAGCATCATCGACATAGTGGGAGCAGCACAAGAACCCGACGGATACCTGTACACGGCACGCACCATAAACCCGGCAAAGCCTCACAGTTGGTCGGGCGACAGGCGTTGGGTCAAAGAAGAAGAACTGAGCCACGAACTTTACAACCTTGGGCATATGGTGGACGCAGCCTGCGCACATTACCAGGCCACCGGGTCTGACAAGTTTCTTAACATCGCCCGCCGATATGCCGATTGCGTGGTGCGCGAGGTCGGTTCCAAAGAGGGGCAGGCTTGCATAGTACCCGGTCACCAGATAGCAGAGATGGCCCTGGCTCGCCTGTACGTGCTTACGGGAGAGCAGAAATACCTCGATGAAGCCAAGTTCTTCCTCGACATGCGAGGCAAGACCTCAATCAAAAATGATTATTCGCAAAGCCACAAGCCGGTAGTGGAGCAAGACGAGGCCGTGGGACATGCCGTGCGCGCAGGCTACATGTATGCCGGCATGGCCGATGTGGCAGCACTTACAGGCGACAGCGCATACATAAAGGCCATCGACAAGATATGGAACAACATAGTCTCGGCAAAATACTACATCACCGGCGGCGTTGGAGCGCGCCATGAAGGCGAGGCGTTTGGCAAGAATTACGAATTGCCCAACCTCACTGCCTACAACGAAACCTGCGCAGCCATAGCGCAAGTATATCTTAACTACCGCATGTTCTTGCTGCATGGCGACGCAAAATATATCGACTGCCTTGAACGCACGCTATACAACGGGCTGATAAGTGGCATTAGCATCGGGGGCGACCATTTCTTTTATCCCAACCCCCTCTCGTGCGACGGCAAATACCATTTCAACGCCGACAACACCATAGAGCGGCAACCGTGGTTTGGATGCGCATGTTGCCCAAGCAATCTGTGCCGCTTCATCCCGTCGGTTCCGGGGTACATGTATGCGATAAACGGCAGCGACCTATACGTGAACCTCTTTGCCGACAATAGCGCAACTCTCGAAATCGCAGGCAAGGAAGTCGTAATAAACGAAACCACCCAATATCCGTGGAATGGCGACATTACACTGGAAATACAAAAAAACAAGGCCGGACAGTTTGCGATGAAAATACGCATCCCGGGATGGCTGCAAGGCACACCCGTCCCGAGCGACCTTTATGCTTACAACGACAACGTCAAGCTCTCATACTCCATCTCGGTAAACGGAGAGGCTGTAAAAGGCGACATCGAGAACGGTTATTTCTCAATCGACCGCAAGTGGAAGAATGGCGACAAGGTAGAAATACACTTCGACATGGCTCCGAGAATGGTTAAAGCCAACGACAAGGTGGCCGCCGACCGAGGCCGCACTGCCATCGAAATGGGGCCGATAGTGTATTGCGCAGAATGGACCGACAACCCCGATTTCGACATATCGCAATTCATGCTCGACATCAACCCGGCATTCTCGGTAGAGAATAATCCCGGCCTGCTGAACGGAATCAGAACGATTACGGCAACAGGAACCGCACTTTCGCTCAACCCTGCCGGCAAGGTCGTTGCCACGCCGACAAGCATACGCCTTGTCCCATATTATGCTTGGAACAACCGCGGAGTAGGGAAGATGGAAGTGTGGATGTTGCAAGGTTTCGACAGCTTCGCAAATTAACCTTCGGCAAGCAACAATTTGTTGTGACATGACCCATATATCACTGTAACATCATGGCACCAAGAGGATGTGTCAAAAATAGCAAGTACGACAAACGTTGCTTATGATTTATAATCGTAGATGGGAGTAGATTTGTTTGTTGCCTCGGAGAGGCAATACTATGCCATAGGTGAAGTGAGCGACAGTTGACGAAACCGGCGGTATCTGTCCTCCTTGAAATACGGCTTCGGAGATGCCTAACTATTACAGTCTAAGTTCGGTATCTCCGAAGCCGCTTAGTGTAATTGTCTGTGCCAAAATGCGCAATATGGTTTACGGGGTTTCTTTTGCTGCAATCAAGGCATTACGCCTAAGCCCGTCGAGGCGTGTGCGCCTCACAGCACTGTGGGAGAACAGATGGCGGAACCGAGCCGGTGTCATTTCTATAATATCCCTGCGAGTCAACGCAAGCAACTCGGGCGACGGAACAAAATCTTGCACCTCTGTGGGCATTGCACCGTGGTTATGCGGACAAACGAGTTGGCAAGTGTCGCACCCGTACACTCTGCCGCCGACGGCTTCGGCCACCCATTCGGGCAGATCTCCGCGCCGCTCTATCAGTTGGCACGACAGGCATCGCCGGGCATCTAACGAGACACCTTGCAACGCCCTGCCCGGACAAGCCTTTTCGCATCGCAGGCAGTCGCCACACGACAAGGCACAAGGCTCGTCGGGCACGACATCGAGCGTCGTCACAAGTTCGCCAAGGAAGAAAAAAGAGCCGCGCCCGGGAATTATGAGCATGTTGTTTCTTCCAATAAACCCTATGCCTGCCCGCTGCGCCCAATAACGTTCGCGTATAGGCACGGTATCTACACACGGGCGCGACTTGCACCCGGTATTTTCCTCGATGAACGATGCAAGCCTGTACAACCGCTCCTTTACCACCTCGTGATAGTCACGCCCATAGGCATACATGGCAAATTGCGGAGCTTTGGCCGGTTGCCTCCGGTCCGGGTAGTAATTAAGGGCGACACTTATCACCGTCTGCGCACCGTCGAGCAGCAACCTTGGGTCGTTACGCACCTCGCCATACCGAGCCATATAATCCATGCAATCGTTGCGACCGTCGGCTATCCACCTGTCATACAGCTCCACCGCCATGCGGCCTACCGGCTCGGCACGAGCGAAACCACATGCGTCAAACCCAAGTTCGACGGCCTTTCGGCGCACCGACTCTCTCAGTTCAAGGCTCGACGATTGGCAAGAATCCATACCCTTCCTTATTCAGCCACTCTATCGACCGAGGCAATGCATACTTCATGTTGGCCTCGGCCTTCAACGAGTCGTGAAACACTATTATCGATCCCTTGCGGGCATACCGCCGCACGTTGGCAAACACCTGTTCACCGGTCAGCTTATGATTGTAATCGCGAGTCACGAGGTCATACATCACTATGTTGTAATGGTCTTTCAGCAACCGTGCCGTACCCCACCGCATTATGCCGTGCGGCGGGCGGAACAAGGTTGAGCCGATAAGCTCCTCGGCCTCCTTGACGTTGCGCAGGTAGGTGCGCGTGGTCACGAGCGAGCTCTGCATATGGCTCATCGTGTGATTACCCACGCTGTGGCCACGGCGCTTAAGTTCCATAAACAAGTCGGGGTTGCGCTTCACATTCTCCCCGACGCAGAAAAATGTCGCCTTTATGCCGTAATGGTCAAGCACGTCGAGTACCCACGGCGTTACCTCGGGAATAGGGCCGTCGTCAAATGTCAAGTACACCACTTTCCGGCGACGGTTTATTCTCCACAAAGCCTCCGGGAAAAGCATTCGGTACAACAGAGGCGGCTGTTCAATCCACATATCGTTCTAAAGTTAGCTACGCAATAAAAAAATTATCACGCCACGGCATTCCGATAAATATAAATCGATATCGCAATGCCCCGGCGTGACTCATGTTAATTAGTTTCTCAATTTACTGCCCCTTTTGGCTGAATTGCAGCAGACGGTCGAAGTTCAATCCTCTTGCCTGCAATTCTTCGAGCTTGCTCTTGGTCTGTTCCTCTGTCGCAAGGATGCCATACAGTTCAAACAAGTCCATCACATATCGTTGGTCGATATACTGGTCGTTATACGACAGGCGCCTGTAGTCGTTCAAATCGAGCGACTGGCAGAAAATCGAATATTGCGCATATGCGTCGATTTCCTTGTCGAGTATGGCAATGGCCTTCTGCGTGTCGGCCTCGCTCTTGCAGTCCTCGCCAATCAAGGCATAAGCCTGAGCTATCCTCTGCCCCATCTGTATCGAATAAGGCGCATTGTCGGTAGGCAGCTTCTCGGTCATCAAGTCGAGTACCTCGCGAGCCTTGTCATACTCGCCCTCGTTGATTAAAGCCGCGGCAAGGTCGGTAATCGTAGAACGAGTCGTGGTCACCATGCGGCGCACCGTCTCGTCGAGATACAAATCACGACCCTGGTCGAGACCGCCCCAGCGGAACTTGGTTGTGACTATATCATACATCTTCTCGGTATTCGGCGAAACCACACCCGAAGTGTGAGACTGCTTTATCGGCGTGAGTTGATATGCCATGCCAGTACATTGCATATATGGCTCCAAGCCGAGATAATAGCTCGAAGGCACGGTCATTGCGAAATAAACCGGACGCTTCCAACCCTCTTCTATGCTCGAATTTATAATGTCGAGGCTCATCACCTTGCTCGACGACATCGCCATCTCGGATGCCGTATATTGGTCGGCAAGCATGTTGCAATCGATATATTCCTCTATGGCAGCCGCATATTTCGGGCTTACTATGCCGGCATCGACCACTGCCTGCGAATCGACAGGTATGTACATTACCGGGTATTTTATCTCGGGCAACTGCCACTCGTTGTTCTTGTAATTGTCGGAATAATACTGCTTCAGCGACACGCTTACAGGAACGGGCATGGTATCGGTATGGATAAAGTAGCCGTATTGCCTGTCCTCGTAAGCAAACGTCGTGGCATCGGCCATCATTGGCAGCGGAGCCGACTCATAAGACGGGCGGCGCATCTGGTTGATATACCAGTCGGTACTTAGATAGCTCAAGTTCACCACGCGCACGTCGGTGCGGTAGCCCTCCACCTCTTGGCAATACCACAACGGGAATGTGTCGTTGTCGCCATTCGTGAAAATAATGCCGTTCTCATCTACGCTCGACAGATAGTTCATGCCAAAGTCGCGTGCCGCATACCGTCCCGAGCGGTCGTGGTCGTCCCACGTCTGGCTCACCATCTGCAACGGAACCGCAAGTCCTATGATGCAAGCCACGGCAGCCACGGCAAGGCTCTTGCGACTTGTCACATCATCGTCGCCGGACGTGGCAGCCTTTTTATTTTTCTTGTCGAGCACACACATGACTGCCTTCCACAGCCCGGCAACGCCCATGCCCACCCAAATGGCAAAAGCATAGAACGAACCGGCATAAGCATAGTCGCGCTCGCGAGGCTGGTTGGGAGTCTGGTTCAAGTATATAACGATAGCAATACCTGTCATGAAGAACAGGAAGAATATAACCCAGAACTGCTCTATGCCACGCTTATCGGTAAACGCCTGCCACAGCAAGCCTATGATACCAAGCAGCAACGGCAGGAAGTAGAACACGTTGTGTCCCTTGTTGCCGGTGGTAAGTTCATCGGGAAGCAGCGACTGGTCGCCAAGGCGGGGATTGTCGATAAACGGTATGCCACTAATCCAGTTGCCGTGGGTTATCTCTCCCTGCCCCTGGATGTCGTTTTGGCGGCCGACGAAGTTCCACATGAAGTATCGCCAATACATGTAGTTAAGCTGATAGTCGATGAAGAATTGCAAGTTCTCAAGCATAGTAGGCTTGGTCTTCATCTCGGTCTTGAGCGTGTTGCCGTTGCGGTCGATTTGCGAAGTCGCGCTCACCGGGCGGCCTTCCATCCCTATCCAGTCGCGATACTGGGTGGCATGGAGCGGGCTGTAGATGCGCGGGAACAGCATCTTCATCTCGGGAGCATACTCATATGTCTCGGAATACCCTATTGCCTTATAACGGTCGGGCTGGTCGGGCGAGGTCTTTACCTCCTTGGCATATAATGTTTTCCCCTTGTGAGTCACCGGGCTCATTATGCCGTTTGACTGCTCCTGATACACGATCGGGGCATTCAACGTCTGCCCGTAGAACAGCGGACGGTCGCCATACTGCTCACGGTTGAGGTAGCTGCCAAGGGCAAACACGTTGTCGGGCGAGTTCTGGTCCATCGGGGTCTGTGCCGACGAACGAATCAATATAAGCGCATACGACGAATAGCCAATGAAAATAACCAGCACGCTGAGGACGGTTATCGAAAATATGCGCACCGGCACACGTTTGCACAACTTGAACAGATAATAAAGCAGCGCGGCGACAAGCACTATAGGCAAGAACCAACCGTCGCCTATGAACAGCATTCCCGACAAGAATATGCTTAAGAAGAAGGATATCTTGATGGCAGTCGGGTTCTTTTGCCGGTAAAGCTCATACAAGCACCATATGAACACACCTACCACCACGATGGCATATATCAACACTCCCGAGTTAAACGGCAAGCCAAGCACATTGACGCTGAACAGCTCGGCATACTGGGCGGTTTCGATAAAGCCCGGCACAAGCCCGTAAAGAATCAATACGATTATGCCGAACGACACGAGCAGCGCAAGCAGAGACCCCTTGACCGACGTGTTCTTGAATTTCTTGTAATAAAATACAAGCACTATGGCCGGGATACAAAGCAGGTTGAGCAAGTGTACGGCTATCGAAATACCTATAACATAGGCTATAAGCACCAGGTAGCGGTCGCTGTGCGGCTCGTCGGCGCGGTTTTCCCACTTCAATATGAGCCAAAACACAAGCGCGGTACAGAACGATGAAAAGGCATACACTTCACCCTCGACAGCCGAGAACCAGAATGTGTCGCTCCAAGTATAGACAAGAGCTCCTGCTATGCCGCTGCCGAAGACCACAAGCATCTGCACAAGCGACATCTCCACGGCACCGTCTTTCACGACAAGCCGCCTCACAAGGTGCGTAATCGTCCAGAACAGGAGCAATATGGTGGCCGCACTTAGCAAGGCCGACATTGAATTGACGCACACCGCAACAGTCGATGGGTCGCTACTGAAATTGATGGCAAAGCGTGCCGCAAGCATGAAGATGGGGTTACCGGGCGGGTGGCCTATTTCGAGCTTGTAACCCTGTGAGATAAATTCACCGCAATCCCAAAAACTTGCGGTAGGCTCGATGGTCATCAGGTAAGTGACTGCCGCCACGGCAAACATGAGCCATCCGAGTGCATTGTTGATAACGTTATACCTTTTCATTAGACAAGTGTATGCAAAATTTCAAGTTGCAAATATACTGCTTAATGCTCGCACTGTAAACAGGTTCTACTATATTTTAGGCTTTTTTACCGTAAGACTGTTAAAATATATTACCATGCAATTCATACGACTAATTATTCCTATCTTGCAACAAAATTTCACAAACCATAACTTTTGCAGGAGATATGAAACCGTGGCACATAATCATAACATGCCTGTTTGCCATAAGCTTCAACGCTTATGCCGAAGACTTGGAACTGAAACAATTAAACGACGACCTGAAGAGAGCCGAGGCATCGGGTAATGGCGACAGCATCGCCGCCGCTTACTGCCTGCTCGGCGAATATTATGCCTATCGGTCGATCGACACGGCCTTGGCCTATTCTGCCAAGGCACTGCAGCACATAGAGAACAAGCAAGACCCGTGGTATGCGGCAATATTGTGCGACCTTGGTTATGCCCACTTCTCGCTTGGAGAGATAGACCGGGCATTGCCATACTATGCCGAAGCCCGGAAGGTGGCAGCCAAGCTTGGCGATACGATATGCCTGTCAACAGCATTGCAGACGATAGGCTTGATCTACAGGCGTAAGGAGATGCCCGACTCCACGCTATACTACTACACCGAAGCATTGAAGCTACTTGAAAACAGCAGCGAACACGGCGAACTCGCCTACCTGCTCGGCAACATGACAATATTCTGCATCAACGAGAAACGCTTCGACGAGGGCATTTATTACGGCGAACGTGCGGTAGAAGCAGCACGCAAGAGCGGCGACATGGAAATGATGATATACACCGGCTATGCCTGCGGCAACGCATATTTCAAGGCCGGGCGATATGACGAGGGGCTGAAGCATATAAGGTGGATAATCGACGAAGCCGAAAAACGCAACCTGCCCCAACTGATGCTGAAAGGCTACGTGACGATGATGCAGATGCACGACCAACAGCAACACACCGACTCGGCTATGTATTACATAGCCCAAGGCGAGAAACTGCTGCCGGGGCTGCCCGAGGGGTCGGCAGAAGTGCTTGGGCTGCTCGAAGCCAAGGCAATAGTACTGGGCAAGCAGGGCGACTTCGCCCGAAGCCTCGAAATATGGAAACGGCTTGAGACGCACCTTGGGGAGAACCTGCACACGCCTGCCGACAAGCTCTACCTCAACATCGCCCGCAATTGCAGCAACCTGCGCCGCTATGCCGAAGCATCGGCATATTATGAAAAAGCCTACGCCACCGCCGACAGCCTGCGCCGGGCTGATATTGACAGGCAACTGTCGGAACTGACCGTCAAATATGACACCCGGCAGAAGGAGCTTGAAATAGCCAAGCTGCAAAGCGAACGGGCCGAGCAGAATGCACGCACCACCATGTGGACGGTGATAGCGGTTGCGACGTTGCTCGTATTGGCCACGGCCGTCGCATATTACGTGACGGCACGCAAGCGGCAACGCCGCGAAGAAGAACTGCGCCTTGCCCAAAGCCGCATCGACGGCATCGAGCGTGAACGCGCCCGCATAGCCCGCGAGCTGCACGACGGTGTGTGCAACGACTTGCTCGGAATAGGCTACAGGCTACAGGCCGACCATGCGGCAAGCCGCGAGGCACTCGGCCTCATCGAGCAGGTGAGGAACAGCGTGCGCCACCTCTCGCACGAGCTGATGCCGCCCCGTTTCCACAACGTGTCCATTGCCGAAGCGATAGAAGACTATGTGTCCACGCTCTCATCGCCAATTTCTATCGGCCTCGACATCACCGGCGACGATTCGGCTTTCGAGTCAACACCCGACCAAGTGGCATATGAAACTTATCGAATATTGCAAGAATTGTTGGCAAACGTGCTTAAGCATTCCGATGCCACCAAGGCAACCGTAAGCCTCGAAGCCGGGACAGGAAAGCTCCGCCTCAGCGTGACCGACGACGGACACAATCTCGACACTTCGACCGACACCTGCAATGGCGGCATAGGGCTCACGAGCATCAAGGAGCGGGCGGCATCCATAGGAGCCTCCCTTACCGTGGCACAATCGCCCCAAGGCCAGGAATTCACTCTGACCGTCGAATATTAAACTAAACGGATACCGCGGGGCGTATCAAAATTCCGACATCGGTGCGTAGCAACGCGGCAACGCCGCGCCTCGATGCGATTTTAAATCGCATAAAACATTGAATATCATATGCCTTATGTTTTAACAACCCGGTAGAGACGCAAAATTTTGCGTCTCTGCTGCCATTACGGCAAAAAGGTAGTTCTAATGCACCCCCGCAAGCTTCTGCCTGCAAGCTGCCTCGGAGAGGCAATACTATGCTTAACCGCCGGTGGAGTGAGCAACAGCGAACGCAACCTGCGGAAAGACAGACATATACGCCAAGCGGCTTCGGAGATGCCAAACTACAGGCAGCCACAACAATTCGGCATCTGCGAAGCCGTTCCCACACATAGGGGATTCCGACCTCCGCAAGCTGCGCTTCGCTTGCATGGCGGCATGGTATTGCCTCTCCGAGGCGACTTGCAGGCAGAAACCTGCCCCGCGCGACTATAAATCATAAGCACTTGTTATTTCGACACACACCCCCCTGCGCCACAAAAAAACCATCCCACAACAGATAAATCACCGAAAACAGTGATTTTTATGTTTCACGAATTGTGTTACTTTGCACAAAATTGTTTAAGCATTGTAAACACACGCGGCACACACATGCCGGCGTGAGACATTTATTAATGGACTGCAACAAGACTTTCAGCATATTACTGGTTGACGACCACGACCTTGTATTGCAAGGGCTGAAGAGGATTATAGAATCTTCACTGCCCGAAATCTCGGTCATTTCCACTGCCATGACGGGACGCGAGGCACTGGAAAAGAGCGGGCCTTTCGATGTGTATATGCTCGATGTGGAACTGCCCGACATGAACGGGCTTGAACTTGTGCAGCACATACGCGACAGGTATCCCGACAGTCGCATTATCATCAACACCATCCACGAGGAGATATGGTTCATAAAAAACATCATGCGCCACAACGTGAACGGCATTCTGTTCAAGTCGATCGACTCTGAGAAAGTGGTAGAGGCATTGCGCCGCGTCATTGCAGGCAACACTTATTATTGCCGCAACGCCGAGCGCGTGCGACGCATGTTGCACCGCAACACCTCGGGTGGCCGCTCTTGCTCGCTGTCGGCGCGCGAACTCGACGTGCTGAAGCACATCTCCGACGGCAAAAGCACTTCGGAGATTGCCGACGAACTGTGCCTTTCAATCAACACGGTAGAGACGCACCGCCGCCACCTGCTCGACAAGCTCGGCGCACGCAACGTGGCCGACTTGGTGATGACTGCCGTCTCAGAGGGCATCATCCCCTTGCGCAAAAAGGACTGACTATCACTCTGCCCCATCTACTCACAGGACATCATTAACTTAACATACTTAGCGCATTATGAAAAAACACCACCTTTCGGCCTGCGTCGTAGCCGCAGCCGTGTCGCTCGCAATCCCGGTACCGATTGCCGGGCAGGAGCTCGGAAACTGCCGTGCCGTCTTCTATGACTACAACGGCGACGGGAAAATGGAACGGCTCTATAGTGCCAGCCCCAATGGAGATTACTCAACATTGTACATATATAATTATGACGACACCCAAGCCATAGAATCGTACCAATGCGACTTCCGCTTTTACAGCGACTTAATAAAATGGGTGCCGGGATTCATGGCCGGGCAGTGGGCCGTGCATGAAAACAATTCCAACTTTAGCATAACCGGATTTGATGAAATATACATGCCCGATGCCGACGGCAACTCGCTTAAAGCCGTGTTCTCAGACTCTGACGACAACGCCAGGCATATCGCCGACATCGACAACGACGGGCAGCTTGAAATAATACAGGGATGCGGCACCTATTTTACCCGGGTAAACCGTGACGGCACGCTCACCCGCAACCAGATAACCTCCACCATCGACACCACCGACGTGTATGTTGACTACTCTCCCGAGGACGTAATAGTTTTCAACCCCGACGGCATTCCGAGCCTCGACAAGGGGTGGATGATTAACGGGCCGACCGACTCGGAGTTTAGTGCTTTGACCTATGCCTACGACATCACCGGCGACGGCATCAAGGAACTCATCGATACCAATGTGGGCGGCATACTTTACAGCCTACCCGAGGAAAACAAGTACTTCAAGAGCTATGAATGCGGCACCATAATACCGGTCGATTTCAACGACGACGGCATGATGGACTATGTGATGTTTGACCGCAGCTCGGGGCAGATATATTACCTTGCCTACAATGGCGACGGATATGAACAGCAGCTGCTGTTCACCAACGGCAACATCTCGGATGCCTACTGCCACGACTTCGACCGCGACGGCGACATCGACATCGTGCTGCCGATGGGGAAACTCACTGCCGACGAGGGGGCATACCTGATATTCTTCACCAACGACGGCAACGGCAATTTCAAGAAGGCAGGCGAGAAATGGCTTGAAACCAACTATGAGTTCTTCGGCTGCTATGACGTGGATGCCGACGGCCTGTGGGAAATAATCGCCTCACCTTACAGCAGATATAGCGATCAAGATAGAACCGTTGTAATAAAATGCAACACCGACTTCTCGGTCGAAGAAAACGACCTTATCAGCGATTACAGCCTCTCCTATAATGGCAATCTCTACCTCGGAGATGTCAACCTCGATGGCATTACCGAATACTATGTATATGGCTCTGATTATTATAACGGCGATGCCGCCACAATCGAGTATTCCGGCACATTCCCCTGCTCGAAGCCAAACACCGCGCCTGCCCGCATGGAGAAGCCGGCGGCAGCGTACAACGCCTCGACGGGGCGGCTAAAGATAACGTGGCAGCCGGGACGGGATGCCGAAACGTCGGCTTGCGACCTCACCTATGAGTTGCGCATAGGCACGGCGCCGGGGCTGTGCGACATACTTTACTCGCCATCGCTCGCCACCGGGGCGCGTACCACGCTTGCCGAGGGGAATATGGGGCGTGCGCTATACACGCTGTTTGATGCCGAGGTGCTTGCGCCGGGCAACTATTACATATCGGTGCAGGCCGTCGATGCCGGAAACCTTGGAAGCCCGTGGAGCGAGGAACTCGTTTACCACCATTCCGATGCCAAGCCGCGGCTGAGTGCCAGTGCCTGCGAGATGGCGAGTGCCGACACGCTTACCGTCACCATCAAGAACCCCGTGCCGGGTGCCACCTATGCGTGGAACACAGGCGACGGACGCATCATCGCAACCACGCCGTCAACTGCCAGCATGGTTTTCTCATCGACAGGAGAGAAGTCGATATCGGTCACGATGACCGGCGCAGGCTATCAGGCAATGGCTTCTGATGCAGTGACAGTCCATGTCGCCCCGGCTAAATATACCGATTTTGGAACCGAATATACAAATGCTCCGCGTGAAATCTTTGTCGATTGGGACTGCAACGGCGTAATGGACGGTATAAGTTATTTCTCAGAGACATCAAGTAGTTGGAATGCCCGCGTGTCGCAAAACGACGACAATGGCAATTTCGAGCAAGTAAGGCTGTCTTATAATACCGACCTCGACCTAAGATACGTGTCAATTGTTGACTTTAACCGGGACGGATACCCCGACTTCCTGTCAGCATACCAGTCTAAAGGCAACGTGTTTATCAACAACGGCAACCGCGACTTCGATTTCACATACTATACACATCAATTTGACGTACAAGGTGGATATGACGCACCCAACATGCCCGAAGGCGACCTATGGACACTTGATACAAATCACGACGGCTTCCAAGAAATCTTAAGCGGTTACATATACTTCAATCATGGCGATAACACCACTTACACCGCCCAAAGCGCATGGGACATCCGTGTAGATGGATTCTATGACGTAAACCGGGACGGATTTGCCGACATGATAAACAAGTTTGAGCAAATAAGGAATGGCACCAACGATTATACTTATAATTTCAACGTGATGCTCAAAGACAGCACGAGCAACCAGGCATATTGCGATCCTGTTACCTTGTTCAGCTTTAACACCGACGGGACAAGCAAAGGTGGCGATATAAGAAATGCCATATTGGTTGACCTCAACAACGATGGCCTGCTCGACATTGTATGGCAGTCTCAAGACGATGACTACCACTGGTTAAATATAATAAAGATTGTTCTTGGGCATAAAGACCGCATTGCCACCAACGACGATATTATAGAATTGCCCATAACCGGGAGCAAAAGGTTTGTTTTGCAAACCGACCCTGCTATGGACTGGTTCTCTATGTTCCGTGATTTCGACAATAACGGATATGTAGATTTGCTGCTGGCGGCAACGGTTGCTGAATACACCACCGAGTATTACATCATGTACATGTACCCCAACCTGCAATTTAAGATTGAGCCATACGACTTTGGCGGCGACGAACTCTTCCCATTCATTCCACTCGTCGAGGACGACTACCCGTATGCCGAAAGCTATCGCCAAGGCAACATCGACAATGCAGCTCCCGAGCGGCCGGGCAACGTGGCTGCCGTGCAGACTCCGCAAGGGTTGCTAATCACATGGGACGATGCCCGCGACGACCACACCCCTGCCGTGAAGATGCGCTACAACGTGAGCGTGAAGAAGAAAGGCGC
The DNA here is from genome assembly GCA_944321905.1 of uncultured Muribaculaceae bacterium. GTDB lineage: Bacteria > Bacteroidota > Bacteroidia > Bacteroidales > Muribaculaceae > Avimuribaculum. Next base: position 759 of record CALUNI010000030.1, on the reverse strand, counting down.
GACCGGCGAGGATAGTTTCCTCATCTCGCCGATGAACGGCCTCGACGACCGCACGGCATTGACTCCAAACTTCATCTACACGCAGGCCACGCGCTACCTCGTTCCGGCCGACGTGCTTGAAGCCGGGCAGACCTATGAGGTGCAAGTGCAGGCAATAGACTTATGGACGGCACACTCGCCCATGACCGAGCCTGTGGAAGTGACCATCAACGCCGACGGATGCATCGACATGCCCGAGCGGGCGGCAACCGGGCGTGAAACGACGGTGAGATATGCCGGAACGGGGGCTGCGCAATTCAGCTGCGACCCGGGCAAGGACGGCACAGTGGTATCGACCGGCGAGAATGGCACATTCGGCGTGAAATGGAGCAGCAAGGGGACAAAGACTGTGACCATAACCGCCGACGGGCTGCAAGTGACTGGCAGCATTATCGTCGGCGACCCCATCGACGTGGACTTTGAACTGCCGGCGGGAATACTCGCAGGCGCACCGGTCGAGGTGAAAGTGCCGGAGTCGATGGCCGATGCCACACGCGAAAGCGGATTCCGCACCGACAATGCCAAGCTGCACATAAGCTACGCCCAAGGCGACAGCATCGCCACGATGCTCTTCACCGAGCCGGGCAGCTATACGGTGGAATCGTTCGTAACCGACTCAATCCTTGGCAACACATGCACCCGCAGCGTGACGGTGAGCGAAGTGATGCCCGAGGCCGCGATAAGCAGCGTGGCCGTTGACGGCACTTCGGGACTATACGT
>CALUNI010000029.1 GCA_944321905.1 uncultured Muribaculaceae bacterium | reverse complement strand
TATGCTTCGAGTTTTAAATATTCGAGTTGCCCACAACCATTTGTCGATACGTTCTTCTTGTGCCATAAATCTATTTATTGTTGAAATGGGTCATTGTGAACGACAATCCCGACAAGCAGAAACTTTTTATCGCATCGATTGCTACAGTCACGCGTTCATCAAAAGTTTTATGTTGCTCGGTAGTCAAATGCCCGAGGACATAATCGATTTGGGCTCCACGTGGAAAATCATTTCCGATACCAAATCGCAATCTTGCATAAGCTTCCGACTGAAGCATTGCTGCAATATTTTTCAGCCCATTGTGTCCGCCGTCGCTTCCTTTCCCTTTTAACCTAATTGCTCCGAATGGTAAGGATATGTCATCGACAACGACGAGAATATTTTCGAGTTCGATGTTTTCCTTGTTTTTCCAGTATCTGACAGCTTCGCCACTGAGATTCATGTATGTGGAAGGCTTAAGCAATACGAGGTTCTGGTTCTTGACTCGCAAATATGCAACGTCGCCATACCGCTGTGTGCTAAAATTAATATTGGATGCCTCGGCTAAGGCATCCAATATTTTAAAACCTATGTTGTGGCGGGTATCTCGATATTCATTACCGATATTTCCCAATCCTACAATAAGATACTTCATTGATTGTTATCCAATTTTTTGAATCAAAATTAGCTGTTTGCGTTGGCTTGAGCTCCACGAGCAGCACGAGTCAATTGAACTGCGCAAACCACAGCATGCTTGGCATTGACGATTTCATAGTTGTCGAAGTGAAGGTCGCCGACTTTGAGAGATTGTCCCAACTTAATGTTATCGACATTGATAACAACACGTTCGGGAATTTGGGTGTAAATAGCTTTAACCTTCAATTTTTTCATCGAAAGAACGAGCTTACCACCGGCTTTCACACCTTCGGCATGGCCTTCGAGCTTAACAGGAACTTCCATTACGATAGGCTTTTGGTCGTTAACTTCCAATAGGTCGATATGTAGAATCTTATCGGTTACCGGATGCGTCTGCAGGTCTTTGAGGACTGCATTAACCGTTTTGCCGCCATATGTAAGCTCGATGGCAAAAATGTCGGGAGTATAGATGAGTTTTCTTACATCTTCAGTATTTACAGTAAGGTCGGTAGTAATGATGCCCTTATTGTTTACCAATTCTACTACCTTTTGTCCTGCGTTTAATTCTCCAGTGTATGGAAGGTCAACGATTTTTCCACCGTTTAACACAACAGGAATTTTTGATTCTTTACGGAGAGCCTTGCTTGCCTTTTTGCCAAGTTCAATTCTCGGCTCGGCGTTTAACTTGTAAGTTTTCATTTCTTTGAATAAATTTTTGTGTTACTAAAAATTAAGTTTATCGCTTCTTAATTTCCCATCACACTTGGAATCAATAAAAAGCGGTGCAAAGATACTGAAAAAAATGATACAAACTGCTCATTTGCGGCAAAAATCGACAAACTTGCAATATGTGCAATTGTTTTCATTCTTTGTTTGCGTAAATGGAATTGTCGGATCGAAAATATTCTTCAGGACACCTTTTAATGATTGCATGTATTCATCATTAATGATGCGATAATCTGTTATTTCTTCTTTCCCAATTTTAAATCCCGAACCATAGATATCCCTAATCGTATATATAATCGGTTTTATTGTTTCGGTTGGAGAATGCAAATTGTCATATATATTACAGTACAGCATAAGTTGCAACATAGCTTTTGCCCTCTTTTGCGACCGAGGGTTAAACATCATGTCAATCGAAGATGCCGATACGCTGTCTTTGCCCGTCTTATAATCTATTATACGTATGCAAGGAACATCAGACAATCGATCAACTCGGTCGATATATTGCTTTATGTTTACATGTAAGCTGTCATCGATATGCCAATTGCATTTTTCTTCTATTTCAGTTTGCAATATAGTAAAGCTTTGTCCTTGTTCATAGGCAAGCAGCCTTTTTATCAAGATAAATATCCCTGTGCCGATTATGACTGTTTCGCCTGTAAGTGGTGCATTGCAATCAAGCTTGTGCAAGTATATTTTATTAATAGTGGAATAAATTAATGATTGAATTGCATTTTCGTTGGATAATATTTTGTCGATGATGCTTTTGTCTATGTATATTCCATCGGTAACTTTTTTCCCATATAATTTATATATATCTTGAAGCACCGTGTGGACTATGGTTCCGAGGGTGCTTGGATCCATAAATTCTGTCATTTCATCGGGAACGTGAAGTTCCTCTACTTTTTCAAAATAAAACGACAATGGACAGTTGATATAATGATTTATCGCACTTGCCGATAAATATTTTCCGCTATTCTCAACCGTATATCGGTTAAGTAATCGCATAATTCTTTCATTCTTGGGAATCGTGATTTTGGTCTCACCAGGAGCATATACATTAAAACCTATGTGGCTAACACTCATGTGAGCTTGAGGGAAAAGCGTTTGTAATTGATATATAAACCTCGACGGTTCTCCAGAGCCGATTGACTGAGTCCTTGAATCAAAAAGTAAAGTTACAGTTTTTGCACGGCTAATGAGACGGTAAAAATAGTATGCGTACATGCACTCTTGGAACTCAATTGTCGCCATTCCATTTGCTTTCCTCAGATTGTGTGGTATAAATGAGCGGGAATAATGTTTGCGAGGAAATATTCTCTCGTTCATCGATAATATGATAATATTTTCAAAATCGAGGCAACGCGTTTCAAGAATGCCCATTATTTGTAGCCCGTTTAATGGTTCTCCTTCAAAAGCTATAGTCGCAGAAGACATGACACGGTCTATCAAGTAAAAGAACGTGTCGTCATTCATCGATATATTTTCATATTTGAGCAATATGGATGCAAGTGCATTTAATTGCTCGACATAAGAAGAAATAAATCCCATTTCGATGGAATCTTCGGGGATAAGTTTGCTGTTTATGAGGCTGTTTTCTGCAAACGATATTATGCGGTTTACATATTTGATAAGTTCGACAATGTTGTCGGTTCTTACGACCGGGTCGAATATGTAATGCAAAGATGGGGCGTATTTATTGACGATGGATTGCCCGACATAGAACAGATTATTTTGGGTGATACAATCTATCAGTCTGGAAACATCGTCATTTGCCGCCAATTTTAATAACGGATGAGCCAACAGTTCTCTAATATTTTCGTGAAAATAACAGAATTCATCACCTTCTTTCCTTGCATTTTTATGCATTTTTGCAATGCATGAAATCAGTGATGCGATGCTTGTGTATTTTAAGGGATACCCCATTGTTATATTCACGCCGCTTATGCGCGAATTAATTGAATCAAGTAACGGAACCAGCAAAAATTCATCGGGCAAAACGATTGCCGTGTTCGTGGCATTTTCCGGATTAGATATTTCTTTTGAATCTATCAACTCATCCAGCAGGACCTTTGTATATTTTGTCTGCCCGATATTTGATGGAATGCCTATTGCTTTTATTTTAGGGAAATCTGTTATTTCGCTTTCGTGTATGTCAAGTTTGGATTTGAATAATTTTATGTTACGCCCGACAAACCGTGTCGATTTGTTTTGACGATTTTTGAAAGTGGGGGAGTTGTAGTCCCAATAATAATCGGCTAACCCTTTTTGACCCAAAAGCTTAAATATGTAATATTCAGATGTGGAGAGAACGTTGAATCCTATAAATATATATTTGTCGTGCTTGAAATCGTTTGCTCCCATGTTGCGGATTACATCGACTGCATCTTTATACATCTTGCCCGAATATGAAACGCCCATTTTATTCAAGGCATCATTAAACTTGATGTACAAGTCATATAGTATGTCCCATAGATTGGAAAATTTTTTAACTCGGTCGCAATCTTTCCATAATGTTTCGGTATCAACAAAGCGATTAATAGGAATCTCTCCGAAATATTTTTCTATGGCTTCGATTTGGTCTATACTTAAATAATTGGATTGAATCTCTTTTAAGTCCTTAACGTTGCGGAATAATTGCTTGGGGTCAACAAGATACTTATCCACATCATTAAAATCGTTTATTATGGTATCGCCCCAATACGAGAATTTATCAAAAGACTCGGCTTTGTCGCCCATTATATTGCAATATTCCTGATACAACAGTAACAATGCTTCGATTCTGTGTATTTCTATGCCATTAGTTATGTCTGCGATGAACTGAGTAATTGTTGTGACTTCGGGAAGCATAAACGGCTTGTTAACAGCAAGATCGGTTATCTCTTTCGTGAAGAAAGTGCCACTTCGCCGATTAGGGAACACGAAACAATAATCCCGCATCTTGTCGGCTTCATTATCAACGAATGCTCGTGCAACGAGACGCAAAAAAGGAGTCGGTGTTGACTGATTATCCATTATCGCTTTATTAGAATCGTAATCTTTATGGCAAAATCAAATAATACGATTTTACCATTTGCATTGCCTTGTATGTCTTTTTCAACCTTTTCTATTTCTGCCACCATGCGTTCGGCATTGCCGTTGTTTATAAAAGGAGCGAACCGCTGGCTAAACTGTGCTTCGGCCTTATTCAAATAATTCAGTTCCGCGTGATGCATATTGTAAATATAATTTTCACGTACCATTCTCGCCAGATACTGCATAAACCGTTTTATTTTTTCCCTTTTGAAATTGTTAATGTTCTCAGACCAGGATTTAAGTGACTTTAGGTCGCGAGAATAAGCAAGCCTCATGAGTGCGACAAAATTTTCAAAAAACTCTTTGTTTTCCCCATTTAAGGCAATTGTTTCTTGTGCAGATATAATGTTTCCATCAGAAGATGCCGCAACAGCACGAGCATCTTGCAAGTCTATGCTGTAATTTCGATTGAGATAAACGGTTATATCCTCGGTTGACAGTTTTTTCATTTCGATACGCTGTAGCCGCGAAAAAATGGTGGGAAGTATATCTTTGGGGTTGTCGCTTACCATTATGAAGATTGAATCGGAATATGGCTCCTCAATTATTTTTAATAATTTATTGGCACACTCCTCGTTCATCTTCTCGGGCAACCAGAGTATCAAAATTTTATATTTAGCAGAGTACGAAGCATAACTCATTTTTTCTATGATACTGGCACTCTCGCTTGCATATATTTGAGGTTGGGCATTTTCGTTATTCAGCTCTTTCAGCCAGTTTTGGTAGTTTTCTATTGCGTTATTAGATAAGAAATGTTTCCACTCTGCAATATAATCGTCAGAAGTGGGCTTGCTGTTATTTTTCCCTTTAATTACCGGGAACGAAAAAAATGTGTCGGCATGATTAAATGACTGATGCTGACGGCATGACGGACATATTCCACACGAGTCTCCGTTAATTCGGTTTTCGCAGTGAATGTACTGGGCGGCAGCTCTGGCCATCGACAGTTTTCCTATGCCTTCAGGTCCCATCAGCAAAATAGCATGTGGGATGCGGTCGTTGTCAATCATCAATCGAAGCTGACTCTTTGCTGCTTCGTTTCCTATTACATCTTGAAATTTCATAATAGGCGATTATTCTTAAAAAACTTCCTTGATTACACTGCGCACCGAGTCGGTTGCGTTTAATGAATAGAAATGGATGCTTTTCACTCCTCGTTGCAGCAACTCGCGTGTTTGTTGAATGCACCATTCCAGTCCCACATGTTTGGCTGCAATATTGTCGTCACATTCTCCAAGAGCTTTTGCAAGGTCGTTTGGCAAATCCACGTGGAATATTTTCGGCAAGACTGTAAGCTGATTCTTGTTTATGATTGGCTTTATTCCCGGGATAATAGGAACGTTTATGCCTATTTTACGGCAACGTTCCACGAAGTCGAAATATTTTTTGTTATCGAAAAACATTTGAGTAACTATATAACTCGCCCCAAGTTCCACTTTATGCTTTAGATAAGCAAGGTCAATATCTAAATTTGGAGCCTCGTCATGCTTTTCGGGATATCCTGCAACGCCATAGGTGAATTTTACATCGTTAACGATGTCCATTTTTGTTCCGTCGAGAAAATAACCTTCATTAAACATGTTGACTTGTTCTTCAAGTTCACACGCGTAACTATGTCCATTTTCAACAGGGACAAATCTATTTTCATGCTTGGCTTTGTCGCCGCGAAGAAGTAACAGATTGTTAATGCCTAAGAAATTCAAGTCGATGAGAGCATATTCAGTTTCTGTCTTGGAAAATCCGCTACATATTATATGGGGAACGGCAGGTATTCCATATTTTTGTTGTATGGCTGCGGCAACAGCAACAGTCCCCGGGCGACTGCGCTCTGAAATGCGCTTATATAGACCATCGGCCGTACTGACAAAAAACATTTCACTTCGATGAGAAGTTATATTTATGTACATAGGGTTAAACTCCATCAATTTATCGATGTTGGAGAACAATTGGGAGATTCCCTTCCCTTTCAATGGCGGCAGCACTTCAAACGAGAATGCCGGCCCGTTACAGGCATTTAAACGGTCGATTATATTCATGTCAAAAACGTATATGGACAAAGTTAGAAAATAGAATCAAGTATTTCTTATTATTCTTTATATTTTTCCACTGGCTACAATAAAAAAGTCGGGACAGGCATGGTTTACTTGTCCCGACAGAATAACTTGTAAATATTGATATGCTTAATAAGTAGACATGTCTATTTATTAATCTTCATTCAAATTTACACGACGGAATGAAATAGCTTTCAAACCGGCACTTTGCTTCTTCAGATAAGTTGCTATATCCATTGAATTGTCGGAAACAAATTCTTGCTCCATCAATACATTTTCCTTATAGAACTTATTGAGGCGACCTTGAGCAATACGATCGATTATGGCCTCGGGCTTGCCTTCCTCGCGGGCTTTTTCACGACCGATTTCGAGTTCCTGTTCTGCAATCTTGGCGGGTACTTCCTCGCGGCATACGGCAATAGGATTCATTGCCGCAACTTGCATGGCAACTTCTTTTGCTACTTGTGCATCAACATTATCTTCGTTGAAGCCAACTATTGATGCGAGTTTGTTGCCGAAGTGATTGTAAGCTACGGTATAAGGGGCTTCGATGCATTCATATGCGCCAAGTTCCATCTTTTCGCCTGTTTTGCCTATTTCCTCAACAATAAGGTCGGCCACAGTCTTACCGTCAATAGCAAGAGCCTTAACTTCATCCAAGGTCTTGGTCTCGTTTTCCATTGCTGCTGCAAGGATTTTCTTTGTCAAAGAGACGAAACCCTCATTTTTTGCAACAAAGTCGGTTTCGCACTTCAATGCCACGATTGCCGCAAACTTGCCTGTAGAAGCAGAAAGGACGCATCCTTCAGCAGCTTCACGGTCTTCGCGTTTAGCTGCAACGGCTTGACCTTTTTTGCGAATAATTTCAATAGCGGCTTCCATGTCGTTATTGGCTTCAGCCAAAGCCTTTTTGCAATCCATCAGACCTGCTCCTGTCAAATGACGAAGCTTGCTGATTTCAGCCATTGTTACTGCCATATTCTTTGTGTTTTAATTGTTTTTTGATTGAAATTATTATTCTGCAGTTGCTTCTTCCGCAGCAGGAGCTTCGGTTTCAGCCTCGGCTTGCTCATTTGCTGCATTTTCAACTTCGTCAGAAGCAGGTTTGTTCCGACGAGAAATGCGAGCGCGTTTCGGCTTTGCCTCTTCGCCTTCAGCTGCGTCCTTATTGTCAACTTTCTCAACTTTGCGTTCTTCCAAGCCTTCTGCTATGGCCGAACATACGGTGTCGAGAATAATTTCTATTGACTTTGAAGCGTCGTCATTTGCAGGAATGACGAAATCAACAGTTGACGGGTCGGAATTAGTATCAACAATACCAAAAACGGGGATTCCCAAACGGTTGGCTTCGGCAACTGCAATGTGTTCTTTCATTACATCAACGACGAAAAGAGCCGACGGCAGACGGTTAAGGTCTGCGATACTTCCGAGGTTCTTTTCAAGTTTTGCGCGTTGACGAGTGATTTGCAGCTTTTCACGCTTTGACAAGTTGTCGAATGTTCCGTCCTTTGTCATCTTGTCGATTGAAGCCATCTTCTTCACAGCCTTGCGGATGGTGGGGAAGTTGGTAAGCATACCGCCCGGCCAACGTTCTATCACATAAGGCATTCCTATAGCAGTAGCCTTGTCGGCCAAAACTTGTTTTGCTTGTTTCTTTGTTGCCACGAAAAGCACTTTTTTGCCAGCTTTGGCAATATTCTTAAGTGCGGCAGCGGCATCGTCGAGCTTTGCGATTGTTTTATAAAGGTCGATAATGTGGATACCATTGCGCTCCATGAAAATGTAAGGAGCCATTGCAGGATTCCATTTGCGTTTCAAGTGGCCGAAGTGGCATCCTGCTTCAAGTAATTGGTCAAAATTTGGTGTTGCCATTGTTTTTCTAAAATTGTTTACATTCAACTTAATCAATCACAAGGTAGCCCAGACTTACTCTCGTAGGCATGAAAGTCCTTGTGATTTGGATACTAAACTCTAAATAATATCGCAATCTGCAAAACATTAACGCTTGCTGAATTGGAATCTCTTGCGAGCCTTTGGACGACCCGGCTTCTTGCGCTCAACCACACGTGGGTCGCGAGTTACAAAGCCTGCGGCACGCAAAGCGGGCTTGTCTTCGGGGTTGATTTTTATGAGTGCGCGAGCTATGGCAAGGCGCAGGGCTTCGGCCTGGCCTTTAAAGCCGCCACCACACAAGTTAACTTTGATATTGTATTTGCCTTCGGCTTCGAGCAAAGCAAGCGGCTGCTTTACAATGTATTGGAGAATCGAAGAAGGAAAATATACTTCAAGTGTACGCTTGTTAATGGTTATTTCACCATTTCCTTCGCTAAAGAATACACGTGCTATTGCGGCCTTACGACGACCTACTGCATTAACTCTTTCCATACTTCAAACTTATTTTAACGTGTTAATATCAATGACTTTCGGGTTCTGTGCTTGGTGAGGATGCTCGGGGCCATTGTACACGTGCACGTTTTTCAACAATTGTGCGCCAAGTCTGTTCTTGGGCAGCATACCTTTCAGAACCTTTATAAACAAGGGGTTGATACCCGGCTTGATGCCCGGTTTTTCAGCCTTCATCTTCAAAATGGCCGGAGTGGCAGAACGTTGTCCGCCGGGATAGCCTGTATAAGACAGGTAAACCCTATCGGTCCACTTGTTGCCGGTCAAAGCAACCTTGTCGGCATTGATGATAATAACATTATCGCCACAATCTACGTGTGGGGTGTAGCATGGTTTGTACTTGCCACGCAAAATTTTTGCCACTTTTGCACAAAGACGACCCAGAACTTGGTCAGTAGCGTCAACTACAACCCATTCTTTTTTTGCGCTTTCGGCATTAATTGAAACTGTTTTGTAACTTAAAGTATCCACTTTTAATCCTGATTAATAATTAATTAACTATATCGCTCATTTCCGATCGGCTCGGCCAAAAGCCAACCTGTTTTTAAGCGAATTTAATAAATCGGGTATAATCGGCGTGCAAAGGTACGAATTTCCTGCCGAAAAACAAGTCGAGCACTCAGATGTCATATTTCGGCTGTGTTATATTTAACATTATTTATATATTTACTATTCTATGTTGCGCACATTTTGCCAATGTGCGTTTCAAATGTGCATGTTGCAAAGTGCGGCTTGGATTATTGCGTCAATTTGATAATGCAAAGTCTGAACCCAGATAGGCAATGCTGTGTGCATGAGGAGACTAAATGTTTGCGAGGGTTAGTATCCGTATTCTGCAAAATTTGGAAATATTGGTAAAATAATTAAAATTGTATCTGTTGTTTGGTTTTTTATTACTATATTCGTGCCAAATTATTAACATAAATCTTAAATACAACAATTGCAATGAAAGAAGAAATTCAGAAACAGTTTTTGGAACGTTTCGGTAAGACAGAGGCTATCTATGCGTCATCTGGAAGAATTAACTTGATAGGCGAGCATACTGACTACAATGGCGGCTTTGTAATGCCGGGTGCAATAGACAAGTGCATCATGGCTGAGGTTCGTGCAAACGGCCTTGAAAAAGTACGCGTTTATTCGATGGATATCGACGAGTATGTTGAATTTGGTTTAACAGAAGAGGATGCCCCGAAGCAACAATGGGCTCGCTATATTTTTGGCGTGTGCCGCGAAGTCATAAAGCGTGGTTTTGTGGTAAATGGATTTGATGCCGTATTCTCGGGTAACATTCCATTGGGTGCAGGATTGTCGTCATCGGCAGCTCTCGAATCTTGCTTTGCATATGCAATGAACGACATGTTTAATGGGAACAAAATCGATAAATTTGAACTTGCCCGCATAGGACAATCTACCGAACACAATTATTGTGGTGTTAATTGCGGCATCATGGATCAATTTGCATCGGTATTCGGTAAGGAAAACTGCTTGATTCGCTTGGATTGCCGTTCGCTCGAATATGAGTATTTCCCATTTGAACCTAAGGGGTACAAACTGGTTCTGCTTGACTCTGTTGTAAAGCACGAGCTTGTTGATTCTCCGTATAACAAACGCCGTGAATCATGCGAACGCGTCGCAAAGACATTGGGCGTTTCTTCTTTGCGTGACGCAGAACTCGACGACTTAAAAACCCACAAATCAGAAATCACAGAAGAAGACTTTAAGCGTGCCGAGTATGTCATCGAGGAAAAACAACGTGTGCTTGACGTTTGTGAAGCCTTGAAGAATGGCGACTACGAAACAGTAGGCAAAAAAATGTATGAAACACATGAAGGCCTTTCAAAATATTACGAAGTAAGCTGTGAAGAGCTTGATTTCCTTAACGACATTGCTAAAGAGTGTGGCGTGACAGGTTCTCGTATAATGGGAGGTGGATTTGGCGGATGCACTATAAACCTTGTAAAAGATGAAATTCACGACACATTTATCGAAACCGCCAAAAAGAAATTTGCCGAGAAATATGGTCACGAACCGAAGGTTTATGATGTTATAATTTCTGACGGCGCACGTCGAATTGAGTAAGCCCGATTATGGAAATATTCAAGAGAACGGTGACGTCGCCCAAAGGTGATATTACTATATATAAAATAATAAACGGAACAGGTGCCAGCGTCGAGATTTCTACTCTCGGCGCAGGTATTGTTTCGATATGCGTACCCGACAAGAACGGGGAATTGGAAGACGTGGTGTTGGGTTACGCCAACCCGGTTGACTATTTCTACGATGGCCCTTGTGCCGGTAAAATACCCGGCAGATATGCCAATAGAATCGCAAAGGGACACTTCTCGCTTAATGGCAAAGATTATAATTTGGCCATAAACAACGGGCCTAATGCATTGCATGGTGGACCTGAAGGTTTCCAGAACCAGATATGGGAAGGCTCTGTAATCAACGATTCTGTGGTATTGACTTATAGAAGTGCCGATGGTGAAGAAGGGTATCCGGGGAATTTAAAGGTAACTGCCACTTATACATGGAGCGACAGCAACGAATTAACGCTTAAAATAGAGGCCACAAGCGATGCTGATACAATAATCAACCTCACGAACCATGCATATTTCAATCTTTCGGGAGAGGGTAGCGGAAACATATTCAATCACACATTGCGGTTGGCCGCACACAAATATCTGCCGACAGATGATACGTTGATCCCAACCGGGGAAATTGCCGACGTAGCCGGTACCCCTATGGATTTCACAGAAGATAAGGCAATTGGCAAGGACATAAAATGTGATTTCCCTGCGTTGAATTATGGTAAAGGGTATGATAACTGTTGGGTTATAGATAATTGGGATGGCGAAATAAAAGAAATTGCCATTTTGACAGATTCTGTTTCGGGACGAACTTTAAAAGTGAGTACCGACCAACCGGCAGTTCAAGTTTACACGGGAAATTGGCTTGACGGCTGCCCAAAAAGTAAAAGTGGGAAAGAATACCACGACTACGACGGTGTGGCAATCGAATGTCAAGGAATGCCCGATGCCCCAAACAAACCACAATTCCCGACTCAAAAATTAAATGCGGGCGACATATACAGTAGAACAATAAAATTTTCATTTCTTAAATAATCAAAATACACAATGAAACCAACTTTGTTTGTTTTGGCTGCCGGTATGGGTAGCCGTTATGGAGGCCTTAAACAACTCGACGGACTTGGACCTCATGGAGAAACTATAATGGATTATTCTATCTACGATGCCATTCGTAGTGGTTTTGGAAAAGTAGTATTTGTGATCCGCCATGATTTTGAAGCTGATTTCCGCAGCAAAATCTTGTCGAAATATGAGAATCATATTCCCACAGAAGTCGTGTTCCAATCTATCAACGACCTGCCGGAAGGTTATACATGCCCCGAAGGCCGAACCAAACCTTGGGGAACAAACCATGCATTGCTGATGGGTAAAAATGTAATTAACGAACCGTTTGCAATCATCAATGCCGATGACTTTTATGGCCAAGACAGCTTTAAAGTTATGGCTGAGGCTCTTTCAAATGCAACAGGTGAAAATGAATACTTCATGGTAGGATTCCGTATCGGCAACACTATGTCGAAGAGTGGTACCGTTGCACGTGGCATTTGCGAAACAAATAACGGGTACTTGACAGGTGTGGTAGAGCGTACCGCCATCGGATACAAAGGCGATGATATTTGCTTCACCGATGAAAATGGCGTAGAGCAGACTCTGGCTCCCGAAACACCGGTTTCTATGAACTTATGGGGATTCACACCCGATTATTTTAAATATTCAGAAGACTACTTCAAACGCTTCTTGGATGCAAACAAAGACAATCTGAAGGCTGAATTCTATGTTCCATTGTTGATTAATGAATTGGTTACATCGGGTAAGGCTAAAGTTAAAGTACTTGATACGACATCTAAATGGTTTGGGGTTACATACGCAGCCGATCGCCCTGCTGTTGTTGCAAAATTTGCCGAGTTGCATGAATCCGGCGAATATCCCGAAAAGATGTTCTAAAATATTTTGACAGCAATAAAGAAGAAACCGGGGAGTGCTTGTTACTCCTCGGTTTCTTTATTTTCTCGCAATAATTTTATCAACATAAGCATACCGGTCATTGTGGCTCTATCTATTACACGGTCACGAGTCCCGGGGAATTGATAGCATTCCGAATATATACGAGTCTTGCATTTAACGCAAATCCATACGGTTCCGACAGGCTTGCTTTGCGAGCCGCCTCCAGGCCCCGCAATGCCCGATGTGGCAATGCTGCATTCGGTCTTTAACAGGCTTGAGACATTTTCACACATTTGCTCTACCACACACTGGCTTACGGCTCCATATGTGGTTAAATCATCGGTCGACACACCGAGAATCCTGTGTTTAATGTCGTTACTATATGAAATTACCGACCCTTTAAAATAATCAGAACTGCCGGCTATCTCGGTTATTTCGTGCGCTACATTGCCTCCTGTGCAACTCTCGGCCGTAGAAACAGTCAATCCACGGGAGCGTAACATGTCTCCAAGTATTGCAGCTACAGGCTTGTCTTCATAAGAAATGATTGAATCACCCAATATGGCATGAAGTTGCTCCGACAATTTATTCATGTCATTTGTCAACTGCGCATGGTCTGGATATCGCCCCGTCAAACGGAGTCTGATAATGCCAGGGCGCGGCAGGTATGCCAGATGTATATATTTGGGAATGTTTTGTTCAAACTGTTCCAATTTGATGGCAAGAGCCGATTCGGAGAAATCGATTACAATGAAAGTGCGATGTTCAATGCTCTCGTTAGAGCAAAAATGTTTCATTAATTGCGGAATAACCTCTCTCTCCATCATTTGCTCTGTTTCAAAAGGCACTCCCGGCATTGCAACCAAAACTTTTCCTTGTCGTTCAAACCACATTATTGGCGCCGTGCCTACACGATTTTGAATGACCCGGCACGAGTCGGGGACGTATGCTTGTGCCGCAGTTAGGTCGTTTATTTTTAAATGTCGCTTTTCTACAACTTCGAGCACATTTTTTTTTATTTCCTTATCGTAAATCATTTTACCACCAAAGTATTTGCGCATTGCCTCTTTGGTGATATCGTCCTTTGTCGGGCCTAATCCACCGGTAGTCAAGACTAAATCGGTATTGGCAAAGCCTTCGTCTATTGCCGAGATTATTTCTTTCTCATTGTCACCGATTACTTTTATGCTCTTAACATTCCACCCGAGTGGATTGACATGACGGGCAATCCAACCAGAATTAGTATCGATGACTTGCCCTATCAATAGTTCATCACCGATAACTATAATTGAAATATCCATGACATTAATTGTTTAAACCGACACTCGCGCGTATGGGGGCAAGTCTAAGCTACAAAAATCCTTGTTTAAGTATTTAAAATGACCGGCAACGGCAACCATTGCTGCATTGTCGGTGGTAAAAGAACGCTTGGGTATAAACGCCTTGAGGGAATGAAGCCCGGCAAATTCTTGCACCCTGTTCCTAAAGCCCGAATTTGCCGAAACACCACCGCCAATTGCAATCGTTTTTATCCCGGTTTCCTTGATGGCAAGAGCAAACTTGTCCATTAATATGTCTATAATAGTTTTCTGCAACGATGCAGAAAGGTCTTTCTTGTTTTCTTCGATGAAATTGGCATTACGAGCAACTTCATCCCTCAACGTATATAAGAAAGATGTTTTCAGTCCGCTAAAACTGTAATCAAATGCAGGTATGTGAGGTTTGCTGAATTTAAACCGCGTTGCATCACCTTCGGCGGCAAGTTTGTCAATATACGGGCCTCCCGGATATGGCAATCCCATCACTTTGGCACATTTGTCAAAAGCTTCTCCCGCGGCATCATCAATAGTCTGTCCCATTACTTCCATCCGATAGGGCGAATCCACTTTTATGATTTGAGAATTCCCACCCGATACCAAAAGACATAGGAACGGGAATTCGGGGACTTCGCTATCTTCGTTCTCCTTAATAAAATGCGATAATACATGTCCGTGCAGGTGATTAACGTCCACGATTGGGATGTCAAGAGCCATGGCCAGGCCTTTTGCAAAAGAAGTCCCCACGAGCAGCGATCCAAGCAATCCCGGACCTCGCGTGAAAGCTATTGCGTCAATATCACTTTTCTTGATTCCGGCTTGACGTATTGCTTCGGATACTACAGGAACTATATTTTGTTGGTGTGCACGTGATGCGAGTTCCGGCACGACACCACCATATGCTTCATGAACTTTTTGGCTTGCGATAACGTTACTTGCAAGCACGCAATCACATATTACGGCAGCCGAAGTGTCATCGCACGATGATTCAATGCCCAATATTGTTATACTCATTATAATTTTTACTATATTTGCTCCACAAAATTAAAAACAAACGTTGTAATAAACAACACATCAATTGCAAATAAAATTCTTATTTGTTTTGTGACTTTATTCTTTGAAACTTTAAATTACTAACATAGTTTGCAAACCACAATGAAAACATATCTGATAACTGGCGGTGCGGGTTTCATAGGGTCTAATTTCGTGCAGTACATCGTAAAAATGCACGGACAAGATGATGTCCAAATAATAATATTGGACGCGCTTACATATGCAGGAAATCTAAAGAACATCGAGTCGGAATTGAATTTACCATATGTGCATTTCATAAAGGGAGACATAGGTGATGCCGATGTGGTTGCCGATATATTTGCCAAGTTTGACATAGACTACGTGGTTAATTTTGCTGCCGAAAGCCATGTGGACCGCAGTATCAGTAACCCAAGGCTCTTCTTGGAGACTAATATATTGGGAACACAGGCTTTGCTTGATGCCGCACGTCGCGCATGGGGCAAGGATTCAAATGCAGGAGGATACGCCGAAGGTAAAAAATTTTTACAAGTTTCAACCGATGAAGTATATGGTTCGCTTGAGAAGGAATATGACGAACCGCAACCTTTGCGACTAGATGACAAATTGAAGAAAGTCGTAGAAAAACGCAAGAACTTAAAAACTTTTGGAAAGCATTTCTTTACCGAAGACACACCATTGTCTCCACGTTCTCCATACTCAGCATCAAAAGCCGGTGCCGACATGCTGGTTGCCGCTTATCATGAAACCTATGGCATGCCAGTGAACATAACTCGGTGTAGCAATAATTACGGTGCATATCAATTTCCCGAGAAGCTTATTCCTTTGATGATAAAAAATGTGATAGAAGGCAAGAAACTTCCTGTGTATGGCACGGGTATGAATGTTCGGGATTGGCTGTATGTAACCGACCATTGCAAAGCCATCGACGAAGTATTGGAGAAAGGCCGCATAGGAGAGGTATATAACATAGGTGGCTTCAACGAAGAGTGTAACATTAATATTGTCAAGCTTATTATCAACACAATAAGTGAAATAATGCACAACGAACCTGCATATCAATCGCTATTAAGGTGCAGGCTTGAGGATGTGAGTGAAGACTTGATAAGTTATGTAACCGACAGACCCGGACATGACAAGCGATATGCGATTAATCCCACAAAGATAGCCACGGAATTGGGATGGTATCCGGAGACTTCTTTTGAAACAGGCATAAAGAGTACCATACGGTGGTATCTTGACAATCAAAAATGGGTGGATGACGTTACGAGCGGCGACTACCAAAAGTACTATGACGATATGTACAAGAATCGTTAAAAATATATACAGGAGATGAAAGGAATAGTATTAGCGGGTGGAGCAGGGACACGGCTTTATCCTGTAACCAAGGGTATTTCAAAACAATTAATACCCTTGTATGACAAGCCTATGGTGTATTATCCTATTTCGGTGTTAATGCTCGCAGGGATAAGGGAAATCTTGATAATTTCTACTCCTGAAGACCTTCCGTCTTTTAAGCGTCTGCTTGGAGATGGCACTTCGATAGGAATAAAATTCAAATACGCCGTGCAGCCCTCGCCTGACGGACTTGCGCAGGCATTCATAATAGGAGAGGACTTCATAGGCGACGATGATGTTTGTTTGGTCTTGGGCGACAATATATTCTATGGGCAGAGTTTTACACGAATGTTAGAGAATGCACGTGAACGAACCAAGAATAAAAAAGAGGCGACACTGTTTGCTTATGCGGTAAAAGACCCGAACCGCTATGGTGTAGTTGCATTTGACAGTGCCGGCAATGCAACCTCAATAGAGGAAAAACCGAAAGTGCCAAAATCAAACTATGCCGTAACGGGACTGTATTTTTATCCTAACGACGTGGTTAATATCGCAAAAAACGTAAAGCCATCGGCTCGTGGCGAACTTGAAATTACATCGGTCAATCAAACATATTTAGACCAGAAACGAGTACATGTGCAGACGTTGGGGAGGGGATTTGCATGGCTTGACACGGGAACTACCGACTCTATGCTTGAAGCTGCAAATTTTATCCAAACCATTCAAAACAGGCAGGGGCTTATGGTTGCGTCTCTTGAAGAAATAGCATTCCGCAAGAAATGGATAGCAGCATCAGATTTGCTTATGATGGCGGAACCAATGAAAAAAAACTCATATGGAGAATATTTAATTAAACTGGCTAATGGAGATATTGGGTAGTCCTCGAATAATAGAGTTGCCGAAAATATGTGATCCCCGTGGAAACTTGTCCGTCATAGAGAGTATGGAAAATGTTCCGTTTAAGATTGCCCGTGCATATTGGATATATGACGTACCTGCGGGAAAAGAAAGAAACGGACACGCATTTAAGACTCAAGATGAATTCATAATTGCCCTGTCGGGGAGTTTTGATGTCGTGGTTAACGACGGAGAAAGCAGCAATCTGTTTCATTTGGCTCGCTCTTATTACGGACTATACATACCACATCTCACTTGGAGAGAGCTTAACAACTTCTCTACCAATTCAGTGGCGTTGGTCCTTTCTTCCACCACATATGAAGCAAAAGATTACATAGAAGACTTTGGAGAATTTAAATCGGTGTTGCAAAACTATGTCAGACACGCATAAAACATCAACTGTCGGAAATTGTCGAGTCATCACACTCAATAAGCACCAACACGAAAATGGCAATTTGAGTGTGGTGGAAAGTTATGCCGAGGTGCCATTTGAATTGCAACGGATATATTATCTTTATGACATTCCCGGAGGTGCAGAACGAGGAGGCCATTCTCATTATAAATGCGAAGAGTTCATTGTTGCCGTAAGCGGTAGTTTTGACATCATATTGAATGACGGAGCAAATCAACGCATTGTAACATTAAATCGTTCCAATGTAGGATTATTGGTTGTCCCGGGCATATGGCGGGTATTGAATAATTTTTCGTCGGGTGCCGTATGCCTGGTAATTGCTTCAGAAAAATATGACGAAAATGACTATGTGCGGTCGTTTGAACATTTTTTAGAATTGACATCCGTTAAAGATCATGGAGAAGAAATTTAAGTTTCTTGATTTAAAAGCCGTAAACGCTCCTATAATAAAAGAACTTGCAGAGGCTGCGATTGGTGTAATTCAATCGGGATGGTACATTAATGGAAAAAACGTCAAAGCTTTTGAACGAGAACTTGCGCAATACTGTCAGACTAAACATGCAATAGCCGTAAGTAATGGTCTTGACGCATTACGACTGATTTTAAAAGCATATATAGAGTTAGGTGTTTTAAATCACGGTGACGAGGTTATTGTTCCGGCAAATACGTATATAGCAACAATTCTGGCAATATCAGACAACGGCCTGGTTCCTGTTTTTGTTGAACCGGATATGGTTACGATGAATCTTGACTTGGCATTGGTGGAACAGCACATAACCAAGCACACTCGTGCCATTATGCTTGTCCACCTGTATGGCACTCCGTGTTGGTCGGCCACGGTGAATGAATTGGCTACCAAATATAAGTTGAAAATAATCGAAGACAATGCACAAGCGATAGGCGCACAAGCTTCTGCGAATGGCTTGAATGGTACATATGTCACCGGTTCGCTTGGACATGCCGCAGGAATAAGTTTTTATCCGACAAAGAACCTTGGTGCTCTTGGCGATGCCGGAGCTGTCACAACCAATGATGGGGAACTGGCCGACGTGATTAGGTCGTTGGCCAATTATGGTTCAGACAGACGTTATCACAATATATATTGCGGTCTGAATTGCCGCATGGATGAGATACAAGCGGCTATGCTAAGAATAAAATTGAAATATGTTGACAATGAAAACAACCGCCGCGCCCATATTGCTGCATTATATGATAAATATATCAATAATCCGCATGTGAAAAAACCTGCCATATTCAACAATAGCAAGCAAGTGTGGCATCAATATGTGTTGCAGGTTGACAATCGAGACGCATTCAGAAGCTATTTAAACGCAAATGGCATTGAAACTGACGTACTATATCCAACGCCACCACACATGCAACCGTGCTATATGAAGTATAAAAACAAATTACTGCCTCGCACGATAGCATTATCAAATAGCGTCGTAAGTTTGCCCATTAGCATAGAAGTTGGCGATAATGAGGCAAAACGCATAAGCGAAATCATAAATGAATTTAATGCATTTGCTTAATTCGGACATAACTTAAAAAGGGCTGAATGTTTCTCTAAACGATGATTAGAAACATTCAGCCCTTTTAGGTAATTTGGGTCGTTATTCTATTTCTATAGTAATGACGCTCAATGGCGGCATATTCAAGACTATTGAACCTTTTGATACTTTGAAATCATTAAAAGGCTTTATGCCGATTTTATTGGGATTGTCAAAAGTGTTGCAATCGGTATAATTAGATGAAGTTATAATTTGCCCCGAAGCATTGGCTACATCAATGCCATTTAAGAATACACTTGTAGATATGGCATTGTGGGGATCGATATTTGTGATCGACACATGCACCTTCCCGTTGGCGTCTTTTGATGAAGATACGCTTATGCTCGGTATTGTTTTGTCTCCAAAGGCATAATCACTGCAGGTTACGGTCGATTGGAGCCAATTGGCATCGTGATGTACCTTATACATTTTGAAGATGTAATATGTGGGCGTAAGTATCATCTTTTCGTTATCAGTGAGAACAAGCGATTGCAATACATTGATGGCTTGTGCCAAATTTGCCATGCGCACGCGTTCCGAATGGTTGTTAAATAAATTCAGATTTATGCCGGCAATCAATGCGTCGCGCATGGAATTCTGCTGATACAAGAATCCGGGATTGGTTTCGGGTATAACATCTGTCCATATTCCCCATTCATCAACAACGAGAGCAACCGAGCGTCCGGGATCATACCTATCCATTATTGCCGAATGTCCATCAAGCAATGTTTCCATGTATAACGTGTTTTTCATAGTGTTGAAATATTCAGCTTCGTCAAACTCGGTTGAAGAGCCTTTCTTGCTCCAATCACCTGATGGAATTGTGTAATAATGCAATGACAATCCCCACATGCAGTCACGAGGGATGTTCTTCATGCACACCTCGGTCCAATTAAAGTCTCCTGCGTTGGCTCCACTGGCTATTTTCTTTATGTTATGACCGGAATAATTTCGGGCATAGCATTGGAATTGCCGATATTGGTCGGCATAATATTCGGGGGTCATATTTCCTCCACACCCCCAACTTTCATTGCCAATGCCAAAGAAACTAACGCCGTAGGCATCAGCATGGCCGTTTTCTCGTCGCATTTGCGTAAGTCTGGAGTCTCCTTCATAATTAAGATATTCAATCCAGTCACGTAAATCTTTAGGAGTTCCAGTACCCATATTTGCAGCCAAATATGGTTCACAGCCTAACAAATCACACAGCTTCATAAACTCATCGGTTCCGAACGAATTGTCTTCGGTGACTCCGCCCCAGTTGCTATTAACGGTAATCGGGCGATTTTCGGGCTTTCCAATGCCATCTCGCCACTGATATTCATCGGCATAGCAGCCTCCGGGCCAACGCAGATTTGGAATAGATATGTCGCGCAGTGCTTTCACGACATCCATTCTGATTCTGCCATCTTTCTCAACCTGCATACTTGAATCTACCCAAAAGCCATCATATATGCACCTGCCAAGATGCTCGGCAAAGTGACCGTATATGTGTTTGCTGATAATTTGTTTGGGTTGGTCGGCCTGTATCGAAATCACGGCCGACGGGTTGCCTGCTTGAGCAAAAACAGTAGCTACGAAAGCTAAAGTTGACAAAATGTATTTTTTCATCAAGTCGTAATTATGCAAATGACTAAATTATTGTTTACTTCGTGCCGTTTGACATTAAGGCTTCATTCATGCACTTGGCCGCCCGTCGTCCGTCGCCCATTGCAAGGATGACAGTAGCACCGCCGCGCACTATGTCCCCTCCGGCATACAAATCGGGCAACGAAGATTTCATGGTTTCATTATCGACGACTATCGTATTACGCTTGCTCACTTCAAGGCTTTTAATCGATTTAGGAACTAACGGATTTGGTGATACGCCGACACTCACAATGACAAGATCGACCGAAATTTCTTCGATGGCTCCATCGACTGGTACGGGAGAACGGCGTCCCGACTCATCGGGTTCTCCAAGTTCCATTTTTTGCAAACGCATTAAATTAACTCGACCGGTTTCGTCTCCTTTATATTCAATGGGGTTGTGCAAAGTCATAAATTCAACCCCTTCTTCCTTTGCATGTTTTACTTCTTCAATGCGGGCAGGCATTTCTTCCTCAGAACGGCGATACACAAGGATTGCCCGTTCCGCACCCATTCGTTTTGCTGTTCGCACAGAATCCATGGCAGTATTGCCGCCGCCTATCACTGCGACATTTCTGCCTTTTAGCACCGGAGTATCCCAATCGGGCTTACCTGCGCCCATTAAATTTATACGAGTCAGGTATTCGTTGCTTGACATCACTCCGTTTAAGTTCTCGCCCGGAATATTCATGAAGCGGGGCAATCCGGCACCCGAAGCGACAAATATACCTTTGAACCCCATTTCGTGTAAATCATCATAAGTAAGGGTTTTACCTATGATAATGTCTTTCTCAAATTTAACGCCAATCTCTTTCAGCCCATTGATTTCATGGTCAACAATTGAATTAGGCAGGCGGAACTCGGGGATACCGTATTTCAATACACCACCTATTTCGTGCAAGGCTTCATATACAGTAACGTCGTATCCCATTTTAGCCATGTCGCCTGCAAACGACAATGCTGCCGGGCCACTTCCTACGACTGCGACCTTTATTCCATTGGCAGGAGCTATTTCCGGCCTGGATACAATACCGCTGTTGCGTTCATGGTCGGCAGCAAACCGTTCGAGATAACCAATAGCTACCGGCTCGCTATTCATCTTGTGGTGGATGCATCGGCTCTCACACTGTTTCTCTTGAGGGCACACACGGCCACAAACAGCAGGCAGGGCACTTGTTTCTTTTAACGTTGCGGCAGCCTTGTCAAAGGCTCCACGTTCTATATTCTTAATAAACTTTGGGATGTTGATTCCCACAGGGCAACCGGTAACGCATTGAGGGTTGGGGCAGTCGAGGCAGCGTTTTGCTTCCTGGACGGCCATTTCTGCCGTAATGCCCATATTAACTTCCTCATTGCAAGTAATTCTATACTTAGGATCCAGTTCGGGCATTTTTACCCTGCTTATTTTCATTCTCTCTTTTGCGCTGACGTTGCGTCGCAAATCTTCACGCCATTGCTCGTTGCGTGACTCTTTTATATCATTGGTCATAATGGTACTTCACTTTTGTGGATTATCGTATGATTTTAATCTCATCATTAACTCGTCAAAATCGACCTCGTGTGCATTAAATTCAGGACCTTCTACACACACGAAACGTGTTTTCCCGGCAACAGATACGCGACATGCGCCACACATGCCGGTTCCGTCAACCATAATGGCATTTAATGAACATTCAGTAGGCACATTGTATTTTTTTGTAAGCAATGCCACAAACTTCATCATGATTGCCGGCCCTATGGTCATTACATAGTCAACCTTTTCCTGCTGCAAGACCTGTTCCAACCCAACAGTTATTACGCCTTTTTGGCCATATGAACCGTCGTCGGTCATTATGATAACTTCATCGCTATATTCGCGTACCTCTTTTTCCAGAATTATCAATTCTTTGGTACGTCCGGCAAGAATGCTTATCACTTTATTGCCGGCCTTCTTATATTCGGTCAGAATGGGCAATAATGGAGCAACACCTACACCTCCGCCGCAACACACGACGGTTCCATAATTCTTTATCTCTGTAGCCTGTCCCAAAGGGCCGACTACATCTGTAAGATAATCGCCGGGTTCAAGCGCACAAATTTTTTCTGTTGAGACACCGACGCGCTGTATTACCAGTGTTATTGTGCCATTTGTGGTGTCGGCCTGAGCTATGGTTAAAGGAATACGCTCACCATGAGAGCCGCAACGGACTATTACAAAGTGTCCTGCACGACGAGATTTTGCAATCAGCGGAGCTTCCACGACAAATTTAACCACTTTTTCAGAGAAATACTCCTTACTTATAATTTTATTCATCAGTTTTGTTTTTGCTTATTACTTTACAAAAATAACTATTAATTGTGAAACTCATGGTGATGCAAAATTATTTTATGTATTAATAAGTTTAGAGGCTGTTTAAAATTTCTCACATAAACATTTTGTGGAAATCTTCAATGACATTTATTGGTATTGAATGGCAGCGACATGCAAAAAAAAAATTATGGGAAGAGCCTCAAAACATGTTGAATGATTATTCTCGTTCATAGGATAGTAAATCAGATGCCGGCCATGCGTTATAATATAATTTAATGTGCATGTGACAAAAATTTGCCCATATGGCATAGTATATTTGCAGCATGAAAAACAATGCTACTCTAAATATTACTTCTTTTATATAAGATGAAATGATGCCATGAAAAACTACAATCAAAATGTCTCTTGCCCTTAATCGGGGTTGGAGACATTTTTAAATTAATAATTTGTTTTTCGTTCCATCAAGTTCAAGATAGAGCTTATTTTCCGTTCTTGTTTTTTCGATATAATTGCCAACTGTTTATGGTATTTTGCCACACTATATAAGCAGCCGGGGCAACAGAAACGATAGGGTGAAGGTATGTCAACGTCATCCATAGTCCCAATATCGTGTTTTTTTGTCCCAGTCCTTGTGCCCCGGATATTTTGTCACCATATTTTTCTCCTATCTTACGCCCGACATAAAATTGCAGGCAACATACACACAGAGCGGCTATGGTAAGAAATATCATTTCGGGCAATTCTTGTACCGGCTGCTGTATCATAAAGCTAACGGCTTGCCCCATTACAATAAATAAGGATATAGCCCAAATCCAGAAAGAAACCGACTGATGTTGAGCAATGACGGAATGCAAGCGCGGAGCCGAGATTTTCAAGATAATCGCAGTTATTAGTGGAAGTATAAGCAAAGGAACTACTTCGGAGCAAATCGTAACAAAAGATTCTATGAAATTTATTTCATCTCCTCTAATCATAGACAGAAACGATGGAGCAGACAGGGCTACAACAAGGTTACTGAGAAAGGAATATGTAGCAATCTTGTTGATGTCGCCTCCAAGCATTCCGGTAATGACAGGTGCGGCAGTAGCTGTTGGCATGAAGAAGCATATGAACGCTCCGGCTGCCACGTTTGGATTTAAAAAATATAAACCCGCAAAAAATGTAACGCCGCCGAAAACCTGCACGGCAAGCAGTAACCATTGGAACATTGTTATCTTGAAATCGCTTATCTTTAATCGAGTATATGTGATGGTAAGCATCACAAAAATCAAGTATGGTGTTATAACCGAAAGCTTGCCAATATGATTATGCAACAAGATTCCGCCCAACATAGAAATAGGCAGCATCCATGATTTTAATAATTGACGAATATGCAGATCTTTATACATAATAAAATTAAATAGAGCCACCATATAACTTGGCGGCTCTATATTTGAATTTGTTATAATCTCATTTTTTTAATTTCTCAATTAATTGCTTGATGTCTAATGAAGTTTGTTCGCCTGTAACCATGTTTTTTAAAGATATGCAGTGGTTATTCAGCTCGTTCTCGCCGACAAGAGCTACGTAAGGTATGCCGAGAGAATCGGCATAAGCCATTTGTTTTTTCATTTTTACGGCTTCGGGATATACTTCGGCGGCAACTTTTTCCTTTCGCAGAGCCATGACATACTTCAAGCATTCTTCACATTCGGCATTGCCAAAGTTTATAAAGATGACCTTGGTTTTTGATTTTATCTCAGATGGGTAAAGATTTAAAACATTTAGGACATCATATATTCTGTCGGCACCAAAACTAACTCCAACTCCCGAGACGCCAGTCAAACCAAAAACTCCGGTGAGATTGTCATATCGTCCACCTCCGCTTATGCTGCCTATTTCCACGTCACAAGCCTTGACTTCGATTATTGTACCTGTATAATAATTCAAACCACGTGCAAGAGAAACGTCGATTTCGAGTTTCGATTTCAACCCCAAAGCAGAAAGTTGGTCGGTTACAAACTGCAATTCGTCAATGCCTTTTGTGCCAATCTCAGAAGATGCCAAAAGTTCTTTCAATATGCCAAGCATTTCATTGTTGCTTCCATTAAGTTGGAGCAGAGGTTGCAGTTTGGCGATAGCGTCTTCCGAAATGCCTTTTGAGCGTAATTCGTCATTTACGTTATCGAGTCCTATTTTGTCTATTTTGTCTATTGCAACTGTTATATCGACAATCTTATCGGCAGCTCCAATCAGTTCGGCAATACCGGTAAGAATTTTACGATTGTTTACCTTAATGACAATGTTAATGCCAAAACGATTGAAAACCTCGTCAACCATTGTCAACAATTCGATTTCATTTATCAATGAATCGCTGCCGACCACATCGGCATCGCATTGATAAAATTCACGGTACCTGCCTTTTTGAGGTCGATCGGCACGCCATACGGGCTGTATTTGATAACGCTTAAAAGGGAATTGTATTTCATTACGATGCTGTACGACAAACCGTGCGAATGGCACTGTTAAGTCATAACGCAACCCTTTTTCGCATATTTGCGATGTCAGGTGTGTGGAATCATGCTTCGATAACTCGCATTCCGGCACATCTTTTAAATAATCTCCGCTGTTTAATATTTTAAAAAGCAGTTTGTCTCCCTCGTCACCATATTTTCCCATCAGTGTTGACAAGCTTTCCATTGCCGGAGTTTCAATTTGCCGAAACCCGTATAAAAGAAATACTTCCTTTATAGTATCGAAAATATAATTTCGCTTCGCCATTTCTTCGGGCGAAAAATCTCTGGTTCCCTTAGGGATGCAAGGTTTCTGTGCCATATATTTCTTTTTTGAGACAAAATTACAAAAAAGGTTGTTATTCTCTACGGCTGCCTAAGAAAATCATC
>CALUNI010000028.1 GCA_944321905.1 uncultured Muribaculaceae bacterium | reverse complement strand
ATAAATGGCAAGTATCCCAATTATAATTCGGTCATACCAAAGAACAATCCGTTCGTGATATCTATCGACAGAGTGTCGTTGTTGAATGCCGTTAAGCGCGTATCGGTTTTTTCAAGTGCAGGCGGAATGATAAAATTCGACATAACAGAGAATTATCTAAAGCTCACAGCCGAGAACCTTGATTTCATGAAAAAGGCCGAGGAGACAGTGCCGTGTGATTATCAAGGAGAAACTATGTCGATAGGTTTTAACGACGAGAAACTCGTGGAGATTCTTAACAATATAAAGAGCGACATAGTGGTTATAAAATTGCTTGATCCCACTCGTGCAGGCATATTTGTACCCGATTCCCAGCCCGAAGGCGAAGATTTGTTGATGTTATTGATGCCAATGATGCTGTAATACCCGTATGGAACTTAAACTGAAGAATCCGTTGATTTTCTTTGATGTGGAGACAACCGGATTAAATATTTCAAAAGATAAAATCATCGAGATTTCGTATATTAAAGTATGCCCGAATGGCGATGAAGAAAGCAAAACAATAAGGATAAATCCCGGTTTCCCAATTCCCGCAGAGTCAACGGCAATTCATCACATAACTGATGATGATGTTAAGGATTGCCCTATATTCAAGCAGGTCGCAAAAACTCTTGAAAAGATATTTGAAGGGTGTGATATTGCGGGATTTAACAGCAATCGTTTTGATATACCGATTCTTGTGGAGGAATTTTTGAATGCCGGAGTCAGCATAAATTTCTCAAAGAAGAAATTTATTGATGTCCAGACTATTTTCCACAAAATGGAACAGCGTACATTGTCGGCTGCATATCGTTTTTATTGCCACAAAGAACTGGATGATGCACATTCGGCGAGTGCCGACACTCGTGCCACATACGAAGTGTTAAAAGCCCAACTCGACATGTATCCCACACTTGTCAACGACGTGGATTTTTTATCGAAATTTTCATCCCAGACTCGTAATGTTGACTTTGCCGGTCGCATAGTTTATAACGACAAAGGTGTGGAGGTTTTTAATTTCGGGAAATATAAAGGTATGCCGGTGGAGGATGTCTTTAAAAAAGACATGGGATATTATGGTTGGATAATGCAAGGAGACTTTCCCCAGAATACAAAGAATGTGGTAACCGCAATTAAATTACGTTCCAAAGTTTGAGCAAATGCTGAAAGGTAAACACATCATATTGGGCATATGTGGAGGAATTGCCGCATATAAGTCGGTTTATTTGTTACGGCTTTTTATAAAGGCAGGTGCGGAAGTTCAAGTAGTAATAACTCCGGCAGGGAAAGAGTTTATAACCCCGGTAACATTGTCGGCATTGAGCGGCAAGCCGGTGATTAGTGAATTTTTCACAGCCAATACAGGCAGTTGGAACAGTCATGTCGATTTAGGCTTATGGGCTGATGCAATGGTCATTGCTCCCGCCACGGCTTCAACAATCGGTAAAATGGCTAATGGCATAGCCGACAATATGCTTGTCACCACATATTTGTCGGCTAAGTGTCCGATATTTGTCGCTCCGGCAATGGATTTGGATATGTTTGCACATCCAAGTACACAGCGCAATCTGCAACTGTTGAAAGAATATGGCAATCTCATAATAGAACCTGCGGCCGGAGAATTGGCCAGCCATCTCGTGGGGAAAGGACGTATGGAAGAACCCGAGAACATTTTAAAAGCAGTGGAAGCTTACTTTAGAAGTACGCAAGAACTTGCAGGACGCCATATAATTGTGACCGCCGGTCCCACGTATGAGAAAATCGACCCGGTACGTTTCATAGGCAATTATTCTTCGGGAAAAATGGGATATGCAATTGCCGAAGAATGCGCCAAACGCGGTGCTGCGGTGACATTGATAAGCGGTCCGGTGGGGATTAAAGCGAAGCACCCGTCAATCAAGGTCGTCGATGTGGAGTCGGCAAAAGAAATGCATGATGCCGCATTAGCCGAGTTTGCTGCATGTGATGCTGCGATCATGTGTGCTGCGGTGGCTGATTATACAGTAGAGAATCCTGCGACGCATAAGATAAAACGAGAGCATGACGAGTTGCCGGTGATAAGATTGAAGAAAAATCCCGATATAGCGGCAGAACTCGGCGCACGAAAACGTACAGGCCAAGTACTTGTGGGGTTTGCTCTCGAAACCGATAACGAGAGGGTTAATGCCGCAGAAAAGCTTAAGCGCAAGCATCTGGATTTTGTAGTTCTTAATTCCTTGAATGAACCGGGAGCCGGTTTTAAGACCGATACAAATAAAATAACCATAATCGACAAGGATGGGACTGAACGTAATTACGGATTAAAGGATAAGAAATTGGTGGCGATTGACATTATTGATGCATTGGTGGAGAAATTATAAAATGGGATTCATTTATCGGTATAAAAGATTATGTTGTATCATGGCTATGTCGGTCATGGCACTGTTTACGGCTAAGTCGCAGGAGCTTAATTGTACTGTAGAAGTAAATTCCGACCAAATAGAAAATTCGTCGAAAGAGGTGTTTGAAACTCTCGAACAGGCAATAGCCGAGTATATAAACACAAACAAATGGACCAACGCCCAATTTGCAGCAAATGAGAAGATTGAGTGCAGGATGTTTTTTACTATTAAAAGTTATGAAAATGATGTTTTCACGGGCGAATTGCAAGTGCAATCTATGCGTCCCGTGTATAACAGTTCATACACGACCACCGTACTGAATTTCAGAGACACCAATATAGAATTTACATATATCGAAAATGAGCCGTTGGTGTATTCCGAATTGTCTATGGAAAGTAACTTGACTGCAATCATAAACTTTTATTGTTTCATGATCATAGCCATGGACTTTGATACATTCTCGCCCGAAGGAGGAACTCCATATTACGAATCGGCCGCCAATGTGGTAAGACTGGCACAAAGTTCGGGCGAAACTGGTTGGAAAGCGTTTGAGGACAACAAAAACCGCAGTGCGGTGCTAAGCGCATATACCGATAATGCAACAAGTGGAATACGCACAATTTTATATAATTATCACAGATTGGGCTTAGACCAGATGGCTGTGAGCGTGGATAAAGGCCGTGCAACTATAACACAATGCATTGAAGAACTTAAGAAAGTATATGACGTTGCGCCCATGAGTGTATGCTTGTCGATCTTCAGAGATTCAAAACTTGATGAGTTGGTGAATATATACTCAGAGGCCGGTACGACCGAGAAAAACAAGGTATATGAATTATTGTACCCGCTTTATCCGACGGATGGCACAAGATTGAACAAGATAAAGGAAACTTCAAAGTGAAAAATGCAGATATATGCTTAAGCAATTAAAAATATCGAATTACGCTTTAATCGACAGCTTAGACATAACTTTTACTCCGGGACTGACTATTATTACAGGCGAAACCGGAGCGGGGAAGTCGATAATGATGGGAGCCTTATCTTTGATTTTGGGAGAAAAAGCAGAGTCTAAAGCAATAACAGCTGCCGATAAGAAATCGGTAATTGAAGTGGTTTTTGATATCGACGAATATGGCTTACAGCAGTTTTTTGCTGAAAATGACATAGAATATTATGAAGATGGCGATTGCATATTGAGGCGTGAAATCTCTCCTAACGGGCGAACACGGGCGTTTATTAACGATACCCCTGTCACGTTATCTGTCATGAGGGCTTTGTCGGTTCACTTGATCGACATACATTCACAACATAGCAATATGCTGTTATCGAGCCATCGATACCAGTTGAACATTCTTGACAATCTCAATCCAGATAAAGATTTACTTGCGCATTACGTTTGTGAATATGATAAATACCGCCAAATAGAAACTCGCATAAAAGACTTAAAAGAGACCAATCTTCGCCGGAAGTCAGAAGAAGATTATTTGCGGTTTCAATTGTCTCAAATCGAGGAATTGCATTTGCAGCCGGGGGAAGATGCAGAACTTGAAGCGACAGAACGTCGCTTGAGCAATGTGAACGAAATAAAAAGTTATCTGTGGCAATGTGAGCAATTGCTTGAGGGCGAGGATGAAAACATTAATTCGATATTGGGCGGCCTATCCTCGATGTCAAACATATTGGCACATTTGAGCCGTATATGTGACGAGGTCGGTGACATGAGCGAACGGCTTGATTCTGTGATTATAGATGTTAAAGACATGGCTCGTACCATATCCACAACGCAGAGCAACATAGTTGACGACCCGGCCGAACTCGAACGAGTAAGGGAACGCCTAAGTGCTATTTATTCTCTCGAAAGCAAGCATAAGGTACAAACTGTAGATGAATTGATAGAATTGCAAAATAATTATGAAGCTCAGTTGAGAGAAATTGGCAATTTCGATGATGAAATAGTCCGACTTGAAAAAGAGAGGTCGGCGCAAGAGTCTGTGGTAATGAACATAGCTTCGGATTTGTCAAAGCGCAGGCACGACACGTCGCTAATTTTTGAAAAGAATCTTAAGGAATTGGCCGTGCCATTGGGAATGAAGAATCTGCAATTTAAAATAGAGTTTGAACAGATTCCATTCTCGCCCACAGGAATTGATTCGGTCAAGTTCTTGTTCTCTTTTAACAAGCAACAGCCACTTATGCCGGTAGAGGCCACCGCATCGGGCGGCGAGATTTCGCGATTGATGCTGTGCATCAAGTCTATAATAGCAAAAAGCATGAAATTGCCGACGATAATATTTGACGAGGTTGATACAGGTGTGTCGGGTGATATTGCTAACAGAATGGGGGACTTGATGAAAGAAATTAGCAGCAATATACAAGTCATAACTATTACCCATTTGCCTCAGGTTGCGGCTAAGGGTGACAGCCACTTCAAAGTGTACAAACAAGACACTGATGTATCGACTCATACGTCGGTGCGACGACTTGACAGCAACGAGCGCATAATGGAAGTCGCTGCAATGCTTAGCGGAGACAAGGTGAGCGAAGCAGCCATAAACAATGCAAAGATATTATTGAACGTGAAATAAAATTAAGAATGGAAGATAATAAATATATATTTGGAATACGTGCCGTGATTGAAGCAATCGAGGCGGGCAAGGAAATTGATAAAATATTGGTAAAAAAAGACTTGTCGAGTGAAATGGCCGACGAGTTGTTAAAAGTGGCTCGTGAAAACAAGGTGGTGGTGCAGAAAGTGCCGATTGAGAAAATTAATCGCATAACGCGCAAGAACCACCAAGGGGTATTGGCGTTCTTGTCGGCTGTGACTTACCATAAGCTTGAGTATCTTGTTCCTCAATTATATGAAAAGGGGCAGATGCCTTTTGTAGTGGTACTTGACGGAATTACCGATGTGCGTAATTTCGGAGCCATTGCCCGCACATGCGATTGTGCCGGGGTTGATGCCATAGTTATTCCCGAGCGTAACAGCGTGAGTGTGGGTGCCGATGCCGTAAAGACCTCGGCCGGAGCATTGCATTATCTCCCCGTGTGCCGCGAGCATAATATCTTCGGAGCAATAAAATATCTAAAAGACAGCGGCTATAAGGTGTATGGCGCTTCGGAAAAAGCCACTCAAAATTATACCACTCCCGATTATTCAACGCCGTTGGCGATAGTGCTTGGTTCTGAGGAAAAAGGCATATCAAGTGATGTGCTGCGTCAATGTGACGGACTGGTGGCCATTCCAGAGTATGGCCACATAAATTCGCTTAATGTATCGGTTGCGGCAGGTATCATGATTTATGAAGTGGTAAGGCAACGTAAATTGCATGGCAACGAATAGCCGATTTTTACTATTGAATATTTTGCATTAAATTTGCATGTTTTTTGGAAAGATATTTGAGACTAAATGTAAAACTATCGATGTATGATAAATCGAATATTGATTAGGATTAAAGTTGTGCAGATGCTTTACTCTTATTTTTTGACTAAAGAGGAAAAATCATTTGTTGATGCTAAAAAGGAATTGAAGAAAAGTCTGGAAATGGCTTATCAGCTTTATAATTATATTTTTGTATTAATGGTAGAGTTGACCGATTTGCAAGATCGCCGTCTCGATGCAGCAAAAAACAAATACTTGCCAACGGAAGAAGACCTCAATCCAAATACAAAATTTGTAGATAATCTGTTTATCAAAAGGTTACGCAATAGTCAAGTATTTGCCGATTATCAGAAAGAAAATAAGCTTACGTGGCTTGACGACGACATATTTATGAAGTTGATGCTTGATAAAGTATTAAAATCGGATGTGTATGTCAATTATATGAACAATGGCAGCAACGACTTTGTTGAAGATTGCGAGTTATGGCGCGAATTGCTGAAGAAAGTAATACTTGTGGATGATGATTTCACCGACCAACTTGAGGCAAAATCGGTTTATTGGAACGACGACCTTGAAACCATCGGGACATTCGTGATAAAAACCATAAAGCGTTTTGAAAATGAAGGTGAAAAAGCATTTATGCCGATGTATAAAGATGAAGAAGACAGCCGATTTGGAGAACAGCTTTTTACACAGGCTGTTCAGAACCGAGAAAGGAGCGACGAGTTGATTAACAAATTTGTCCAGACCGAGAATTGGGACACGGAACGCATTGCCTTCATGGATCGCGTGGTCATGAATGTGGCAGTTGCCGAAGTGCTTAATTACCCGGCAATACCGACGCGCGTGACTCTTAACGAATATATTGAAATTGCCAAATACTACAGTACACCTCGCAGTGGTCAATTTATCAACGGCATATTAAATTCCATTATAAATTATCTAAAAGACGAGCGTGTCATTGTAAAGGAGTAAAATAAATTAATTACTTTTGCGTAGTGAATATTAACCGAATAAAGAAATAAGAACAATGGTATTAAATTCAATTCTTTTGGATGCGGCAGCCGGTACGGGAGGACAAGCACAGGGCACAGCCGGATGGGAAAGTTTAATCATGATCGTAGCACTTATTGCTATTTTCTATTTTTTCATGATTCGCCCGCAATCTAAAAAACAAAAACAAATCAAGAAATTCCGCGAAGGGTTATCGGTAGGCGATAAAGTCATCACAGCAGGTGGCATATATGGCAAGATAAGGGATATCAAGGAAACGACTATTACTCTCGAAATATCTGACAACGTTAAGATACGTATCGATAAAAACTCGGTATATCCTTCGGCTGAAGATGCTCAAACTGATACAGCTGTAGCAGACAAAAAATAAAGGCTATTGTGTGTTTGCAGCCTTAAGTTATCTATTTAAAGCCATTCAACCAAAAACAAAAGGGACGAATGGCTTTTTTTACACAAATTGCATATGTCGATAAAATCAATTTACAATAATGCGATGAGAACATGGGCTGCATGGAGACATTCTCGTCGGACTAATTCCATACTTCTATACTTAACATGCCTTATTATCTCTTTCTTATTTTGGCTTTTCTTGACACTTAACAGCGAAACGCAAAAAGATTTAACGCTTCCGTTTAGCCTGTCGTCGATTCCCGACAGCACGACTATCATTTCAGATTTGCCACAGTCTATCAAGGTGAGTGTGAGAGACAAAGGGTCGTCGCTGTTGCGCTATGATTTTGGGAACGAACCAACGGTGGACGTAAATTTTCTCGAATACTTTGACGGAAGCGGGAATCTGAAAATATCGTCGATTGAAATGTTGGCGCGAGTAAGAAAGCTTTTCAGCAATACTACCACAGTGGTCGCGGTTCTTCCCGATTCGCTTAATGTGAAATACACAAGCCAACCGGGCAAGAAAGTACCGGTAAAACTGGATATGAGCGTACAACCCGATTTCCGATATGTAATCAACGGAAGTACGATCTTGAGCGACGACACCGTTGTCGTATATTCCGACCAAAACACATTAGGAGGAATAACATCGGTAATTACGAAACACATACAAGCCAACGGTGTGACCGACACCCTTACTACCGTTGTAGGTTTTAAACCGATATCAGGCACAAAAATTGTCCCAAATGAAATAACTGTAAGAGTCCCGGTAGAGCCGTTGATTAATAAGAAACAAAATGTAACGATTGATGTCATAAATGTTCCCGTTGGAGTAAACGTAGTTACATTTCCGTCGGTTGTGGAAGCGACATTCCTTATACCACAAAGCATGTATCGAAAGGCTTTGAACATAAGAGCGGTGGCTAATTATAACGACATAATCTATTCGGGAGATGGCAGGATTGCCGTGAAGGTGGTTGAAGTTCCGAGTGAATGTAGGGGTATCACTCTCACTGCCGACAGCGTAGAGTATATTATTGAAAAGCATTAATTGTTGTATGAAAATCATAATAGCACTTACCGGGGGCATCGGCAGTGGGAAAAGCATAGTCTCGGCCATGTTGCGCACAATGGGGTATCCTGTATATGACTGCGACAGCAAGGCAAAGATGGTAATGGATAATTCCGATGATATCAAACGTGAACTCATGCATGTATTCGGTCGCGATGCTATTTCTGTCGGCGGCGTGATAAATCGTCAGTATCTGGGCAATATTGTATTCAACGATGCAACTAAGTTGGAGCAGTTAAACTCTATAGTTCATCCTGCGGTGCGTTGCGACTTGCAACAATGGATTGGTTATAACAATGTCGATCGTTTGTTTGTCGAAACTGCTATTTTAAGAAGCAGTGGATTGGGCGATATTGTTGGCAGAGAATGGAACGTGCAGGCTCCATTGGAATTACGCGTCAATCGTGTGATGAAACGGAATGGTATGTCGAGGGAGGCCGTGTTGGCACGCATTCAAGCGCAAGCATATGAAATGCAGACAGGGCAGGATACTACTGTTATAATTAACGATGGGATATTGGCAGTACTGCCGCAGATACTTGACGCGTTATCTAAGATTTAATTACAACCAACATAAATGAGAAAAATGCCGGATAAATAGGCGGGTAGTATTTTGAAGTATTGAAAATGAATATTATTTTTGTACAACTTTTTCTGAAACTATAAACGATAAATAACTATTATGTTAAAGAAGATACTGTCTATCTCGGGGAAGCCGGGACTGTATAAGTTGATTTCATATGGGAAAAATATTATTGTAGTGGAAAGCCTTGCCGACAAAAAGCGTATGCCGGCTTATTCATACAATAAAATAGTATCACTTGGTGATATCGCCATTTATACTACAGACGAGGAAGTTCCGCTTGCCGATGTGTTTGAGACAATGTATAAGCAGAACGAGGGCAGAGTCCTTGATAAAACCGCGTTGACAAAAAACGCAACGACTCTGCATGAATTTTTTGCAAGCGTTTTGCCTAATTATGATGCCGACCGTGTCTATGATGCCGACATTAAAAAAGTGATTTCGTGGTACAACATTCTTGTGGAAGCAGGTTTCACTTCATTTAAAAATGAAGAAGCGAAAGACGAGGATGTAGAAACAACGGAAGAAGACAACAATACTTCGACTGAAAAATAGCTGTTTCATAATTATAAAGTGACGAGGGCGGAACTCCGTGATGGATTGTTTCGTCCTTTTTTTGTGTTCTTATTTCTGATAATCTTGCATAAAAGGCCATAATAGTTGGTGACAGCAAAATTAACAGTTATATTTATGCTGCACATGTAATCATATATGAATATGCTAAAGCGATTCAATATATTTATTATTGCCATATTGGTCATCTGTTCTATAACAAGTTGCCATTCACACAAGGATGCAGTCAGTGGCAATTATAAAAAACATTATTGTGGGATAGAATTATCTGAGGGTGATAACCGCAAGCTATATGAAGAGGTGGAAAGTTGGCTTGGTACGCCATATCGCTATGGGGGCAATACTCGTAAGGGGGTGGATTGCTCGGGGTTTGTAGTAAATGTATATCAAAATGTGTATGGAATAAAATTGCAACGCAGTTCGGAGTTGATATTTAAGAAGAATTGTAAGAAAATAAAGAAAAGCCAATTGCGAGAGGGCGATTTGGTGTTTTTCAAGTCGGGAAAAGCAAAGCGTATAAATCATTCGGGAATATACTTGAAAAATGGTAAGTTTGCACACACATCCTCAAGCCGCGGAGTCATGATTAGCAGCCTTGAAGAAGAATATTATAAACGGAATTTCATACATGCAGGCAGGGTAAAAGGCCGATAAAATATGAGTTAACTAAACTTTCCATTACATATTCATCTTCTCAAACTGAGGACTAAAAAGACGGAGATGAGAATCATACTATCATTGAAATATTTCCTTTTTCTTCAATGCCGATTTTTTGACGTATTTGAGTTTTTCGTTGATACACAGTTCGGACGCTTTGTTGAGTGAGTATGCTTATTTCTTTGGTCGAGAAGTTTGCTCGCAAAAGGCAACAAAGTTGTAATTCTTTTTCATTTAAAATATTGCCATATCTCTCCATGAGGTTGGAGTAATAATTTTCATATATATAATCAATGGTTTTGTATAGGTCTTGCCAGTTTAACAGCGCATCGACAGAAATTTCTTTATCGGCAATCTTTTGCATGCGCTTTAACAGTTCTTGGTTGGCCGCTGTTGGATTAGATGCTGCTATCCTTATCACGCCTAATTGTTGTAACATCATGCGTTTAAAGAAATGCTCGTCTTCGGCATTGATATTATTGTCGGTTTGAATGCCTGCTATTAGCTTGTGCAAAGTTTCAATTTCTTCATCTTTTTCCAACTCCAATTTGTGTTTATGTCGCAGGTATATTGCCAAACCGGTTATCGCCAATATCAAGCCGATGATTACATATAGAGCCATAAGTTGTCGTCGCTGAGACATAATTGTTATCCTGTAATTTTTCTCGACGAGTTGCCTGTTTGTCTGCTCTTTGGCTTCAGTTATTTTGCGATTATGGTCGGCATTACTTTGTAACCTATTTACGTAAGTTGCCCAGTCTCTAAAGCTAAAATTGCGGTTCTGTGCGTAGTCTATCAACAATTGCAATATTTGGTAATAACCTGCGTATGACAAATCGGTTAGTATTTCATCGGTAGCCATATTGCTGGCAAAGTTTAAGAATTTCTTGGATTTATTGGTATCTCCACTTAGCAAATAATATCTCGACAGCGATGCATATGAAAGTGACATTTCGGTACTGTCGCCGTCAAAGTGTTTCAATGCCTTGTCCTGTAACTCTATGGCGCGACGTTGGTCGCCGTTGTCGCTTGCAATGTCGGCTTGACTGCGCAAGGCAAGTTTCCAATATGTTGCCGAGTCTTGTGGCAATCGTATATATCGGTCAATGCCATTTAGGGCAATGTCGGCCGCTTGGGGATTACCCATATAATAAAGCATCAGCCCGTAATTATACCGGATTATGAAACTCATGTCGCTATTGCCACTGTCATAGTCGAGCAATTGCGACATGTACCGGCTCAAGCGAGAATAATTATAGTCGTTGCTTGCCAATTCGCATAATTGCATCAATATGGCAGGTCGGTTGTATTGGATTGCATTTTCAAGCAAATTGTATGCTTTCTCTTTGTTCCCTCGCCACCAATAATGTTTTGCCGAGAGGATGGTTGCCTGCATCAGTTGAAACGAGTCACACGGTGTGACATTGGAATAATAATCAAGCGCGACTTCAAGCAGGCTATCCTCGCTCATTGCTTCTCCTTTATATTCATGAGCTTTGCCTATTATAATGGCATACTTTGCAATTAGAGGTGTGTCAAGTTTTTCTGGTTCGTATATATTGGAGATGAGATAGAGTGCGCTATCTATGTTCCCACTGTCCATAAGCAATTTGGCATCACTGATTATTCTATGATTGCTGCTACTGCAACTTTGCAACAAAGTGATAATAATTAGAATAATGGAGAATCGTTTCATTTGCTATGTCTTTTTTGTCCACACAAAGGTAACAAAATTTTATGGTTACTAATAATATAAAGGATAGGAGTGCTAATATAAACTTTTGTCGTGTTTGTTAGTTGTAATTTATTTAAAATCAGTATGTTATAATTTATGATGCAGTTTAGATAGTTGCCAATATAAACACAGAAAACAAGTATTAGAGCATAATTTTGTGGCATTAAATTCAAACAAAAATTACTGAAAATCATGAAGAAAATTTTTATGTTGACATCGATGCTAATTGTGCAATTTGTACTTATTGCAGGGAGCAAAATTACAGGGATTGTGGTTGATGAGGATGGTGATTCACGATTGCCGGGAGCGAGTGTTATGCTCGCAAATGACAAGGGTAAGACGATTAAAAGCGTTGCCACCGACGACATGGGAAAGTTTGAGATTGCTAATGTGGAGAATGGCACATATCTGTTGCATGTTACTTTTATTGGTTATGAGCCGCAATCGATTTCATTGACCAACTTAGACGATGATGTGAACGTTGGCACAGTGAAACTTACGCATAAGTTAAGTGTGCTTGACGAGGTTGTGGTTGAAGGCGATGCTGTGATAAATAAAGTTGACAGACAGATAATATTGCCTACATCGGCACAACGCCGGGCATCAACCAATGGCGTATCGTTGTTACAGCACCTACAGATACCATCATTGGCTATAAATCCCATCGACAAGAGCATCAAAACTAATTTTGGCTCAGATGTGCAGTTGCGTATCAACGGGGTAGAGGCTACTATTGGCGAAGTTGTGGCTTTGCGCCAACGCGATGTACTGAGGGTGGAATATCATGAGAATCCCGGGTTGAGATATGGTAATGCTGCGGCTGTCGTAGATTTCATAGTAAAGAGGAGTGAAACCGGGGGAAATGTAACCGCCGACTTGATGAACGGTGCAAAGCCATTAGGCGCGGGCGACTATAACGTGTCGGCAAGATATAATCGCAACAAATCGGCACTGGGTGCCGTGCTTTCATGGGAACGCCGCGATCTTGAATGGATACGGGAAAATTAT
Organism: uncultured Muribaculaceae bacterium; assembly: GCA_944321905.1. Classification (GTDB taxonomy): domain Bacteria; phylum Bacteroidota; class Bacteroidia; order Bacteroidales; family Muribaculaceae; genus Avimuribaculum. The sequence goes on along the minus strand of CALUNI010000028.1, from coordinate 13,758 downwards.
GAGTCGTTTGTTTACCCAAATGGCATTCTGGAGAATGAGGAGATGGGTAATCCAACAAGACTTAAATATGACAATATGAACTTGTCGATAAGTTATAATTATGCCGATGGCAAGAATATGCTTAACATTGCATTTAGAGACATTTACAACAATACACCGAACTCGTTTTACGACCGCAATAGCGTATTGTATCAAGAAGATAATGTGTATGACATAGTTGACAAGCAAGCGTCGAAATCGCATATTCCGTCGTTAGACATGTACTATCAAAGAAATATGGGAGAAGGGCAGAACCTCTACCTTGACATCGTAGGCACTTATCTTAAAAGCAGCAACAACCGCCGGTATTCGATGTCCGAGACCGGTATAGAGCCTGCAAGTGTGATAACTTCGGAAGTTGACGGCAGCAAATATTCTATAATAGGCGAGGCTATATATGAATGTCAGCTATTGAGTGGCACGTTAACCGTTGGGGCAAAACATAATCATTCACAGATGGATAATGTGTATGACGGCGATATAAATAGCAAGGTGAAGATGAATATGGATGAAACTTATATGTTTGCCGAATATAAATCGAGGGTTAAGAGGCTTGATTACATGGTGGGAATAGGAGCTATGCGTACAGGTTACGAGCAAGGAAACGCATCACAGGAAAAATACATCATAAGGCCTACACTTACGCTATCTTATAATATTACCAATGGCTTTTCTCTAAAGTATAATGCTTATATGTCGGGATATTCACCGTCGCTGTCCGACTTGAGCGACGTGAGCCAGAAAATGGATGCTTACCAAGTGCGTCGAGGCAATCCCGGGTTGCATAGCGTTACATTTTACACCAATAACCTTTCGGCAAGTTGGCGTAGCCGTTATGTCAATGCGGAACTATCGGGCAGGTATAGTTATGACGACAAACCAATCATGGAAGAAACCTCATTTGACGGCAATAAATTCGTAAGGACGTTTGCCAATCAGCGAGGTTTTCACAGAATTAATTTACAAGCTACTGTGCAAGTGTTTCCGTTTAAAGACTATGTTCAAGTAAGGCTGACGCCGTTCTTTAACCGTTACATAAGCAATGGAACTGATTATACGCACACTTATTCCAACTGGGGATTTCGTGGCAGCATAATGGCGATGTATAAAAACTGGGGTATGATGATAGACATGAATACGAGCTACTGTGAGTTGTGGGGAGAAACTATAAGCAGAGGAGAAAAGCTGCATTCCATTGCCATAGGGTACAATACCGAAAAATGGAGCATACAAGCAATGCTGATGAACCCGTTTACGAAAAGGTATGAACAAGGGGTGGAAAACTTGTCTCACTTGGCGCCATACAAACAAATAGCCTATTCCGATGATTTTAAACGTATGGTCATGCTGAATGTGTCGTTTAATCTTGATTTCGGAAAGCAGCGCGGCACAAGTGGCAAGCGAATAAACAACAGTGACACCGATACCGGCATACTTTCGGGTAGCAAGTAATAATAATTATGTTTAATAAAACCAAGCAATTATAACAAATCCCTCTGAACATAACGCTCAGAGGGATTTGATTTGTCAACTGTTATGTTTGTTTATGCTTCGTGCTTGTAGTAAGCGGCGTAGTTTTCCGGCACAAATTCGGTGATGAATTTATAATGGCGGTTAACTTCGGCCTCGCCAAAGCGTACATATACGTTGGCAGACTTTATGAAGTCGGCGCAACGAGTGGCATCACCAAGCAGCAGATAGCCCATGATGATATGGCCTGCCATTTCAACCAAACGGCGTGCTTGGAAGTCGGTGTATTCGGTGTCTTTAAATGAAGTAACACGGTTTACTGCATCGGCATACATTTCGGTCATTGCGGCAAGACGTTCCTGTAGCGGTTTCAACTCGGGGGCATATGTCTCGGCAGCATATTCGTTAATTTTGTTGAGATATGTTCCAGTGGTGACATGGCGAATTGCTGCAACAACTTGCAACTGTGTCGTACCTTCATATATAGACGTGATACGTGCGTCACGATATATGCGCTCGCAAGCATAGTCTTTCATGAAGCCAGACCCTCCGTGTACTTGTATGCTGTCATAAGCGTTTTGGTTGCAGAATTCGCTGCCCATACCCTTAGACATAGGAGTAAATGCATCGGCCAGTTTTGAATAATACTTCATTTCGGAACGTTCTTCCGGGGTCAGTGTACGTTCGCGGGCAATGTCTTCATAAGTCTTATACATGTCAACGAAACGAGTTGTCTCGTAAAGCAACGAACGAGAAGCGTCGAGCTTTGCTTTCATCATTGCGAGCATTTCGGCAACTGCCGGGAACTCAATGATGGCCTTACCAAACTGGCGACGGTCGAGAGCATAGTTATATGCTTCACGATAAGCGGCTTCGCTCACGCCGACAGATTGTGCGGCTATGCCGAGGCGTGCACCGTTCATGAGAGCCATAACATACTTGATAAGCCCCATACGACGTGAACCGCATAATTCAGCTTTAACATTCTTGAACACAAGTTCGCAAGTTGGCGAACCCTTGATACCCATCTTGTTTTCGATACGACGCACTGTCAGTCCTGGTTCATTTTTGTGGTCAAATATGAACATAGAGAGTCCTCGTCCATCATGAGAACCGGCCTCGGAACGTGCAAGTACCAAACCAATTTGTCCGTCGCCGTTTGTAATAAAACGCTTAACACCGTTTAACCTCCAAGTGCCATCCTCGGCCTCGGTGGCCTTGAGCATGACAGCCTGCAAGTCGCTACCGGCATCGGGTTCGGTCAAGTCCATCGCCATTGTTTCGCCTGCGCATACACGAGGAAGAAAGCGCATACGCTGGCCTTCGTTGGCAAATTCATAAATAGTTTCGGCGCAGTCTTGCAATCCCCAAATATTTACAAAACTTGCATCGGCGCGGCTTACCATGTCGGCTGCCATGATATATGGGACAAGAGAGAAGTTAAGGCCATTGTATCGGCGCGGGAGTGAAATACCCATAAGCCCGGCTTTAACCAAAGCGTCGAGGTTTTGCTTTGTCCCCGAAGCGTATTCTACATGTCCGTCGATTAATTGAGGACCTTCATGGTCAACGCTCTCGGCATTGGGAGCAACTATCTCGCCAGATATTTCACCTGCAATTTCGAGAACTTTTTCATAAGAATCCATGGCATCCTCAAAGTTGAGAGGAGCATAGTCGTATTTTTCGCAATCGGTGTAATTACGTTCTTTCAAAGCAACGATTTTTTGCATCAGAGGGTGATGCAAATGGTGCTTCAAGTCTTTATTGTCGGTATAAAAATTAGCCATCTTAACTGAAATTTACTTAGAATTCTTTTTGTAATACTTGATGAGTTTGGGAACGACTTCTTCAATGTCACCGGTGATTACATAGTCGGCGATAGTATTGATGGGGGCTTTCGGGTCGTTGTTGATGGAGATTATAATCGAACTGTCTTGCATACCGGCAATATGCTGTATCTGCCCCGAAATTCCGCAAGCTATGTACAGCTTAGGATGAACTGTAACACCCGTTTGTCCGATTTGACGCTCATGTTCGGTGAATCCGGCATCTACTGCGGCACGAGATGCTCCTACTTCGGCACCAAGTGTCTCGGCAAGTTGGAACAGCAGGCCGAAGTTTTCCTTGCTGCCTACGCCATATCCACCGGCAACAATGATTGAAGCATTTTTAATGTTGATTTTGGATTTCTCGATGTGGCGGTCGATAATGCTGACCACGAAGTCGGCAGGACTTACGTATTTATTGGCATCAAGCTCGATGACGGTACCTTTGTAATTCTCGTCAAATATCTCTTTCTTCATCACGCCTTCGCGTACTGTGGCCATTTGTGGACGGCATTCCGGGTTGACGATGGTTGCCACGATGTTGCCGCCAAATGCCGGGCGAATCTGATAAAGCAAGTTGTGGTATTCTTTGCCTGTTTTTGCATCGGTATGGTCTCCGATTTCAAGCGAAGTACAATCGGCGGTAAGTCCGCTGTGCAAAGACGATGAAACCCGAGGGCCAAGGTCGCGACCGATGCTTGACGCACCCATCAAGCACACTTGTGGCTTTATTTCCTTAAATAAATTGATCAACACGGCTGCGTGTGGCTGTGAGGTATATGGATAGAGACGCGGGTCGGCAACCTTATATACGGTATCGACTCCGTAAGGGAATAATTGATTTTCGATGCCTTCAAGTTTGTCACCAATGACAAGAGCTTCAAGTTTTACGTTTAATTGAGTGGCAAGAGTACGACCTTTGGTGAGTAGTTCCAAGCTGATGTCGGCAACTTTACCATCTTCGTATTCGCAATATACTATTAAATTATTAATATCTGCCATAGTTATTTAATGTTTAAACAAATGTGTTGGTGGAAAAGTTAGCCTATGGTATGATTGGCAATAAGATCCTTCACAAGTTCTTCAATAGCAGCATCGTCCTTGCCTTCGAGAGACTTGCTTTCCTTGGCCTGGAATACTACGTTTACAATACCTTTAACCTTTGTCGGAGAGCCGGCGAGACCTATTTGTGAAGCATCGGCATTTACCTCGGCTGCACTCCATTCGTAAAGATTCAGATAAGGACGAGTCTCGACAAGCTTCATCATATCTTTGGAAAGATTTGCTTTCTCGCTCGGAGTGACTGCATATTTATATCTCTGTACAAGCCGTGCGTTACGAGGACGGCAGGGCGTTGCCGAGCCATTTACGGTAACGACCATTGGCAGAGGACATTCAACAGTTTCAACGCCATGTTCGAGGCGACGCTTGATAACGGCTTTGCCGTTTTCGATCTTTACTCCCTCGGCGTAAGTCACTTGAGGAAGGCCGAGTTTTTCGGCAACTTGAGGGCCGACCTGCGCAGTGTCGCCGTCGATGGCCTGCCTGCCACCTATAATAATGTCGTAACTGCCAATGTGGCGTATGGCTACAGACAGTGCATAAGAAGTTGCAAGAGTATCAGCCCCGGCAAAGGCTCGGTCTGTTAAAACGATACCAGTATCAGCACCGCGATACATAGCCTCCCGGATTATTTCGGCTGCACGCGGAGGTCCCATGGTGAGAATTGTGATTTTAGAACCGGGATTTTGGTCCTTCAATTGTAGGGCTTGCTCTAATGCATTCAAGTCTTCGGGGTTGAAGATTGCAGGAAGCGCGGCACGGTTTATTGTGCCATCTTCTTTCATTGCATCTTTGCCTACATTACGAGTGTCGGGCACTTGTTTTGCCAAGACAACGATATTCAAACTCATAAAATAGATATATTTAAATAAGTTAATTATTTGAGAATAAGCAGTTTTATGTAATGGCTCACATGTAACAGTACATGAGTCGGTTTAGCTTTACAAAGTTAAGAAAAATCGTTGAAATATCATGTATTCCATAAGCAAATTATGACAATTTCAGTTGTAGGTTAAGTAGTTACTGTATTTGTAATTACTATCCGTATGTTCATGCCTCAAAAGTATCGGTGTCACTTTTGGGCGGATTTGTGTCCCCAAAGGATGTCCATGCGTTCGCTTATTTTGTGTTCTGCCGCATTTTGTCCCGGCGTGTAGAATGTAGGATGGTTACTTTCGTCCGGCATGAATTCTTGACGTACAAAGTTCCCCGGATAATCGTGTGCATATTTATAATCTTTGGCATAGCCAAGTTCTTCCATGAGTTTGGTCGGGGCATTGCGCAAGTGCAGGGGTACCGGCAAGTTGCCTGTCTGTTGCACATACTGTAGAGCAGAATTTATTGCCATATATGCAGAGTTGCTTTTGGGTGATGTTGCAAGGTATATGGCACATTCCGACAATATTATGCGCCCCTCGGGCCATCCGATTTTGGTCAGCGCGTCAAATGTGGCATTGGCAAGCAACAATGCATTGGGGTTGGCAAGGCCAATATCTTCACTGGCCAATATTACCAGACGGCGGGCAATGAATTTCGGGTCTTCGCCACCGGCAATTAGACGTGCCAACCAGTAAACGGCGGCATCCGGGTCGCTACCACGTACCGATTTTATGAAAGCCGAAATTATGTCGTAGTGCATTTCTCCATTTTTGTCGAATGCCATAGGGTTTTGCTGAAGGCGGTCGGTGACTATATTGTCGTTTAATACAAAGGGCTCATTGGCATTCAGTGACTGCATTATAAGGTCGAGAATGTTCAGCAATTTACGTGCATCGCCACCGGCGTAGCGCAATATGGCTTCAGTGCTTTCGATGCGTATTTCGCGTCCTTGGAACATTTTATCTGTAGATATGGCGCGGTTAAGCAATTTCAACAAATCGTCTTTCTCAAGCGGTTGTAGTACATACACTTGAGCACGCGACAACAACGGTCGTATTACCTCGAAAGATGGATTCTCGGTGGTAGCTCCGATTAGCGTTACGATGCCTTGTTCCACGGCACCGAGTAACGAATCTTGTTGTGACTTGTTAAACCTGTGTATCTCGTCAATGAACAGTATCGGGCGCCCCTTGGCAAACACGCTGACGGCATCTTGCTTGCATCGCTCCAATATGTCACGCACGTCTTTCACCCCGGAAGTCACGGCCGACAGTGTGTAAAAAGGCACCTGTGTTTGTGCCGCTATAATTTTTGCAAGAGTGGTTTTCCCCACACCGGGAGGACCCCATAATATAAATGACGAGATATTGCCCGATTCAATCATTTTACGCAACACGGCATTAGGCCCGACGAGATGAGCCTGTCCGATATATTCGTCAAGCGACTTAGGTCGCATTCTTTCGGCTAATGGTTCGTACACGATAATTCTTTTTTTCTTTGGATGCAAAAATACTTACAAATCATGTCGATGACAAAAATTACAGGCATTTAACATGTGGAGATGCGGTAAAACGTTGTCAGTCAATGACAAATATTAAGTTATCCATTTTATTTATTTTTTGTAATGATTAATGCTGTTATTTTAGTAATTTTGCAGCACAAAATTATACAAGAAGTAATATAATCTAAAATGGCTGAGAACAAACAGATTAAGACAGCATTGATTTCTGTCTATCATAAAGAAGGGTTAGACAAGATTTTGAAGATATTGAACGACAATGGAGTTAGGTTGCTCTCGACAGGTGGCACACAGTCGTTTATACAACAACAAGGATATAATTGCGATGCGGTAGAAGATCTTACCGGCTATCCTTCCATACTGGGAGGCAGGGTTAAGACTTTGCATCCAAAGGTGTTTGGCGGCATACTTAATCGCAGGGACAACGAAGGCGACAAGTCTCAGATTGCACAATATGAAATTCCCGAAATAGATCTCGTTATCGTTGACTTGTACCCATTTGAAGAAACCGTTGCGTCGGGTGCTTCTCACGCCGATATCATCGAGAAAATAGACATAGGCGGCATCTCGCTTATTCGAGCTGCAGCCAAAAATTATAAAGATGTTGTGATTGTGGCATCAAAAGCCCAATACGAGCCGCTATATAGTAAATTTGTTGAATATGGTTCGGCATGCACTTCGGAAAATGACCGTCGTTGGTTTGCCAAAGAGGCTTTTGCCGTATCAAGTGCATATGATTCTCACATATTTAATTATTTCGATCAAGATTCTCCATCGGCTTTGCGTTTTGCCGTAGATGGAGCAAAGGTTATGCGATATGGCGAGAATCCACATCAGAAAGGATATTTCTTCGGAGACTTTAATGAAATGTTTACGCAATTGCATGGCAAAGAGATTTCATACAACAATTTGCTCGACATCGATGCAGCCGTGAATTTGATGGCAGACTTCAGCGAAACATCTTTTGGCATTTTGAAGCATAACAACGCTTGCGGATTCGCTTCACGTCAAACCGTGCTTGAGGCATGGAAAGATGCGCTTGCGGGGGATCCTGTTTCGGCTTTCGGTGGCGTGCTGATTACGAACGCTGAAGTAGATGCAGCAACAGCCGAGGAAATGCACAAAATCTTTTTCGAAGTGTGCATAGCCCCGTCGTATAGTGAAGATGCATTAAAAATTCTTGAACAAAAGAAGAATCGCATAATATTGGTGCAAAAACCGTTTAAACGCTCGACCATGCAATATCGTTCGATTTTGAATGGTGCCCTCGGGCAGGAACGCGACAGTCATGTCGAATCGCCCGAAGAACTGAAGCAGGTTACGACCAACGCTGTTGACGCAAATCAAATTGAAGATTTGCTGTTTGCAAACAAGATTGTAAAACACAGCAAAAGCAATGCCATCGTTTTGGCCAAAAACAAGCAATTGTGTGCAAGCGGCATAGGCCAAACTTCACGTGTCGATGCTTTGAAACAAGCCATAGAAAAAGCTCACAGTTTCAACTTTGACCTTAACGGGGCTGTGATGGCATCGGATGCTTTCTTCCCATTCGGTGACTGTGTGGAGATTGCACACAAAGCAGGCATCACTGCCGTGATACAACCCGGCGGATCTATACGAGATAACGAGTCGGTTGAATATTGCAACAACAATGGCGTGGCAATGGTAATGACAGGCATCCGTCATTTCAAACATTAATATCGGTTTCGATTTAGAACAGAAATATTATGGGACTTTTCTCATTTACGCAAGAGATTGCCGTTGACTTAGGAACGGCCAACACCATCATCATCCACAACGATAAGATTGTTGTGGATGAGCCTTCGGTTGTGGCTCTTGACAATAGAACGGGCAAGCTTATCGCCGTCGGCGAGCGCGCACAGCAAATGCACGGCAAAACCCCCGAAAACATTAGGACCATACGTCCGCTTAGCGATGGTGTTATTGCCGATTTCAATGCTGCAGAATTGATGATACGAGGAATGGTGAAAATGGTAAGTTCAAAAAGCCATTGGTTCGCCACACCGTCGTTGCGGATGGTCGTTTGTATCCCTTCGGGAAGCACCGAAGTCGAAATACGTGCCGTAAGGGACTCGTCGGAACATGCCGGCGGACGGGACGTGTATATGATTTATGAGCCTATAGCAGCAGCTTTGGGTATCGGTCTTGACGTAGAAGCCCCTGAGGGCAACATGATTGTCGATATAGGAGGTGGCAGCACAGAAATCGCAGTCATATCATTAGGAGATATAGTATGTAACAAGAGCATACGTATCGCCGGGGACGATTTGACTGACGATATTCAAGAGCATATGCGACGAGCACACAATGTAAAAGTCGGAGAACGGACGGCTGAACTTATCAAAATAAATGTGGGATCGGCTTTGACCGAATTGGACAATCCCCCTGAGGACTATATTGTACACGGTCCAAACCAGATGACAGCCTTGCCAATGGAAATACCAGTATCATACCAGGAGATTTGCCATTGCATAGAGAAATCGTTGTCAAAGATAGAAGCGGCCGTATTGAACGCTTTGGAGCAAACGCCTCCAGAATTGTATGCCGATATTGTTGCCAATGGTATTTATCTGGCTGGTGGTGGTGCGTTGCTTAGAGGTCTGGACAAGAGACTGACCGATAAGATTGGCATTCCTTTCCATATTGCAGAAGATCCGCTACATGCAGTTGCAAAAGGCACCGGAGTTGCTTTAAAGAACATAAGTCGTTTTAGCTTCTTAAAAAGGTAACGAAGGCACGGGGATAACGTAGCGAACGCTATAATAATGTCGGGAAAAATAACTCTTTTCTTTCCCGACACTTTCTATATAGAAATTATCACAAGCGAAATAGCAAAATAAGCAACACGTGAAAAATTTATTTGATTTTATAATTAAGCACAGTTCATGGTTTGTATTTCTGTTTTTTGCCGCCATGAGTTGTTTATTGTTATTTCAGAACAACCCATACCAGCATTCGATATATCTCACATCGGCCAATGCTGTAAGTAGTTCAATATACGGACTGTTTAATAATGTCACTTCATATTTCCACTTGCGTGGGATAAACGAGGACCTCCAAGAGCGAAATGCCATGCTTGAGAACGAGGTTGTGAGTCTTAGAAATGAGATAAACAATTATAAAATGCTCGTTCCCGACACGAATGCTGTTCCAAAAGAGTACCAAAATTTTGATTTTGTAATAGCGCATGTCATAAGCAATAGCATATCACAGCCTTATAATTATGTGACTATAAACAGGGGAGAAGCCGATGGAATATTGCCCGAAATGGGTGTCGTTGACCAGAACGGCGTTGTCGGAATAGTAAATGTAGTGGGAAAGCATTCGGCCCGCATTATATCTTTGTTAAACCCAAATCTGCGATTGTCGTGTAAGGTGAAAAACAGTGATTTCTTTGGCAGCCTCGTATGGGACTGCTTAAGTCCGCAATATGCTGTGTTGGAAGAATTGCCGCGTCACGTCGAATTTGCAAACGGTGACACTATCATAACAAGCGGATATTCCACTGTATTCCCGGAAGGATTGATTGTTGGGACGATAGAAGGGAAAATGCCAACAAACGATGATAATTTCTATACATTGAAGATTAAATTGACCACCGACTTTTCAAGATTGAGTACAGTCAGGGTTATCAGAAACAGCATGAAAGAAGAACTTGTAGCTTTGGAGGCCGCCGATTACAACAGCAAAGACAAAGGAGGTAGGAAATGAGCAAGACTGTATTGCAATTCGCCACATTGTTTGTCGGGATGCTTCTGGCCCAGTTGATTTGTAACCGTATTTGTTTATTCGGCGTGGCAGTTCCGATAGTGTTCATATATTTCATTATCAGGTTACCGATGAATCTTTCGGTAAATTGGGTTATGTGCCTGTCTTTCATGTTAGGGCTGTTTGTGGATATTTTTGAAAACACACAAGGGATGAATGCATTATCGGCCACGTTGCTTGCGGCCGGTAGAAAAACGGTGTTTTCATTATATTTTCCACGTGAAGACGATTTAGGCAATCCTGTGCCATCCATACGCTCATTGGGGTTGGCCGTGTATGTAAAATATATGGCCACATCTGTTTTGTTGTATTGTGTCGCAGTGTTCTTGATCCAGTCATTTTCGTTGGGACACATTGGAATAACATTTCTTAGGATAATATCGAGTTCTATTTTGACAGTTCTTATTTTGTTAGGTTTTGACAGTATAGCAACAACAAGAAGGCGTGAGAAAAGATTATAGACTTGAAAAGCGGAAATACGTCATTGGTGGATTTGTAGTCGTACTCGTGATAATTTTTATCATTCGGCTGTTTGAATTACAAGTCGTTGATAGTCGGTATAAGGAGAATGCCGAGTCTAATGCCTTTTTGCGCAAAACGGTTTATCCTTCGAGAGGCTTGATATATGATAGAAACGGGGAATTAATAGTTTATAATCAACCCGCATATGACATAATGATGATTCCTCGTGATGTGCAGCCATTTGATACTGTCGATTTTTGTAATACGCTGCAAATAAGTCGAGCTGAATTCGACCAGCGGATGAAAGACTTACGTGAAAGCCCAAGTTATTCGTCATATTCTCAGCAAACGTTTATGTCGCACTTGTCGGTAAAGGATTATGGGCGATTACAAGAAAAGCTGTATAGATATCCCGGATTTTTCATCCAAAAAAGGATATTGAGACAATATAACCATATTGCCGGTGCCAATATATTAGGGAATATACGAGAGGTTAATGCCAGAGACATAGAACGAGATGATTATTATCGTCCAGGGGATTATACCGGCGACCTCGGAATTGAAAAGAGCTATGAAAAACAGTTGCGAGGTGTAAAGGGTTTGGAAATATTGATTAGGGACGCATATGGTAAGATACAAGGGCGATATGATGGCGGAAAGCAAGACGTGAAAGCTATCTCGGGGAAGAATCTGACGTTAGGAATCGACATCGAATTACAAGAGTATGGCGAGAAACTAATGCAGAATAAAATTGGAGCCATAGTGGCAATCGAGCCTTCGACGGGAGAAATTCTGGCTATGGTATCAAGTCCGACATACGATCCGACAATGCTCATCGGTCGAGAGCGAGGGAAAAATTATCGAGAACTCGTAAGGAATCCATATAAACCTCTATACGACCGTTCTATAATGGCATCGTATCCTCCCGGGTCAACGTTCAAGCCAACTCAAGGCCTGATTTTGGAGCAGGAAGGCATTGTGGATTTGAATACGGCGTATCCATGTTTTCATGGATACATCAATGGCGGTTTAAGGGTCGGATGTCATGGACATGAATCGCCTATTACGCTGAAACCGGCAATACGCACTTCTTGCAATGCATATTTTTGTTGGGGACTAAAAAATATGATAGACCGCAGGTCAAAGTATGGCACACCAGCCAAAGCTTTTGAGATCTGGAAAAATCACATGGTTTCGATGGGCTATGGTTATAAGTTGGGAATAGACTTGCCGGGAGAAAGCCGGGGCTTTATTCCTAATAGTGAGTTTTATAGTAAGATATATGGGGAAGGCCGTTGGAGTGCAAATACCATAATATCAATAGCTATCGGCCAGGGAGAAATATTGGCAACTCCGTTGCAGATAGCCAATTTGTGTGCCACGATTGCCAATCGCGGATATTATATAACCCCACATATAGTAAAAGAAGTTGAAAACGATACTATTGCAAGTATATATAAAGAAAAGAAGTATCCGACCATTGATCGCAAATATTATGAAGACATAGTGGAGGGTATGCGTATGGCTGTCGTTGGCGGTACGTGCCGGAATGCCCAATTTGGTGATGTGGAAGTGTGCGGGAAAACCGGAACGGCCCAAAATCCACATGGGCGCGACCACTCTGCGTTTATGGGCTTTGCGCCAATGAACGACCCGAAGATTGCGATATGCGTGTATGTCGAGAACGCAGGATTTGGAGCAACGTATGGAGTGCCGATAGGCGGATTGATGATGGAGAAATATTTGACAGGCGAAATCTCGCCACAACGAAAATATTTAGAACAGCGGATGCTAGAATCAAATACGATATTATACAGTGGAGTTAAGAAACACTAAATATGAGGCACAATCGGCATTTAAATCGGTCGATTGGATATTGGTAGCGTTGTATGCCGTATTGATGGTGGGAGGAGCCATAAGCATATATGCTGCAAGTTATGACTACGACCACGCAAGCATGTTCTCGATGGATGAATTCTCGGGAAAGCAATTCTTGTGGATGGGTATCTCGTTGGTTGTTGGCTTCAGCATCCTCATAATCGACCGTCGCTTCTTTGAAGCATATGCCTATCCGATATACGCATTTGTTATCATGCTGATGGTAATAACCATCTTTGTTGCAACCGACATAAATGGGTCTCGGTCGTGGATAGTGTTAGGCCCGATAAGTTTCCAATCGGCCGAATTTGGCAAGTTTGCCACAGCTCTTGCTCTTGCAAAGTTATTCAATGAGTATAATTTTTCATTAAATCGTAGCTACAAGAATTATCTTAAGGCTGGAGCGATAATAATCATTCCCATAATACTTATATTTTTACAAAAAGAGACAGGTTCGGCAATCGTATATACCTCACTCATTTTTGTATTGTACAGAGAGGGTATGAGCGGGTTTGTATTATTTGCAGGGCTTTGCGCCATTACGCTATTTGTCATAGTGATTAAATTCTCCGAAACCATGTTGATGGGCATTTCTTTGGGAGAATTTATTGCATTTATCATCATTATGGCGATTATGGTGGGAATGTTGGCATTTTATTGTAAATCGTTAAAATTGGCGAGGAATGTACTGCTTGGTTTTATTACTTGCGGCCTAATAGTTTATGGCCTGTCGCTTGTAGATGTCTATGTTAATGGATTTGTATTCTTCTTCACTGTTATCGGTTGCGCGACGGTTTACATATTGATAATGATGGTTATCGATAAAGTAAGAAA
>CALUNI010000027.1 GCA_944321905.1 uncultured Muribaculaceae bacterium | reverse complement strand
ATCGTTATTATTGTTTTGTAGCAAAAGCAAAGGTAACGAAAAGGGTTGGATTCCAAGCGAGGAAGCCAGCCCTAATTCTTATGATGACTAAAAAGTTTAACGGACACCAATAAAAAACTATAAGAAATTCACTGCTACCAAAGTTAAAAAGTAAGATTGCGGCTGCGGAGCTGCCGAACCATGCTTAACATGCAAGCGAAGCGCAGCTTGCGGACAGCAGCGGCTTCCCCCACATGAAAATTTGTTTATGCAAAAAAGTTAGAGCGCATACCGCAGCAGTCATCCGTCCTGCTGCGGTATGCGCTTAACCATGATGCGTACCCGAGAAAGATATAATGACTTAATCGGGACAATTGACTATGTACAGCCAACTCGATTCTATCTCGTTGCTCGTGCTTGTGGTTCCGACAACGGTAATTACCGGGCCGTCGGAAAATGCGATTCGCGTGTATTGCCTTTCACTCGTGGTGACAGAATCGTTGTCGAAAATGGGTCGATTATAAGGTATCTCGCTTTCCGAGCAATTATACACAAGCAAGCGGTCGGGCTCGCCATACGTCTCCCATTCAAGCACGAAAGTTCCGCTCCGCTGCCCCATGTTGAACGACTTTATGGCCTTGTGGCGGTTGCTTGCATCCACCCCGTCGCTGCCACCGTTGCAAGGGGGCAAGTCGAGTATCAGAGGTATGTCGCGACGCTCTTGCGGCGCATTCATCAATTCAAGTACGCCATCGTCCTGCACTGTGTAATAATTGGTCGTATAGTCGGCCTTGGATGCTGTGATTGAAATAGTCTCGCCCACATACACGTCTTTAACCTCAAACACTCCGCTGCCACTCGATGTCGGCTTGGTAATATGCGAACGCGATGTGGAAATCGCCAGATCGCAATCAGCAAGCACTTCTCCTGTTTCGCCGTCGATTGTTCTGAACACAAGCGATGTGGTGCGCGGCTTCATCTTGATAGTCTCGCCATTCTCGAATTTGCCGATTTGGGTATGCTTAGGTTCATAATATGGCGAGAGCTCCGAATCAATGGCGATTGCGTCGCCATTCATGGCTTTAACGTAAAACACTCCGTTGCGGTTGCTTACTTCGGTAAACTCTTCTTTCTGCCCGTTTATGGCCGAAACTCGCATGACATTGGTGACCCCGGCTATAGGCTCGCCCGAAATGGAATCGACGTTTCTGAATTCCTCCATATACGGCTCGGGTTCAAGGTATATGGTACGTCGCTCGTCGGGCAGGGCAGCAAACTGCTCCACGGTATATACCCCATCCAATTGCCCGTCTTTGTAATGTTCTTTCGAAGCGTTCAATTGCACCTTGGCAAGCACAAACGCGTCTTCGTAAACTCCACATCCGAGGCCATCGACATTGGTTACCGAGCGGCCTCGCAATACCCTGCCTTTGCTCGACGTGAGAATCACCTCGACCGTGGCTCCAGGAACCGGCTCACGAGTAAACTTGTTCTTCACGAAATAAGAAAATCTCTGTTTCAGCGGGGTCAGCAACACGTCGTTTTCTCCCGAATAAGCATCCTCCACGTCTATCTCGACGTTGGTCGTGTCGGCGTAACCGTAACACGAAACCCTGTCAAGGGACACTATTCCGCATTTAGGCACGTCGGATAGCCTGCAACGGCCCATTACATCGGTCGTTGCCGTTCCTGTTTCCTCTTGCCCGTTGACGGTATAATTATATTCCACGTCGGCATCGGCCAAAGGCTCCGACGTCTCTCGATCCAAAACGTCTATCACCACGTCAACCGTCCTTGGAGCCAATCGCAACTCCTTATGCCACGTGTAATGGAACAGGCTCGATTGCGGCGACGGTTCCATTACGTTGCAATCGTCCCAAGCATGGAAAAACGCTTCGCTCAAGCAATAAAACACATATGAATACACGCTGCAAGGCAGATTTTCAAATGTCGCATTACCGTCGGCATCGG
This sequence comes from uncultured Muribaculaceae bacterium, assembly GCA_944321905.1. Classification (GTDB taxonomy): domain Bacteria; phylum Bacteroidota; class Bacteroidia; order Bacteroidales; family Muribaculaceae; genus Avimuribaculum. The sequence goes on along the minus strand of CALUNI010000027.1, from coordinate 24,887 downwards.
TCGTAGCATTTCTCTCCACTGCTTCATTATCAAAAAATCCGTCCTTATACAAAAAATGCGCCGTATAAGCCATGCTCACGTCGATGCCCGGCATGGACTTGCCGGTGGAGTCATCGACAGTGGTAACTGTGATATCGCGGTCGCACCTTATGAACAACAGCAACAGTGGCAGCAGCAACAGCAGCCACAACCATTTGTAATTACGCTTGCGCAGTTGGAAAGTATATTCCAACCTGTCGTCGCTATAACGCAGCCTCTTTTTATATGAATATGTCTTATTTGTTACCATTTGCCTGACGTTTTATTTTTTCTATATTTTCCCTGTAGTCGGGAGTTATATTGAACACTATCTTATACTTGCCTTTCTTTGAGAACCCGGCACGGCTTATCGATGCCGAGCCGTCATTGCCCGTTTTCGCATCTATCTTCATGCCTCTGTTCGAGATTATCGAGAATGGCAAATCGGGCAAAGGGAATCCGTCAGTGTCGAGCAGTGTCACTTTTATCTCACCCGGTTCTGATTTCGGTTCGAGCTTTGGCGGCCTCGGCGGCTCTAGCTTTTGCTCCTCATCAGTTATCTTCACCAAAAAACTGTTTTGCCCGGCATCGCGGTTTAAGGCAAATTCTGCAACCGTATCCTTGGCCTCTACGCGCAACTTCCGAGCAGGGGTCAGAACGAGTTCGGCCGAATATTCCCCGTCGGCGTTTGTAACGACAGGCTTCCCGTCGATATTGAAACTAAAGCCCGGCTTGCGCTCACCCTTTTGGTTCTCGACCGCAACGGTGTAACACGTGCGCCACTCAAAAACCGCACGATACTCTGCATCGCGCTTTACCTCAAAGTCGTGATGATTGCCACCGCTCGCATCCTCGACCGCAAAAGTCTTGTTGCAAAACAGATGCCCCACATGAAACGAGCCTGCCTCATCGGTCACGCACGGCTTTATGCCGTTAAACAGCAACAGATTGAAGTCGGTGTTTGCTGCCGGTTTCCCGTCGCTGTAATCTATGTGCAGGCTAACGTCGGCCTGCGTCAATTGCCGCGGCTCGGAAATGAGCATGCTTATCACATCCACGTCCATACCTCTCGTCTTCAACGAGAATCCCCACTGTGTGAGCGTCACCCTTACGTTACCATCAGAATCATGATACCAGAATATCTGGTCGCGAGACGGAATGATGAACAAGGTGCTTGCATAAGGCATCGACGGCTGCAACGTGGCACAAACTTCATTCTTGCACACCTCAAGCCACGCTGCAATTTCCTCTTTCTCCATTGCATTTGCCTCGGAGTATGGACGATAGTCAATGTCACTGTCGCCATACCATACCCCGTCATTGCCATATATGGCAATATTGGCAAACGTCGCCGACATCACGTGCGGCAATTTCTGGTCGAGCCGAGCCTTGATGTTGGCATAATTCTGCCCATGTATCAAATCTCGTATTTTCAACAACGACTGTCGAGATAATTCTTTCATAGCTTAGCTGTTCTTTATGTTTATATAAGAGCCTTTTCACGGCTTGATACTATCACCGCCATGCTTGATTTTTTCATTCAAAATATTAATTATTTCTTGCTTGTCGGGCGACAATGGTTCTTGCTCGTCGCTTGTTACATACCACACGGCCAAAGCAGCCAAAGCTGCAACGACAATAATGCCAATGGTTATCAGCAGTTTTGCCGTCGGCGACAGGCTGCGACGTACCGCGCTGCGACTGACGCTGCACGACATGCCATCGCTTGCCCATGTCACGGCAAACCCGTTCCGGCTGTTCTGCACCCGCCTGTCCTCATTGTCGCCCGACTCATAGGCCGACTTGCCATTGACGAGCGTGCATAATATCTTCCCACTGTCGTCGAGCAGATAACAAGTGGCAGCATTCAAGTCGATTTCAAATCGGTCTTGACTTATCTTAATTAATTTGTTGCCCGATTGCAGTCCTAACCCTTTACAACCGACAAACGTCAACAATAAAGCCTTTTTTTCTTCTATCATACTCATGTAATGTATTATTTCAATCATTCACTTCTCCGCCCAACGACTTGCTAATCTCATCAAGGAACATATTGTAGGGAACAGGGTCGTCGAGTACTTTGTCCCTTATTCCGGCTCTTAACGATTCAAGTTGCCTGTTTATATTGACGTATAGCGGATTATACTGATATTTGCCACTTCCGGGTACTTTATGCTTGTTGCCGGTGAAAAGCTTGATATTAGCATCAATGCTATCGTAGGCATCATCGGCTACGCCCTCATCGGCAATACATCCAAGGTCTTTCAAAGACTTGATGACTCCGTTACGGAAGTTTTTTATCGCATATTGCTCGTTTTCAATAGCTTCAACCATGACGTTCAATTCATCCTTCTGCACGTCAGACAGGTATTCGAGCCGACTTTTAACAATGGTTGACTCTTGCAAAAGTGCTTGATTGGCGTTGTGGTCAAACGGTCCGGCAAGTTGTTTCATGCTTCTGCCGTAAAATTCGGCAACAAAGCACACAGCGTTCACCCTCTCAACCTGCCCGACACATGCCGGCTCGGCTTCCATGCCCAACAACGACAAAAGCTCCACATACCCCGTTGCAGCCTCGCTTAATGTGTCCAAGTCATGCATGTCGGCCAATCGACAGGCCTCGCATATGCTGTCGGCATCACTCAGAGCCTTTTTTGCCGCATTCAACCGCTCGGCTACCCTGTCAAACTTGCTCAATTGCAATTCCAGCTCTTTTATCCTGTCAAGGCTTGTCTGATTCAGCCCCCTTTCACACCGCAAGGCACTGTCTTGCCCCGCAATAATCTTCTCCATCATGCGCAAACTGTCGGCACAACCTGCCAGACATTCGCGTGAAACATAGTTCTTATCCATTTCGGCCAGTTTATCGGCCATTGCGATGGAATCATTCTTAAGCCTTTCTATTTCTTTCCCAAGCATCTCCATGCCATCATTCAAAGCCTTAACACTGTCACTCCCGACCAGCCTATCGGCATTGACATTCTTATTCCCGAAGTACAAGTCAAAGGCCTTATCTATAATTGCATCATAAATGATTTTGTTCTCCTCGCTCGAAGACTCCATGCCTCTCACCACATCATTCTTTACATCCTGCATCACACTTTCGTCGATGCGCACGTATCGGTCGCGCTCTTGCGCAGCCACGAGCGACAATCGGCACATTGCGCCAATAAGCACGACACACACGATGGCTTTACCTATTTTCTTCCGGCTGAATGCTCTCATAGTGTTCTTCCATTTTTGCTTTCCACGCGCTTTTGTCGCCACTGTAAATGTTAAGTTTGCCCTTGGCTATGTTCAATTCGCTCACAGCCGGATTGGTGCATTGCAGGTACGATTCCACTATCGATTCGCAATAACGCTTGCGCCGTGCCACGTATCCCGAGCTGCCCGACAATGTGGCAAGGCTGCTGCGTATCGACTTGCATCGTATCCCGTCGTCGGACAAATACCGCTTGGCCTCGACAATCTTTCCTGCCTCATACGACTTGTCGTAATTGTCGCGATAACTGTAAACACGCTGTGTCCCCACTGCCGTATTTATAAACCGCTGCGCCTCGCTGTGGCGTGCATACCGGGCTTCAACGTCGGCCTGTCCCGGGACATCGGAAAACCGTTGCAATTCCGACATCATGCCCGACAACAAGCCGTGCGCCCCGTCCATGTCGCAGCCCGACGACAGCACTTTGCCCGCATCACGCACAAGCACCCTGCCATACGTCGCATCAAGGTAGGCTCCGGCAGCATCGCGCTCGCTCTGCTTGCGCAATTCGGGTATCTGATTGTCTCGTATCTCGCGGTATTGCCGTTTGTCCCAAAACTCGTCACCCATCTCCTCGATGGCCGTTTCGACGAGACGGTACGACTCCGACTTGTAATCGGTACTCGAATCCCTGTCGCCCGAACTCATGGTGCCGTCGCATGAGCCAAGCAATGTCATCACCGATGCTGCCAATATTATTTTCAGATGCTTCATAATATTCAATTAATTACTTGTCACAGGTTTGCCGCTTTCATCCACAAACCCTCTTTCCTCAGGTTCTGAAAAACTCATTCCCATTGCTTTTTTCCAATCATTGAATGTCGCAGAATCTTTTCCATAACCAAGGTATATTATGTTATACTGGTATTGAGAAAACACCCATCTGCGATTCATACGAAGGTAATTCATGTCTTGAACGCCCGAAGCGTTGAAAAACTTCTCATACGATGCAATGGCACTGCCAATGTCATAAGAAGCTTTCAACGCATCACGTTCGCCCTCACTCAAGCCGTTCCACCACGATTTTACGCTATTGACAGTGGCCATGCTGCAATTCCTGCTCTGCAATAAGTCTTTTTTGCCTTTCAGCTCCCGACTCAACTGCGACATGCGTTGTGCTTGCTGCGCGTGCCGCTGCGCATCGCGATTCATGTTATCACGAACGATTGCTATGGAATCGGCATAATGCTTAAATGCTTCTCTGCTGCCGAAGTATTCCTCGAATTTTGCTATTTGCACAGAATCTTGCTTGTCTATTGCATTCCAACAGCGACCGAGCAAGAATGCTTCGGCTTGACCATACTGTCCCATAGCGTTTGAATACGCCACAAACATCACGTCGAGCGCGTCACCATACTCAGCATCGACAAGGCTGTCAATCACGGCCTTGGCCGGTGATGCGATTATATATGGCGGGATTACTACAGGCTTCCCGCCAGGGGTAAACGCACTTGCGGCATCGACAAGCTCTTTATAACGGTCTTCAAGTGTAACGCTGCACGTATCGCCTGTTGACAACGCGACGTTTATCTTTTGAGACTTGAATTTATCGATATATAGATTCATTTGCTCCTTATATTCCCGTTCTTCGGGGTAATACACATTGACCGACCAAATTCCATCTTTCTCGCCACGCTCGACGAGGCCGAAATATGGATTCTCATCTGCTATCATACCGGTTATATGTTCCTCGAAATATGGATTATCTTCAGCAACTATGTCCATAGTGGCATAAACCTCTTTCCCTTGCGACAAAAGATTATAAACGACAATCGCAGCTATCGCCACGGCAAGCACCGAAGCCACGGCAATCAAAATGCGCTTAACCAATGGCTTGCGCCCGCTGCCACCATCATCTTTTCTGATGCCTGTATATGCCACCTCACACGACTTGCCATCGGCAGAATAGGTCACGTCAAATCCATTTTGCCTGTTCCGTTCCCCATCAACCGATTCGTCATACTTGCTCTTGTCCCTGTAAATGATGCATTCGTTTTCCCCATTGCTTATGACTGCTCTCGATGCATCGGCCAATTCAATGCTCATCTTATCGTCATCGATGGTCAACATTTTTGAGTCGCTCTTGGCTTCAAAGCCCTTACAGCCTGTCAATTTCAAATGCAAGCTGCCCAAATGCTGCCCGGTGGCCTGCTCGCTGGCATAATCCACCTCCACTACATTGCCTATGACTCTGCGGCCTCTCTCCTTCAGCCCGTGGCAGTTTATCTCCTTGTCAGGATTGCGTGGCAGCAAAGTGAAACCCGGCTTCAGCTCTATGCCGTCGCCACTCTTTGCCTGCAACCACACTGGCCTCTCGCCTGCCAGATTCACGAGACACAGATATGGCGATATTTTACCTTCACCCCGTTGGAACAAGCATTCACGCCCATTTATAAGCAACTTCCCGCTTGTGATTTGCTCGATTCCCGCTCTGATCTTATCGCCGTCTCTCCTCGAAACGCCATCGGCAACAAAGTCCCACGACTCCACATGCTTCATGGCTTCTTCAGGAATATCAAGCACATAGTCGGCAGTCGCTGCCGACACGGTCAACGAGTCACCATGCAAGGTCACATTTGCCCCATCGGCGGCAAACGCAAATTCGTCGGCCCGAAACATATCACGTGGAAAATACAGTTTTATGCTCTTAGCTTCTCCGCCTTTAACAGGAATATCGACAATGTGTCCACCCATATCCACATGCAACGAGGTCGCACCCACGCCTTCATCCACATCCAGCATGTAATCATGTTCACCGACATCGACATTTACTGCCCCGGTGCATGCCGTGTCATCCACAGTCATACTGCCGTCGTTCACGCCAAACGTTTTACCGAACGACACATACTCCTTGCCGGTATCGGATGGTAAAATCTTCCACTCTAACGGGCAATCTATATCGCGCCCCGACAAATGCAGAACCGAACCGACAACGTTCAAGCATCGCCCACTCGCCGTAAGCACTTGCATCAAGCCATCACGGCATTTTTCTCCGTTGACAGTGACCGAAACCCTATAATCCTTATATTGCAACACTACGTCGAGCCGGTAATTACCATCCCGAGCGATTAAAAACCGGCAGTCGTCATCCTGCAAATATTTCAAATCTTCTATGCGACCCTTTACTACCTTGTCTCTATATCGTTCAGCCGAAAAAACTATTTCCGCATAATCGTCATCATTAACCGACACCGGGCTGCGAAAATCAACAGCCTCGCCGTTCAACTTAAAATATCGGATACAACTGTCCGGCTTGCTTTCAATCAAGAGCTTGGGTAGCGGTTCGGGGTCACTTACATGTTCTATGATTTGCGGCTCGGAAATATTAAAAGTCAACGAAGCAGGAATGTCTCCATAGATATCCTCGCTCATGAACACCACTTCCTGACATCTGAAAAATTCATTGCGGTAAGGAGATGCGAAAAACTCGTCAACTTCAGACGCATCCTTGTATAGCCGCAGTTGCGGACGGTCATCTTGTATCGATGCCGTGCGACGCGTGCGCTGCCGCTCCTTCGTCACTACGGCACTTGCGCCAAGCATCTGCTTAAACGGCTTTATATCGTCGTACTTGCCGGGAACAAACGTTCCGTAAAGTGGGTGAACAAATTCCCTAAAATACTGGTCAATCATCGTGTCGAGCAACTCGCGCACATTGCCCACATGCAACGAATGCGGCACATACAGCGTGATTGCAACATAGCCACCGGTGCCGGAATCGTTACACGACCTATAGACCGTGAAAACCTTATACTCTGGAGCAAACTCAAGGGCGTATATCGTCAGCCGGTTACGATTGAAGCGGACAAACGACCTCAAGTCTTTTATGGTGAAACCTATATCTTGCCGATTAGGCTCTACCACGCCATTATGGCAAATCACCCTGTAACCGCCCTTGCAGCCCCAAATGATTAAACCTATATCATTAATATCCATCAACTTCAATAAAAAATTATTTACTCGAAAACGGCATTACTCAGCTTTTACGGGTCACAGTGTAAATAAAGTCAACCAATGTGGCCGAATCGGCAGGATCATACACATATGTATTTCCTATCTTCAATTCTCCCAGGCTGAAAGTCAATATATAGGGGACATAGTTGTTCGGGGCATTTATGCCAAAATCCCGGCACTTGGCCACCAACTTGGCCATGAAAGCGGCAAACTTGCTGCCGAGATAATTCATGGCTATATTCAGTTTGTCGTCCTCGCTCAAGCCCTTTCCCATCAGGTCGCTTTTTGTTACAATCACGGCCACGGTGTCAACCTTGCTGAAAGTACACCCACGCGACCTGTACGGCCCGGTGCCGTCAGACGTCAGAACGTCGATTGTGGAATCAAGCACTTGCGCCTGCTTTAAATCGGTCCAGTCAGACCTCACCCCTCGTGTAGTGGCATAATCGACAATAAACACGAGCAATTTGCGATTGGCACATTGAAGGCACTTTTCAGCCCCATTTTCGGCTGCCTTCCACGCCTGCGCACCTGCATATCCCGATTCGGCAGCCACCCTAAACGCCTCTCCCGAAATCTCGACAAAGGTCACTAATTTCTCCTTGCCTCTCGCATTTATATTGAGTTTCATAAAGCACATGCTGTCACCTGCAGTCGAAACCGGATACTTTCCACGGCTTGTAGCCTCCACCAGTCCGTTATAGTATGGTTTCACCAAGTCCCGCCCTTCATGGTTGTAATGTGGCTGATAAACGGCAGTCCCGGTGTTGTTCAAATACGACAGAATACCCGCCAACACCGACGACTTGCCACCACGCGGAATCCCGACAAAATAAATATCGGTCCTTTTCTCCGCCGGGAAATCACCAAGGTCTCGGATATTGCGCTGCGGAACCGCCATGTCTTGCCCGGTTATGTCGTCGATGGTCCAGTTTGCAGGCACTATGCCACGATTCACAATGTCGTCAAAAGAGATCGTAAGCCCCATAGATATGAACTTCGATGCAACGTCATGCTGTTTCTTCAATTGAGACAGCACATCGGGATCATTCACACCGTCGATTAACGCACATATGGTTTCGGCGTTAAACAGCCACGGCTTCTGTTGCATGGCATTAAACAGCTCGGTGCGCAACTTCTCCTCTTCCACTTTCAACTCGGCCATCCGCGCCTCGGCATCGGCTACATGCTTGCCTCGATACTCGCCTTCCCCGAATTTGTCGTAAATAAGCAAGTAGCTCTTATAAGCCCGCAAAGTGTCAAGCCCACAAGCTCGTTTCCACGCCTCCTCGTCTTTCAATATGCGCTCGTTATATTCGGCCAATCTTTTTTCAAGTTCGGGACGCTTGTTTGCGGCGAAACCACAAGAATATATATCTTCTTTCGAGCATTTGCCACTTATAATGTAATCAAGGATTTGATTTATCGTGTATGTGTTTACCTTAAAAGGGTCAAATTCTTCCATAGTTGTGTCTTTTATGTGAATGATTTTTTATAGTCATATGATAGTTCATCAAAGCCGCATTGCAGAATTGTCGTCCTTTCCGTTGTCATTTCTGCCTTTTTGAGACCAACTGCCTTGATTTTGCCCCAAATTAACGGCGTTCCTATCCCAACTTGCAACGCCATGCCCCTTATACCTTTTGGGACCCGATGCCGACCAATTACGTCCGGCAATATAAGGCAGCAGTATGAAGAATTGTAACACAATGACAAGCAATATCGTCAACACGCCAAAGCGCGACATCGACGGATTGCGAATCTCGTCGGCAAGCCGCGACCCGTCGGCAATGGAATTTGGCACGAACGGTTCATTCTTCTCCCTTATCCAAATATGCTTCATCGACAATTCTACGACTTCCGATTCCCAAGACTCCAAATCAGAGTCAAGCCGGTCTAAATATCCGGAAATAGTCCATGGCACCCAATAATAAACCGAATACCGACATTTGCCCAAAAGAGCCTCCACATCATACTGCAACTCGGCAAACCGCCCATCGCCCATCAAGTCATCTTTGAAAGCTTGGCACTTTACGTCTAAAGTATGACTGTTGTCGTAATATACACCCTTAAGTTCTGTCCTGTACAAGACAGACTTCTGCTCCACATAGTTAAGATAACTGCCTTCGGTTTCGGGGTCGGAACTGAATATGCGCTCAAGCTCGGCAATACGCTTTTCGGCGACGGGCTTTATCTGAGCCTTTACATCGGTCTGCACCGTCACAAAATGTGCGACATCGGTCACTGTAAGAGCAAAAAGCAATGCATATGCAGAAATACAGGCTATCTCCCGATTTTTTGCCTTGGCAACATTGTCGTTTAACGAAGGATTGCTCCACCGCATCAAGAAATAAATGACGAGTACTACAAGTGCTGCAAGGAATATGCCCAACAAGCAAGCCACCGGTATCGAATCAAACCGATAATTGAATCCCAACACGAAAGCTGCCGTCCATGCCAGCAACGCTATTGCACTTAATACTTTTAGAAACACTTTCATAGCTTTTGCAGTCCTGTTTTATTAAATTTTTATCAAATTGAAATTAAACGCATTGGCAATTTCCACCTTATTTTTTGCATTGCCAACGGCCTTGCGGTTCCTGTCGGGTCTAAGCACAAACCTGTAAGGATTATAGCCTTTGCCGTTGCTTTGGCAATAAGCCGGTTTCTGCTGGTCGATGAATATCTGGTCGCCGGACACCGACACGGCCAATACAGCCGTATATATCTCGCCCGACGGTTCCACTATATCGAGGCGAGCCACCGGCGTGCCGTTGAACGTGAAATATATAACTACTTCCTCGTCTTGCTCGTTATAAAGCGATGTGGTGCTTTTCCATCGCCCGTCAAGCTGTTCCACCGTCATATCTTCGGGTATCGACAGCGTATCGGGCTGCTGTATGCAACCGGGATATTGACGGCGCAACTCCTCAAGTTCGGCAAGCAATTCGTTATATCGCTCATTAACCCTCGCACACTCGTCCACATCGCCATAATCGGCTTCCAATGCACGGGCAAAATTCACAATCGGCCCCACGTCCGACGTGCTGGGAATTCCGGTCATGCGCAATATTCCGGCAGCCTCGGTAACCGACATGTCGGGATCCTTGCTCTTAAGCAACGCGCATCCGCCTGCCACTATGGGCGAAGCCATGCTCGTACCCTCGAAAAAAGCGTAATTGTCATTGGGAATGGCATTATAGATTTGCACCCCCGGAGCCGAAACAGTGGAATAGTCGCCATAGTTGCTGAAAGAGGCTTTCGCCCTGTCGGGCTGCACGGCCGACACGCGTATCGTGTTTTCGCTGCGAGCCATCGGGTCGAGCCCTATCAATATGTTCTCGTTGCCTCCGGCAATAACGAATATCATGCCGCGTTGGCGAGCAATGTTAAACAGATGGTTCCACACGCGCTCCTCTTCAAGAAACATGTTGGCACGAAAATTCTTCTGGATATACACCGGCACAAACTGCACGAATGGCCCGAAATATATGCCGAGCGACATGTTCACCACATCGGCACCGTTATTTATGGCGTAAATCACGCCATCGAGTATAGCCGACGTTGCCATGTTGCCTTGTGCATCGGCAACCTGTATCGGCATCAACTTGCAATTGGGGGCAATGCCCGACGTACCCTCGCCATTGCCGGCATTGCCTACCGCCGTCGCAGCCACATGCGTGCCATGACCGCTCGCCGACGGGGTGACGTTGCTCGTGTGAGTGACCGCATTATATGGACTCACTATTTTACCTTGTAATTCGGGATGCGAAAGGTCAAACCCATCGTCGATTACCGCAACCACTATATCATCGTCGCCCATCGTCACGTCCCATGCGTCAAACACTGCGCACTCGTCAAAGTACCACCTCTTCTCGACATCTTGCATCGCCGGGTCATTTGGCACATACGAGTTCCTGTACATCGACTCGGGAATCACCACGAGTCCGTAATCGGCAAACTGGACAGGCAATTTTTCTTCCATCGCCACACGTTCCTCGGCAGGAAGCGTGAGGGTGAAACGGCGTATGACAGTATCGGGATTGGAAAGTATATATTTCTCTCCATCGGGATATGCCTTGCGGAAGTCTCCTACAAAATCTTCCATCTTTACGTTGTCACCCGTCAAAAGGAGCAAAAGCCTGTTGCCTGCAACATATCTCAAGCTGTCGCTGCTCAGAACCACGTCGGTCGAGTCCATTGCAGGAGTTTCTTGCCTCACTTCGTCCATGGGCGACGAACACCCTTTGCCAAACAACAAGAACAACAGCGCAATCAACAACAGTAGCAACAACGGCAACAGCCATAGCAGTTTCCATCGGCAGCCTTTGCCCTGCGATGAGCCACCGCCGCCATTATTTGACACCGCTGCCCCGCCGGAAGCATTTCCCATAGGACTCTCTTTGCCTGCATTGTCGTCATTTTCCTTTGTCTCGATTTTCGGGCTGACAGGTTTCACTCCATTATTGGCATCGTCAGTGTTGCGGCTATCGTCGGTTGCCTTCTTTCCGTCTTTGCCGGCATCGTCAGTGTTGCGGCTATCGTTGGTTGCCTTCTTTTCGTCTGTGCCGGCATCGTCGTGATTATTCCTATCGTTTTCACCTCCGGCAGGCTTGTCTGCCTCAGGTTTACCGTCCTCTTTCTTGGGCTTTTCAGGCTCGTCGTCTATCGAGTATGGCATTCCCGCCAAACTGCCGCTGCCCACAGGCTTCATGCCCCACTCTGTTATAACCACCCTGTCGTCGGCACAAAACACCGACGAACGCGATGGATAAGTGATGGCGGCATACAACAGTTTCTTTACCCCGTCTTCGGCATCCGACACCGACTTTGCATATGCGACCAACGCTTCGTTCAAAATCTTGTCGTAACGAACCGCCTCATCGCCTTTCAGTTCACTAAGCCTGACAGGCTTTGACGAGAACACACCCGTTGACCACACTATTGACTCGTTGACGACATTGCCGGTAAACTCGGCCTTGGCCAACAAGCCATGATATTGCTCTGGAATCATCGATTCCCTCACGCCAATCAGCCCGTTGACCCGGTTCTGATTGCGCACCACAGCCTGCCCGTCGCACAGAGTCAAGTTGAACGACTTCAATTGCGAGGTCGATAATTCAATCATTTTCATTGGCGTTCACCGTTTTTAAAGACGCTAAAATAGAATTGCCGCTAACCATTTCCTTCAAGCACGCACAAGACACTATGTAACTGAATACCGTGCGCAATGCATTGTTCATGTCTTGATTATACTTTGGTATGCCTTGCGTGGCAAGGAATGACACTTTCATCAGTTCCACCCATTGATAATATTCACAATAGTTCGAGAAATATTTCAACCGAGACACATCTACCGGCACTTGGTTGAGTATTTGGTCAACATTATCGAATGAGTCGAACACATCGGGAAGACTTTCCTTGACGGCTTCGGCATCAAAACTTATCTCGTCGAAATTCCTCGTAACACTTATATCAAACTCATTGTGCTTCACAGCGTCATCGATGTCTTTCCACATTTCCGCATTGTAATAGGCCGCACCCATGGTGTTGACAAATGTGTTGATCATCTCTGCACAGATATCGGCAAGCATGTCAGTCATGTCGTCGGCCGAATTGGATGATGCCGACACAAACGGATGAATGCGCTTGGCAATCTTCTCCGAGAGCTTGATTTTATTCTTGTACAACGCTTTTGTGTTTGCCAATAGATTTTGCAAGTCTTTGGCACCGGCACCACGCTCGACAAACTCTCGGTAATGTTCTATGCTGAGGAAAGTATCAACCCATGATTTCTCGACGGCATCGGAAATGAGCCGGCTGAAATTCATAACTTTTGGCGGATTGATTATATCGTCAAGCTTGACACCCAATTCTTTAAGTTTAGCATACAACTCATCATCGGTGCTGCAATTATACGCACACTTCACCCTCTCCTTGTTTTCGTCAAATGAAAGCTTAGGATCGACATTGGCTTTTGCCCTAATGGCAAACAATACGCTCAAATCGGTTTCGTCAACCACCTTTGTGGCATTTATTATGTCCATTATGACATCGTGCAGATATTCTTCATCGACAGTCATGGCACTGATAAAGTCACTAAAGAAATACTTGTCGCGGCCAAAAAGCACATCAAACGTCAAGGCAATCGACCCGGCAGCCTTCATCTGTTTCTGCAATTCAAGGTCGGCATTGTCGTCGTGGTAATAGGCATGTATTGCCGTTATCAACGAGCTAAAAGCATCGGCAATGACGCGGCCAAACTGGGTTTCACGCGCCTCCGACATCTTACGGCTCGACCGCGTGAGGTTCTCGATAATCCATGCCGAGCCATCCTTGCCCACCTCGACAGCCTCGTTCCACGACTTCTCGGGCATGGCAAAGTGCTGCCGCACGAAACCGTTTTGCAAGAACGACTCCTTTAACTTGGGAATAAAAGTCTTGTATTCGTCGCTGTAATCCTGCTCGCCTTGCAAAGTCCCGTCTTGGTTGTAAGCCAATTTCCACAGCCCGTTCTCGTCTTTCTTTTCATATCCTACATACAGGCCCCGTTGGCATGAGTACTCAAACGAGCGGAGCAGATAAATGTTGTCGAACGTGTGCCGAGGCACCCACTGCTCAAACCAGTCGTTCTTCTCCGACGGGGCTATCAAGTTGTTCAGCATGCCGAAACGCTTCGTCCACCTATAGTGCCGTGCCTTCTCTCGCGATTCCTCGTTGCCCTTGTTGTCGTCGGGAGTCTTCTCCAAGTCGATATTGAACTTGGTTCCTATCAAGAACAATGGCGGCACGTCTGCTGCCTTCATAAATTCGGCGCGCGCCTCGGGAGTTGAGCCTACAGTGGAATCAACCCACCCCTTAAGCAACGACGACAACGTGGTCACCTCGCTTTTCACGTCATGGTGGCAAAAAAGCAAGTTGGTAATCAAGTACTGCTGGGAGTACTTGTTAAACAAATATGCGACCTTCCCCCTTATGAGCATTTCGCAAGCGTTTACTTCCGATATTATCGAAGCCTCTATGCGCTTGCGGCTACGCGCTCCGGGGAAATCCAATATGTCCTTATGGTCAAGAAACGGCTTCTCTTTTAAAAAGCTCGAATTTCCGTGGGTGGGATTCACTATGGTAAATGCAAGCTCCATGGCCAAGGCACAAAACTCGCTCTTCCTTATCCCGCTCAATTTATTGCCATCCTCGGTACACACGTCCATGTCGGGGACCGAAGCTACCTCGATGTCGCGGGCATCGCCCTTGTCATCGACGACCGTTTTTATGCCAAACAACTCATACAGGCGGTCAACATGCAGTATAGTACCCGGCTCCCTGAGCACTGCGTCTATCTTTATATACACAGTCCTTGAAAAATTCATCCGTTGCATCGTATGCAACAGCCTTTCAAATATGTCGGTCAGCGTGTCATTACGGTTCCACAGGAACGAGAAAACGTCAGGCCACATGTTAACAGGAATTGCACTTATAATTTCTGCCACTTGTTCAAAATATCCGTTGCCCAACAATGCCTCGCGGAACGACTCGCCGCGTTCAAGCAGCCCAAGCGTGAAATATTCGCGAAGCTCGAATATCTCATCCTCGGTTATAATACTTTGAACCGCGCTACCCGAATGGTATTTTGCAGCCAGTCGCTCTATCTCGCTTGTCACGTCTTGCGACTTTGGCAGTTCGTGGTTGCACACGTCGTTATAGTAAGCATCGACCAGTACAATGACCACGTCGATAGGAGTAAGCATCATGGCTCTCACAGGATAATCCTTGTCTTTCCACACGGTTTCGGTCGTAAACCGCGTAATAAGGCTCGTAGCCTCCTTGCCTCCGCCAAATGGATTGATATATTCGAGGAAGCCTGTCGGCTTGCCGTAACCGTCATATACGTTAAGCACCTCCGAATCGCTTGTGAGCAGGCAATCGACCATATACGACTTGCCCACTTGGCTCTCGCCAAACACGGCGGCAGCCGGGTTGACTGCATTTGCATACAATATGCGCTTCAGCCTTATGCGGTTGGTTATCAGCTTCTGCCGCAGGTCGGCCAAGTCTTCGTTGTGAAGATACACGTGAGCCCAGTCAAGAGCCTTGCCGTTAGCTTCCAATTGAGCCTCAATCTGTTCTTTTATCTTGTTGTTGTCCATAACTCTTAATTATTGATGTGAAGGTTGAATATTCCGGTATCGAGCCAATTGGTATTGTCTTCTGACCACGTTTGCAGCATAAGCTCAAACAATTTTGGACTCCACTCATTCTTGTCACTATCTTCAACCGAGTCGATTTTCACCAATTCCTTGTCCTCGTAATAATCACGCTCAAACCTCATGCGCAACGGCGCGTTGCTGCGTATGCGGAACTTTATGGTTTCCATTTCGGCGGCAACCTTATCGGGCGCTATGGCATCGGGCTGGGCATCGGCCGGAAGCCCGGCTTTTTTCTTCGCTATGCCCTCGGCCTGCTTGCGTATGGTCTGGTCGTTAAAATTCAACACATACAATAAATTGGCAGGATAACCTTCCACGTCAAACTGCTTCGCGCCTAAAGAAACAGGGAACGCCGAAATCTCCTTGTACGCTCCATTCACTTCGGGCGTAAGTATGCAATCGAGTGTGCCTACCTGCGAATTTATTTCTCCTATATATTCGGTGGTGGGCAACACCTTGGTTTTCAGCAATTCGGCATTTAACTTAAACTGACTCAACTTGCCATTCTCGGCCAAATAGGCAATCAACGCACCCACGGCCACCATAGATTTGTTATCCTTGAAGTGGCCTATGTCGGTAGAACCGGGGTACCAACTTCCAACCCTGTAATTGCTCATAGAAACGAGGCGGTTGGGTGCCACGGGATACAACCTCCTAAGCATGTCGCGCACCTGTTTTATCGAACATGGACGGCCGCTCAAAAGCACTATGTCGCATTTATAGGTATGGAAAAGCGCGGCCCACTTGCGCATGTAAGCCTCAAATACTTTCCTTATTATGTCGTTGAGATATTTAGGCGAGTACCGTATGACCAACTCCTCGAAGCGGAAACCCATCTGCTTGTAGAAGAAATCCATAAGCACCGACGATGGCTTGTTTTCGACGAATATGTCGCCAAAGACGAATGCTTGCTCTTGTTTGCCTTTTTGCAGATTGTCGAGCAGGAAATTTGCCACAGGTTGCAGCACTTGTATCATGAATTCCTTGCGCATGCGCTTCTCCAGCACACCCATGTTTTGCGTGTCGGAAAAGAAATGGTGCATTCTCTCGGCCACTCCGGCCACGCCCATCGACTTGAGCTTTGCCGTAACTATTCCCGAAGCTTCGGGATAATCTTTTTGTGGAGAATCAAGCAGCACGTCAACTATTATGCGCTTTACAAGGTCATCGCCGGCAATCTGGAAGCTTTCCCAGAACAGAGGTTCGGGCTTTATGCTCTGAGCCTCGTTGACATAATTACAAATCATCATGTCGGTGGTCCCGGCTCCTATGTCGAGCGTACCTATGGTCACCGACGGCTTGGTTTCGCCGTTGCGGCGTTTCCCATAGCTGGCAAAGAACTCATTGGCATTGCCAAGGTAACGCCTCAATTCGCTATATAAATACACCATCTGGCAACAGGTGGCCTCGTCGTAGTTCCAACTGTGGCGCAAGTAAAGATTGTCGGCCTTAAGCGACAAGTCTCTCACCGACGGAATTATTTCAATCTTGTCGGCATCCGACGCAGGATCGTATGGAACGTCATATGTCTCGTCGTAATAGCGCTTCAGCACGATGCTTGCCTCTTCCATGCAACGGCGCAATATCTTTTGTTCTTCTCGCGACATGGCCGTGGGGCACGTCAATATGACTCGCTTGATGACGCGTTTCCTAAAATCGTCGCCATTGTTGAAACGGAATTCATAGCTGTTGATTTGCTGCCGCACTTGCAGCAGTATCTCGATAAAGCAGAACGTCATGAGCGAGCTGCGCGAATATGAACTCTTGTCGCCCATCTTCTGGGGGTCGGGAGCAAAACGCCCGTCGCTGTAGAACTGCTGCATGAGTCCATAATAATCTACCGTGCGAGCCGGTCCCACGATTCGGTCCTTCTCTGATATATATTTCCACTGCGAGTGGTATGCTTTAGTGTCCCACAAGAAACGTTTGGGGCTGCTGTAGCTTGTGTCGAATTGCGACGGCGAGAGCAAATCTTGCTCGCCGCCATAAATGTTCCTCACGGCTTCTTTTCCCAATCTCACCACGCTGGGCCAACGAAACATGCCGTCCATTGTAGGCACGCCGAAATATTCTTCCTTGAAACACAACCTCATGTCAAAAGGCTCTTTGTATAGCTCACCTGTTTCCAAATCGCGCAGCTGAATAATCGCCGACTTGGAAAACGAGCTGTCGAGCGGGTCTTCGGCCACGAGTCCAAATGTACGCGAGTTGCCAACGTCAAGCACCAGATTGGTAGATATCGACGTCACACCTGCATCGTTATACAATTTGACATCGGGCAACACGCCAAGGCGGTGCATGTATGTTATCAAATAAACATAATACACCAGGTACTTCATCTTGCTGCCAACCTCAAACGCATTAGGATTGGACGAATTGAAAATCTCTTGCAAATAACGATTAAGCCACGGTTGAGCCACAGGGTTGCAATATTCATATGCCTTAAGAGGCAGAACCATCGACAGCACATGCTTCCGCTGCTTTTCGTCCATCTGGCCTATGTCATCATACGACAACCCACACAGCGAATAGTTGCGGAACGGTTCTCCCTGGAAATAAGGGGCTTCTTTTATGAGACTGCTTTTCTCGGTCGTGTCAAATGCAAGCACAAGTCTGTAAACCCTCGTATTTTTCATCGACCACTTCTCGTCTTTAATCAATTTCATGCGGCACCAGTTGGTGGGTTCGGCAATAGTACCCGACGCGTCCCTTAAGAAATACGGCATGGGCAGCCACTTGTTTTCAAGTTGTTCGAGAGCCGACATCTTTTTCTCGCCGACTGTCGCATCAAGCCTGTTGACGGTGAGAAGTTCTTCCACGTCGAGCCAATTCATGGCATCATTTATCTCGTCTTCGGACATTATGACGTTGGTAACCGGATCCAAATATCCGCCGGATACCAAATCGGCTCTGCGCAAATACTTGTCATGCGTGGGAAAATAGTAAACCGGGTCGAGATAAACCTTGTCTCCGAATTTAAATTCATAAAAGCACAACGGTTTCATCAGATTGGCGTTCATGTCGATAGTCACGCCACCTTCAACCTCGTAATACTGTATTCCCGTATTGTATATCAAAGAAATACTGCTCATAGCTCACACGTAATAATCATTATTTTGTTAAGATTTATGTTTTTTTCTCTCATTCCATGAACCGAAAAGCCCCTAACGGCAACTCCTTGCCTCCATGCGTTACATTGGCTTCGCGGCAACAGCTCCTTTCGACCGACCCGGCAATGCCGACAAAAGATTTACCCCAAAACGGTCATTAGACCGCAAATATTTGTTCTGGGAATGCTTCTTATGCCGCTTTGGGTTTAATGGTATTATCCATGTTCTTTCGCATTCATATTCTATATGATATTTTTCAACTCTAAATTCTATCACACAGAAACACGTCGTAACGCAAAAATACTAAATTTTTCTATAATTGTATTCCATATATTCCATTATTTTTCAGTTTCCAAAGGCACAAAATAGATATAAAAAACAGGCCTGTCCCGGATAACCGCGACGGCAATCCGAAACAGACCTGTCAGCTCTTTAAGCCTTGCCTTCTAACTCTTCAAGTGAAAACCACGCAAGAAATCGGCTGCCGACATGCGCTTCTTTCCGGCAAGTTGCAACTGCTTCACTTCGACACATCCGTCGCCGCAAGCCACCAACAGCCGCCCGCCTTCATTCCACATTTGTCCCGACTTACGCTCACCGGCATCGGCATCGGTCAACGACACTTCAAACACCTTTGCGGTATGCGGCACCCCTTGCGCATCCTCCATGTCGGTCCATGCAGCAGGATATGGCGACAAGCCCCGCACAAGATTGCGCACATCTCGTGCCGGGCGCGTCCAATCAATCTTGCACGTGTCCTTGAAAATCTTCGGCGCAGCCGTTGCCTCGGCACCTGCGTTGCACAACTGCTCTTGCGGAATCGGTTTTACGTCACCCGCTATAATGGCATCGACGGTTTCTATCACCATGTCGGCACCCAGCATCATCAGCTTGTCGTGTACCACGCCCACGTTGTCGTCGTCGCCGATTGCAATCTTCTGCTGCTGTATTATGTCGCCGGTGTCTATTTCATGCTTCAAAAAGAAAGTCGTAACCCCGGTTTCTTTCTCACCATTTATAACCGCCCAGTTAATAGGCGCTGCACCCCTGTATTTTGGCAGCAACGACGCGTGCAGATTAAACGTGCCAAGTGGCGGCATGTTCCAAACGACCTCGGGCAACATGCGGAAAGCAATCACTATCTGCAAATCGGCTTTCAACGATCGCAACTCCTCTACAAATTGAGGATTCTTAAGCCGTTCGGGCTGCAAAAGCCTCAACCCGTGTTCAAGCGCATACTGTTTCACAGGCGACTGTAGCAACTTGTGGCCTCGCCCGGCTTCCTTGTCGGGCATAGTCACCACCCCTACAATGTTATACCCGCCTTCAACAAGGCGGCGAAGGCTCTCTACCGCAAAATCGGGTGTCCCGAAAAATACAATCTTCAGCGTATCTTTACTGTATTTCATGTTAAACTAAGTAAGGATTAATCGTCGGTATAATGCTTTAGTACCCGGCGATATGAATTAAATATCTTTGATTTAGACACAAACCCCACATACTTGCCGTTTTCCACCACAGGCAAGTTCCAGGCATTGGTGTCATCAAACTTCTTCATAACCGCATCCATCGGTTCCCCGACCTCTATCTTGGCAGGTGCCGCCGTCATGAACTTGCTCACGTAAATCTTGCGGTACAAGTCGGGACGGAACATGATGTTGCGAATGTCGTCAAGCAGCACTATGCCGAGCAGCTTGCCGTCCTTGTCCACCACCGGAAACAGGTTACGGTTGGAATGCGATATGACATCTACCATTTCTTTGAGCGACATATCGGGCCTTACCGGCAAAAAGTCTTTCTCAATCACATTGTCTATCTTAAGCAGGGTCAGCACCGACTTGTCCTTCTCGTGCGTGAGCAACTCGCCTCGCTGCGCAAGACGCATCGTGTATATGCTCCACGGCAGGAACAAGCGTATCGTACCGTATGACACAAGCGAAACGATGAGCAGCGGCAAGAACAATTGATAGCCGCCGGTCATCTCGGCCGTAAGGAATATGGCCATCAACGGGGCATGCATCACTGCCGACATCACCCCGGCCATTCCCATCAGCGCAAAGTTCTTGACCGAAATTCCGCCTTCTACCACGCCGAGCGTGTTGACAACTATGGCAAACAAGAACCCCGCCATGCAACCGACGTACAACGAAGGCGCGAACGTACCTCCCACGCCGCCTCCGCCGTTGGTGGCACTGGTGGCAAACACCTTGGTCAAGATTATCAAAGCAATAAAAGTTATGACCATCCACACTTCGTTACGGTAATCATAAAACACACTGCCGTCGAATATCTGGGCATAATTACCATTCAGCAACGAATTGATGGGACCGTAACCTTCTCCATAAAGCGGTGGGAACAAAAAGATGAGCATGCTTAGTATGGCACCGCCTACCACAAACTTCAGCCACGGGTTGCCTAATTTTCCAAACATGTGTTCCATCATGTTCATCGCTTTCGTAAAATATAGCGACACAAAACCACAGAACAGGCCAAGCAGCACCGCATACGGGATGCGGGTGGTCATGAATGCCTCACTCTGGGAAAAGAAAAATTCCGACTCGTATCCTGTCAACGAATATGATATTGAAGCCGCCGCCACCGACGATATCATCAATGGCAACACCGACACGGCGGTAAGGTCGAGCATTAGCACCTCGATGGTAAAAAGCATTCCTGCAATCGGAGCCTTGAATATACCTGCTATGCCGGCCGCGGCTCCGCATCCGACCAATATCATTAGCACGCGAGGCGACAGGTGAAACGCACTGCCCAAATTAGAGCCTATGGCAGCTCCCGTATAAACAATAGGCCCCTCGGCTCCGACCGAACCGCCAAAACCGATGGTGACCGAACTGCTTATAAGCGAAGCCCACATATTATGCGGCTTGAGGCGGCTCTTCTTCTGCGAGATGGCATACAACACACGTGTGACGCCATGAGATATGTTGTCACGCACCACATATCGCACAAAAACACTTGTTATAAGCACTCCAAGCACAGGCCACAACAGATAAAGATAATTGCTTTCGTTGATCGCCACACTCGAAGTGAGCGCGCCCGATATGAGATGAATGAGGTACTTCAGCAGCAAAGCCGCAAACCCCGATATGATGCCGACCACCAACGCAAGTATAAGCACGAACGTGCGTTCTTTGATATGCTTTTCCCTCCACACAAGCAGCCACAGGTACCACGCCCCCAACCGCTGTCTTATTTCGGAATATCGTTCCATTTTTATCTTTTGCTTCTTATCTTACAATCCCTTTCCGGTAACGACCGTCCGAATAGTGTATATGACTATCTTCAAGTCGGTGACAAATGATATATTTTCTATGTATATTATGTCATACCGCATCCGTTCCACCATTGCCTCTACGCTCGAGGCATAGCCATATTTAACCATGCCGAGCGACGTGATGCCGGGACGCACCTGGAACAACAGCGTGTAATATGGTGCCTGCTCCACGATTTGGTCGATAAAATATTGACGCTCGGGCCGAGGACCGACAATCGACATGTCGCCTATCAGCACATTCCAGAATTGTGGCAACTCGTCTATGCGGTACTTGCGCATGAAATGCCCGAATGGCAGCACACGCTCGTCATCGACACGCGTCAGCCGAGGCTTGCCGTCGGCTTCTGCATCTACAACCATGGTGCGGAACTTGTATATGGTAAATGGCTTGCCGTGAAGCCCCACGCGCTTCTGCTTGAAAATTACGGGGCCGCCACTCTTGCACTTGATTAACGCCGCGACAATTGCAAACAATGGGAGCAACAACACAAGTGCCACAAACGACAATACGACATCCGACGTGCGCTTCAAGTTAGTCTCGCACTCGGTCATGTTGCTATACGAGATATCAATCAACGATGCTCCGTACACCGTCGCCAACCGTCCTCGCGAAAGAAAGAGGTCGGCATCTTCGGGAAACACCTTAATAGGCAGATTCAATGAAAAGAATTTATTTATGTCATGAAGCACCTCTTGTGCGTTGCGATGCTGCGGAACCACAATTATATCGGTTATGCCATATTGCCTGCACGCCTTCTCCACATTGCCCACATCAAACACCGGCAGACCCATGACGTTATGCTCGTGGGATGAATCAGCCGAAATAAACCCGACAACATTGTAACCGAGCTTACTTTTAAGCCGTTGCAACTCTGCCACTCTCTCTTTTGCCCTGTCGTTGCACCCAACGACCAAAGTCGGGAACTCTATGCCCGACCGCGCCACACGCCGCTTCACGAGCAACGTTATAGAAAGCCTGACGGGATATATACACACGAATATCATTCCCCAAAGCACGAGCAGCATCTCATAATTCTGGTAATGGTCGATGACTGTATCGTTGATTAATGCTACGAAAAACACCAACATCGTGCACACAAACGACGACAAGAATGTTGTGGATATCTCTTGAAGCATCGACTTGCGAAATACTTCATTATAGTATCCCGACAGCCAATATATCCACGCCATGGCGACAGGAAAGCACAATTGACCTACCATTACCATGTTGGCACGCATAAATATGCCGAGCGAGGCAAATCCTTGTCGCAGCATTTCTTCCTCCATTATGTAATATCGACATATATTATAGAGAAATATCGCCAGTCCCGACATTGCCAAGTCGCCAAGCAGATATGCCAATTTATATTTGGATTTATTGCTCAGAGCCACGTCTGCTATTGCCTTAATATAGATATCGTGCCATCCGACTTCAACTTGATTATACTCGAAGCCTTATGCGGGATTTTCTCGTCCTGTCGATATTTGACAATATAATCTACGCCGTTTTTTATGTCATCCTGGATGTCGGCAAAACTCGGAGCAGGGGCTGCACCGCTAATATTGGCCGAAGTCGATACTATCGGACGGCCAAACCGCCTGCACAACTCTTTGGAAAAAGCCTCATTGGTAACCCTTATGCCTATGCTGCCGTCCTCTCCAACAAGATTTGGAGCAAGATTCTTGGCCTTGTCATAAATGATGGTCAATGGCTTGTCGGCCACTTCCACTAATTGGTATGCTATTTCCGGCACGTCGTGAACATAACGGTCAAGCCTTGCCGGGTCGTCCACCAATACAAGCATGGCCTTGTTGTCGGCTCGACGCTTAAGATCATACACCCGCTTCACGGCTTCGGCATTGGTAGCGTCGCACCCTATTCCCCAAATAGTGTCGGTAGGATACAGTATAACGCCGCCACGGCGCATAACCTCGACACAATTTTTAATATCGTCGATAAAATCCATATGATTCTTTTCTTTTCGTTAGACCACAAAATATCATGACATGATTTCCATCCCCGCAAAATTCAAGCAGGTTCTCACAAAGATACAGATTTTTCCAATTATACACGAAAAATTTAAAACCTGTTTAATATGCCATTCAAAATATTTACTTCTCTATCGCTCATAACTTGAAATGATTTGCTAACTTTGCATCCAACTCATTTTTAATATGAATCATTCATGGAAGTAGAAGGAAAAATCATACAGAAATTAGCCCCTTTGAGCGGAGTGTCTAAAGCAGGTAACAGTTGGAACAAGCAAGAATACGTGCTCGAAACGCAAGAAGCATACCCGAAAAAGATTTTTTTCAGCTTCTTCGGCGACCGTGCCAATCAATACCCCCTCAACGTGGGAGACACAATAAAATTGAGCTTCGACATCGACAGCCACGAATTTAACGGACGTTGGTTCACTAACATCAACGGATGGAAAGCCGAGAAAGTTGACACGATGGCACAACAGTCGGCAACGCCACAAGCCATTCCGGGCACTCCCATGCCTCCCATGCCCGACTTCTCGAGTGGAGACAGCACCGACGACCTTCCGTTTTAACCCAAATCGGTCGTTAGATTTTATGGTGATTTTTTAGAATTATGTCAAGCAGGCTTTCAAGGCACGAGCCGCAGGCATAGCGCGCTATGTCAAGATTCCCGCCGCAAACGCACAAATGTACTTGCAACAATAAACGAAAGGTGGTGAACCATTTTGGTTCACCACCTTTCGTTTTCATCGTCACAGCCTGCATCATCTTGCAGCTTCGACAGCCACGCTGGCCGGAGTGTCGTGAATCTTATTAAGGAAATAAGCCTGCGACTTGAGCAAGTTTCGAGACTGCAATACCATATTCTTCGTTTCGTTAAGAATGTTCAGATAAAGCTCGCTTGCACGGGTACTCATCTCCTGGCTCTTTAAACGGCGTATCTGGTTCTTTATGCTTTCGGCAATCGTGGTAAACAGCTCGTCACGCATAATCATCACATCGTCGATACCTGTAAAGTCCCTGTTACGCAACATTTGGTTGATTGTGGCAAAAAT
>CALUNI010000026.1 GCA_944321905.1 uncultured Muribaculaceae bacterium | reverse complement strand
ATCTGCTTGTATTTCAAAATAAAGCGTTACCTTTGTAGAGTAATAGGAAATCGACTCCGCAAGACACTGCAAAATATAGCAAGCCTCCGGTGGAGCAATAGCGGGAGATTACTTCTTTAGCTTAAAGTTACATCAAAGATATTCAGCCACTTATCGTTGGATTACGATTCCTGGTGGCACCACTTGAATATCAAACAGTTAACTGAAAGGTTAGCTGTTTTTTTTTGCATCTTGCTGCAATTTTCGGCTGTACGGTAGCCCCAAGTTAAACAAAAAAATTCAAATGTGAGTAACTGCTAACGCGTGTGTTACAAGTCTGAACCCGGGACAGGGGGGATTATACCCGACGACATTGTTTATGCGGTGGCGGGAATGCATGAAGATCAAGGAAGGGGAAAATGCCTTTGACAACTTGCACGAATACACAAAAAAACAGAGTGGAAATAAAAATTATTCCACTCTGATAACAACCGTAATATATGCGCAATTGCCACACTTCTCATTGCCGTCGGCGATGCTTACTTCAATGGAGTTTGCAGGCGGGGAATGATGATATTGGCAGTGTCGGCCTTAATGTCGTAGATGCCGGTAGAGTCGTTCATGACAAACTGTAACGGCACTATGCGGGTGCGACGCGGAGCTACCTGCTCGGCGCTGTTGTGTACGTGATAGACGTAATAAGTCTTTCCATCCAATCCGGCAAACAAGTCGCCATGCCCCGAACCGTTCTCGCCCACTATGCTGCGGTGGATAAACGGCGAACCCGGATGCTTGGTCCACGGGCCCACAGGCGATGGAGCCGTTGCATACCCCACTGCGTAATCGGGGTTTTCAAAATGATTGGCCGAATATATAAGATAATATGTGCCATCCTTCTTTATTACCGTCGGCCCTTCCATTATAGGATCCCACACGCCGTTGTCGGTCTTTTCCCACGGTTCGGAATATTCAAGACACTGCTTCAGAGTCTCGGGATTTATGCTGCCCGTGTTTACGTCAAACTCGGCCACCCACAAGTAGTTGCCGTGGTTGAAGCGTACATGATACAGGTAATACTTGCCATCGTCGTCTTTAAAAACAAACGGGTCGATATTTTTCTCGCTGCCGTCGATGGGCTTCACTTCGCTTTGCACATACGGACCGGCCAAGCTGTCAGACACAGCCCAGGCCGTCTGCTCGTTGGCCGTGTAAGCCAAATAATACTTGCCGCCATCCTTGAAAATTTGCGGAGCCCAGAACATGTCGGTGCCAAATGTGGTACTGTCGGTATTAATCAACGTGTGCCACTTGTCGCCGTCGGGCGATGTCCAATGCTCAAGATCGGTCGATTCAAGCAACGTGAACACCTTCGGACTCCCGTAGCCCATGGTTCCTGTCATGTAATACTTGCCGTTTTCCACATACACTGTCGGGTCGGCAAAAAAAATTTCTTCTCCCTCTGTTTTTCCTTGCTGCGATGCAGCATTTCCGCCACACGAAGCCAACGCACCTGCGGCAAGACACGCCGCCACAGTCCTTGAAACAATAGTCTTAACTTTCATTCTACAATATTTTTTATCAATAATTAGCCATGCTTATTAGCCACAAACTCGGTCGGAGTCAATCCAAATTCTTTTTTAAATGCCTTGGAGAAATAGTTAGGGTCGGAGAAGCCCGTGCGGTAAGCAGTTTCCGACACGTTGAACCCTTGCTTGAGCAACTCACACGCCAGATTCAGCCGCTTGCGGCGTATATAGTCGCCCATCGACACGTTCAACAGGTTTTTCATCTTTATATGCAACAAGCTGCGACTGATGCCCATTTCCTGCGTCACCGATGCCACCGAGAATTCGTCGTTGTCGATGTTCTTCTCTATAAGTTGGTTTATCTTGTTAATAAACTCCTTGTCATACTGACTCAATTGTGTAGAATTGACATCTTCAGCCTTGGCATCCACCATATTGGCTTGTAATGCACGTTTCATGCTTATAATGTTATTTACTTGAAGTTCAAGAATCTGAGGGTCGAAAGGCTTTGAAATATAAGCCTCGGCCCCGCTCCTGTACCCTTGCAGCACGTCCTCGGTTTCGCTTTTGGCGGTAAGCAATATCACCGAGATGTGAGACGTTGCAATATTGTTCTTCAACGTCTTGCACAGTGTCACGCCATCCATCTCGGGCATCATTATATCGGAAATGACCAACGATATGAGTTGCTGCCGTTCCACGATCTTCAAAGCTTCCACGCCATTCTGTGCGCTATAGACGGTATAATGAGGCGAGAAATAATCTACCATGAAGTCAAGCAATTCCTTGTTATCCTCCACCACCAGTATCGAAATCCGCGAATCGGATGCAGCAGGAGCATCTGCCGCCTGTGGAGCCGAATCGCCATGCACTACCTCGGGAACCGGCGACTCAAAGTCATATCGAGCCAGGTCAACCACGGTCTTATCCTTGTCGATTTTACATTTAGCATCAAATGCCGCCGCCGACACGTTCAAGTAAACCACGAATGTCGAACCCTGGCCTATCTTGCTCTTCACCTCCACGTGTCCCTTGTGAGCCTCGGTCAACTGCTTCACTAAAGCCAATCCCAATCCCCACCCTTTGTTATTGGTGTTATGGCCGCGCTTGGTCTGGTAATACCGTTCAAATATGTTTTTCAGCTCTTCCTCGACGATGCCTATGCCTGTATCGCTCACTTCGATGCGCAAGTACAGCCACTTGTCGTCACCTTCCACGATGCAAGCCTTCACTGCTACGCTGCCGCCAGCCGGGGTAAACTTCAAGGCGTTAGAAAGCAGATTGCTCGTTATACGCTCGACATACAACGGAGAGAACCACACATTCTCGCCATTGTTTTCGCAATTGATGCTCAGCTGCACATCGTTCTCCTGCGCCCCTTCAAGGAACAGCGAAGCCGTGTTCTGTATGAAATTCAATGGGTTTCCCTCTTGCAAATACAGTTGCGACACGCCCGACTGCATCTTGTTGAAAGTTACAAGCTCGTTGATTATGCCCACCATCTTCTGCGTGTTCTTTATGGCTATGTCCAACCGCTTCTGCGGCTCTTCGCCAAGCTCGCAATGTTGCGAAATCCACTTCAGCGGTGCTACTATCAACGACAGCGGAGTCTTCAAGTCGTGCGATACAGCCGTAAAGAAGTCCATCTTGGTGCGGTTAAGCTCTTCCACTTTTTCCTTCTCCATATTGGCAAGCCGTATGCTGCTCTTTGCCTGCACTCTTATCGACACAAACCGATAATACAAATACACTATTGAAAGCAGTATCAATATATACACCACCCAGGCCCAAGCCGACAAATAAAACGGCTCGCCTATCTCTATGGCGATGCTCTTCACGGGAGCGTCGTTCCACCCTTCGTTGGAATTGTTGGCGCGTATGTGCAACGTGTAGCTGCCCGACGCAAGCCCCATGCCTATGAACTGCCTCACCTCGCCCACGTCGCGCCACTCGTCGTCAACTCCGTCGAGTTTCACTTGGTAAAATATAGAACTCGTGTTTCCCAACGAAACCGTGCCATACTCTATGCTGAACGAGCGAGACTGGTCGTAGGTCAAATATATGCGTTCGGTGTCATCAAGCGACTTCGACAACGGAGATTCGGGCATCGAGGCAGTCACCACCTGGTTGTTTATCTCAAGTTGGCGCAAGTGCACAGGGAACGGGCCTTTGCTGCGCCGTATCGTCTTTGGGTCGAAAAACACAAGCCCGTTCACACTGCCGAAGTACAGCAGCCCGTTACTTGCCAATATCGACGATGCAAAGTTAAATTGATTGACAGGCACTCCATCCTCCATCGCATAGTGCAAGAATGCGTTCCTGTCCTCACTAAACTGGAACAGCCCTTGCCCTGTAGATACCCACAAGCTGCCCACGTTATCCTCTATTATGCTGCACACGGTGTTGTTTCGCAGCGACAGCCCATCCTCGGGCAACATCAGTTTAAGACTGTCGGGTTCCACATATCTCACCCCGTCATTGTTGGTGCCCACCCATATTCGTCTTTCGCCGTCTTGATAAAGGCATGTGACATAATTGTCGTTCAGCAGCGACCCGGGCGTACTTGCCGACCAGCCGCTTACCTCGCCCGTCAACGAATCGATGAGGAACAAACCGTTGTTCCGCGTGCCTACCCATAAGTTGTCGTCACCGTCAACCAACAAGCAATAGCAGAAATCCGTGTCAAGTATCGGATGGCCTATTTTTTCAAACGAATCATTCTCTCTGTTATAATAGCACAATCCTTGAGTGGTAGCCACCCATATCTTGCCATCGCGCTGATTGGCAATGCCGAATATTGCATCGGAATTAAGTCCCGAAGCCCCCGGCAACCAACGTTTCCAACTCCCGCCCTTGTCGTAACGGAACAGTCCGTTGCGGAACGTGCCAATCCACACGCTCCCTGCTACCGAGTCGTAATGCAGGCAATGGACATTATGCCCGAGCACCGGGATCTTGTCAAACACCCGTATCTCGTGCTTCTCGGTGTCATATATGTTCAATCCGCCATCTTCTGTGGCAATCCACAACGTCCCGTCATCGGGTTCTATCATCTCGCGCACGGCTTTTCCGCGCAGGGTCGTGGCATCATAACCCGGCTGTATCCAGTGAAACTGCTCGTTGTTGCTCAACAAAGCGTTTATACCGCCGAAATAAGTGGCAATCCACACATTCCCGTTCGAGTCACACAATATGTCATACACGGCATTGTCGTTCAGCTCATTCTTGTCGATAAAGTTCTGCCGCAATATGCTCACGTCGCCACTGTCGGGATTAATCACAGTCACACCTTTTTCGGTTCCGAGCCATATGTTATGCTTCAAGTCTTCCCTTATCACCCTCACGGTGCCGTCAGATATCTCGGATGCGTCCCACACGTTTGCCTCGCCTGTGGCGATGTCGATATTCATCACACCCTTGCCGTTACGGCCTATCCACAACAACCCCTTAGAGTCGAAAAACATAGGTATAATGCCGTCGAAACCTGTTATGAAGTCGCTGAAGTATGTCTTGCTGATTTGAGTGGTCTTAGAAAAAGAGGTGTCGAAATAATAAATCGACTTATTTGTAGCCAAAAACAAACGGTCATCCTTGTCAAACGCCAATGATATTATATATCCAAGATCCTGATGCGGCAACAGTTCAAAATTGTCTTGAGCCTCATCGTATATATACAAATCGGTACCGCCGCACACAATCTGGCCTTTACTGTTTTCCACTATCGACGATACCTGCCGGTCAAGACCGGCATAACGCTTGAAACTGTCGGTATCGGGACTATAGACGCAAATCCCGCCATACGAGCCGACCCACATGCGCCCCTTGCTGTCGCAATATAAGGTCGATATAAAATTATGAGACAAAGAATGCGGATTATCTGGGTCGTTATAATAATTTACCATATGATATCCGTCATACACGGCAAGCCCGTTACGAGTGCCTATCCACAACTGGCCGTCGTGGTCGTTGGCAAGTGCCGAGACCTGTTGGTGAGGCAGCCCGTCTTCACCTGTAATATGAGCAAAACGATAATTCCCGACAACAGCTCCCGCTTGCAACGCAGCAATGACAGCCATTGCTGCCACAATCAACATACTCCTAACCATCAATATGTTCCGCATTCTTTTATCTCAAGAAACAACCTTTAAAAAATTACCTTCTTACAAACGATGTTACCATCTTCAAATAAAACGCGAAGGACTCCTCCCCCGGCCAAAGCCGGAAGAGGAATTTCTTGCATGGTAGAATCAAAAACCTTATCTGAAAGCATTTTACCGTCGAATGTATAGACGCTTACCCTGTTCATTGGCATTGCCGACTTGACCATCAACGTGCCGCCGCTCACGACCGTCGTCACATCATGACTGTCATCAGCAACTTGTGCTTCGGCCACGCCGCTGCCTTCACCGGGCAACAGGCGGAACTCCATCCACGTCCACGAGGCATCGTTGTCAACATCGGGAATCGTTTCAGACTCGCGCACATACTCTTCCTTGTTGACAATCTCCAGAGCCATCGCCATGCGCTGTCCCACAGGTGCGCCATCCTTGCCAAACAACGACCAGGGAATTGCAACTTCCATGTCGTAATAAAGCGACTTTGCGTTCACCGCATATTTTATGCCTGTGGCAGACTCGTCCTTCTCCCAACGTCCGGCATTTCCGCGACGGAAGTCAACCGTGCCGTCCGTGTCAAGGAAGAAGCTATACATTCCGGCCACCGGCTCGGTATCCGACACATTGTCGGCATCAAAATAAAGATATATGCCATCATTGTCGATTCCGCTATTGACAAGATTCCTGTCAACCACACGTGCCGTCATGTATAAATACTCACTGTCATAAGCAAAATCTGCCGTGGTGCGGTTGCCGGTGATGCGTCCCATCATCAATTGGTCGGCACTCTTGGTTGCCCACGTTTCGCCGGAGCCTTTCGAGGCATCCACCTCGATAGAATTGCAATAAGCAGCCACCACCTGCCGCTTGGGGTAACCCTTTATCATGTTCACGTGGTTGCTCTTGTTTGGATTACCAATCGACCCCACTGCCACTACCACGCTGTCTTCAATTACCGACACCGAATTCCAAATGGAGTGTTGGTCGAGTCCGAGTGCAAACGGCGTGCTGCCGGCCTTGAAATTCTTTGCCTGCCCGTCGCCGACATATACAAACATGTCGAAATATTGCAAGTCGGTGACTCCGCTACGCCCTTTGTTGCCCTGGAACGACGCTATGGTCTCGCCCCACGGCAATACCCTCATGTAAGGAGCAGCCGAAATCTCGCCTACCGGCGGAACGGTCTCAAATATCATATTGCGCATCGGGCTGTTGGCATCGACATAGCCGCTCTCCCAGTTGTCTTCAAGCTTCGTGCGTACCGTCGTGGCGGCAAAATTACCGCGACCCGGCCATCCGTTGTCTTCTATGATTACGACAATCTCGCTCTCGTCCTTCAACAACACAGGCACAGGCATTCCGTCGCGCGACCCGGCACGGAAACACACTTTCACCGGCTCGCTCCACGACTGCCCCTTGTTAAACGAGCGGCACATCGAAATACATTGCTCGTTGGAAGACGTATATTCCCCCTCGTTGGCAAAATAACATTGCACCTCGCCCGAAGGCAATTCAAGGAATGCCGGCTCCCAACAGCCGTCGTTAAACGTGTGCTTGGCATCGAATACATAAGTAATCTCTCCCCACGTCTCACCATTGTCGGTACTTCTCACTGAACGTATTCCAAACAGGCGATCCTCGGAATAAGGTTCTTGCGGACGGGGGTTGAAGCCGATGATTATGGTGCCGTCGGTGAGCTGTATCACATCGGGCACGGCATAAGATATCTTGCTCGGCGAGGCTACTATGCGCTCGGGCGAACTCCAGCTCTTGCCCTTGTTCTGGCTGTATGATACTTGTATGCCACCGCCACCCTCCGATACAGCAAGCAGACGGCCATCCTGCAATTCTATCATTCGCGCATAATTGCCCGAATCAAAAACGGTCACTTCGCTGCTCAAGTCCCAGAATATGCGCGAGCCTGTATATGGTTCATGCCTTTCGGCACACAAATCTGCCGTCACAAGCAGTGCAGCAACCGATAATATCCAAAATTTCTTCATAAACAAATATTCATATGTTTAGTATAAAGGCGCGACTCTTCTTATTCAAGACCGCGCCTTTATATTAACTGCTTTTTATTCAAAGTTTACGGTCACCGTAATCGTAGATTCTGCGACTGCCTGGGCATTGTCGGGCGAAACGCCTACCAATCGGTAAGTCACCGGTTGGGTGAAATCGACCGTCGAACTTCCCGATATTTGCTCCGAGTCTCCGATATAAGCCTTTTCGTTGTCGCCTGTCAAGGTAAACACCGGGACCACATTGCTCACATCGGTACCTGCCGGCAAGGTAATATCGTAGGTAAACGCGCTGTAATCAAATTCGCTGCGTCCAAGTTCTCCCTCGACACCGTTAATGGTAAACTCGTCAAATTCGGGATACTGCACCGTGTAAAGCTTGTAATCCCTAGTAGAGCCGAAGTCAGATACCACATGAATGTCTTGGGTCTCGGCAAGGTCATATTTGGTGGTGGTGCCAAACAACTCGCCGCCGACATACACCTTTGTCGAATCAGAGTTAATGTAGAAGCGCAGACGCTGAGAGAGCGAAATCGACGGCGAGGCAGTCCTGTACTTAACCTTGCGAGGCAACCTCATCACCCAGTCGTTGTCGCTGATTTTGTCGGCAAACACCTCGTCATAAAGTATCTGCGGGCATGACAGCTTCTCTATCTCGGTCTGGTCGTCTATCACACGCACCCACACCGAGCAAGTGTCCTGACGCAGGTCGGTGGCAAGTTCGTTGTAGGTCGATGCGATGCACACTACATGGAAGGTGCCGGGCGTAGAATATGAATAGGTAAACAATCCCTTGTTGACAACAAAGCCGGTATTGCTTTCGCTACGCAATTCATAGTCATGGTCCTCGTCTCCTGTCCATATGGAAACCTGGTCGGCGACTCCCTCAAAGTTGATAGTCATCGTTTCATTTATACCGAGTTCGGTCTTGTCGATAATTATTCCGGCTTGGGGCGTTGCAGCTTCGTCATCCTCACAACTTGCAAAAAACGGGGCAAGCAGCAACAGTGCCGACAATTTTATTATAGACTTGTTATATTTCATTTCTATATTCATTTTAAGCATTAATAACCGGGATTCTGAGTAACCACGCCGTTAGAAACGTCAATCTCGCTTTGCGGAATCGGGAACAACTCGTTCACGCCCTCACGGAAGTAATAACCACGCTTATTGGCTCGGTTAGCTCCATAAGCCTTGATTACCTCGGCTGCCCGGCCTTGACGAACGAGGTCGAAGAAACGATCCCACTCAAACGCGAATTCCTTGCGGCGTTCTTCCCATATCTGGTCGCGCATGTAACCATAGCCACCACCTATATATAACGTAGAACTATTGTTAAGCGTATTAACCTGAGCCTTGCACTTGTTCAATTGTTCAAGAGCTGCAGCACCGTTCCCGCATTCATTAAGAGCCTCGGCATACATAAGCACTACATCGGCATAGCGTAAATAACGACGGTTCTTGCCATTGTCGCCGCCATTCTGCGGACGCTCCTTTACCGGAGTGTACCACTTGAGCGACACAAACTTGCCGGGGCCGCACTGGCACAATTCGCCATCGGGGGTATAAGTCTGGTGTCCAAGGTTATAACTGCGACGTGGGTCGCTACCGAATATTTCAGTAAGTATATTATCGGTTGACCAAATCACGGGTGATGTCGAATACATGTCGTCGAATACGTAACCGCCCTCGTTAGTATCGCCGGCCGAGCCGTCGGCCGACTCCTTGAATACGACCTCAAAAATCGACCCGCTACAAAATTCGCCTGTCTGGAAGAACTGGTCGATATAATCGATACTTGCACCGTAGCAGTCGGCATAATTGAGAGAATATGCCGTATGCAAGTCGGGCAGCGCCGATGTGGGTTCTTCATATGGGTCTGTCGGGCTATTCAATTCCTGAGGCTTAAACCACAAGCGTTTGCGCAATGCTTCCCAATCTTCTTGAGAGCTGTCCCATTGCAGCATGTCGGCATAGGTCATCGACACGCCATCCACGAAATACTGTCCGAGGCGAACCATTTCCTCCCATTTCTCTGATTGGATACCGGGCGTTGCCTGATACATCAACGCCTTCATGAGCAATGCCACGGCGGCACCCGAACCGGCCTTGCCTGCATCGGTACGCACGTAACGCGTGTCAAGCATTATTGCAGCCTCGCGCAGGTCCTTTTCTATATAGGCATAACATTCTTCCTTGGTGCTACGCGGAATCACAAGGCTGTCGATAGTTTCCACCTCGGGGCGTATTGGCACGCCGCCAAAAGTCTTTACAAGGTTGAAGTAGAACAATGCCCTCAAGAACTTGGCCTGTCCGAGTATTTCCCTCACTTCTTTATATTCAAGATAGTCGTCATTCGACAACTCTACCTTGTGGGCATTTGCAATCACTTGATTGGCACGGTGAATGCCTTTGTAATTGATTTCCCACCTGTTGCGAATGTATGTGTTAGAGGTGTTGAACCGGAAGCTCACAAGTTGCCCCATTTGGCTCGAAAGGCCCTCGTCGGCACCCCACACATCGTCGGCAGTAGCCTCGCCAAAGCGCCACTCGCTGTCGTTGAACGTGTCGGACTGCAAAATGTCGTATGTGGCATCGAGCGCCGACTGCAATTTATATTTCGTGTCATAATAATCCTTGTCGGTCGAATATCCAAGCACTTCCTTGTCGAGGAAATCCTCACAACTCGTAAACGACAGGATTGCAAGACACGCCAAACTGTATTTAAACAAATTCTTAATCATATCATGAATGTGTATTATAATCCTAATTTAAGACCTATCATAAACGAACGTGCTTGTGGATAATTACCATGGTCAACACCCATGCTCAAGTTGTTTGACTCCGTACCGACAACTTTTCCCACTTCGGGGTCAAGGCCGTCATAGCCGGTAAACGTCAACACGTTGTATGCGCTAAACGATACTGCCAGATTCGACATCCTCCACTTCTTAACCAGTTCGCTCGGGAAGTTGTATGTCAGGCGCAATTCCTTCAAGCGGATATAAGAACCGTCTTGCACAAGGAAGTCAGAAGCGCGGAAGTTGCGGGCTGCATCACTCGGGTCGAGGTCGGGGATGTTGGTATCGGTATTCAACGGGAAGAACGCACGGTCTTCGTTGATTTGTCCCGACCAATGACGCTCGCGAATGTCGGCATACACATTGCCGTCGGCTGCGTTATACAGGTAGTAATCCATTACGTTGAAAATCTCGTTGCCTGTCTGGCCTTGGAAGAAGATGTTCAAGTCGAAGTTTCCGTAGCTCAACTGGATAGGAATACCGAATACGAAGTCGGGAAGCGGAGAACCGAGGTAAGTACGGTCTTCGGCAGTGATTTGTCCGTCGCCGTTAAGATCCTTAAAACGGAAGTCGCCCGGGCGGGTGGTCTGTTCCCAGTCATTCTTGCCCGGCTCATATTGCGCGCTCTGGCGCACTTCTTCATACGTCTGGAAAATCCCGTCGGTAACATATCCGTAGAAGCTGCCGATAGGACGGCCAACCTCGGTCTTTGTTACGTAATCGACGATGCTGCCTTCGCTAAGATAAGAACCCCAGATAGGTTCGTTTCCGGTACCAAGGCTTGTGACCTCATTCTTCATCCACGACACATTGAAGCCCACTTCGTAACGGAACTTGTTGATTTGATTGCGATAGCTGACATTGTACTCTATACCCCAGTTACGCACCGAACCGGCGTTGGTCATCGGGTAAGCGTCTTCGTCAAGACCTGCCGACAATACCGTGGGCACGCGCAATAGCATGTCGGTTGTCTCCTTGTTGAAATATTCGACGCTCATCGACAAGCTGTTTTCCAAGAAGCCCAGGTCGAGGCCGACGTTAAACGTTTCGGCTTTTTCCCATTTTATGTCGGGGTTGCCTATGGTCACCGACGTTGCGCCCGGATATAATATGTGGTTGCCCACGCCGAAGGCATAATTGTAATTATTTGCAATGGTGGTATAGCGCGACAACTCGTCGATGCGGTTGTTACCCAATATACCCCAACCTACTCTCAACTTACCGAGACTGAGCCATGTGGCATCTTCCATAAACGACTCGCTTGAGAATTTCCAACCGGCAGACACCGACGGGAATATACCCCAACGATTATCCTTTGCAAACACCGAAGAAGCATCGGCACGAACGTTAGCCTGGAACAAGTAACGGTCAAGTATATTATAGTTTACACGGCCTATGAAACCTACAGCCGACCAGTGCGTGTCGAGGCCGTAAGTCTTGTCGCCTGTATAACCGCTCGACAAATACCAGTCATTGCTATTGTTGCTTGCAGTTCCCTTCTTGGTCGATTCCTGCCAACTGTTTTTGTAGCCTTCGGCAGTTTGACCGGCAAGA
This sequence comes from uncultured Muribaculaceae bacterium, assembly GCA_944321905.1. Classification (GTDB taxonomy): domain Bacteria; phylum Bacteroidota; class Bacteroidia; order Bacteroidales; family Muribaculaceae; genus Avimuribaculum. The sequence goes on along the minus strand of CALUNI010000026.1, from coordinate 15,807 downwards.
ACCGTCACGTCATGCACGTCATTGTTCCAGTGGAATGTCAACAGGTTGTTCACCTCCCACTTATCGGTGCGGTTCTGACGCTTGTAAACCGTTGTCAGGTCGCCCGGCATGGTGAAGTCTTGGTCAAGTTTCTGAACCTCGGTGAAATTGGTATTGGTTTCGGGAACCACATAATAAGATGCCTTGAATTGGTAGGTAAGCAACTTGCCTATGTTGGCAGTTAGGCTCAAGTTCATGTCGAATCGGTCGCTGCGTATGCGCTCATGATTCCTGTCGAGCATGGCAAGCGGGTGATCTTCCGACCAATATCCCTTTGAGTCGTATGTATATATCAACGGATTCTGGTACAATGCCTTTTTCAACACGCTGTTTTGCCCTTCAGGCACCGCATGTTGGTCTTCGTTAGAATAAGCCATCGATGCCTGCATGTTAAGCCACGAAGCCAATTGATGATTAATGTTGGCACGCACATTGAAGCGCTGGTAGCTTGATGTCTCCACAAAACCGTTTTCCTTAAAATAATTGGCGCTGACTATGAATTTAGTCTTTTCGTTACCGCCCGAAACCGACAAGTTATAATTTTGCTTGAAACCCGTGCGTGTAATTGCGTCCCACCAGTTGCGCGGAGAATTGCGACGTATGGTATCGACACGGTGGAACTTGGCATCGTCGAAATAGAGGCTGCCGTCGGGATTCTTGGAATAATACAACTTCCCGTCAACCGAATAATCATTCAAGCCATTTATGTAATCGGTCATCAAGGCGTAATCTTCCACGCCCATCACATCGATTTTTTTCCATGGGTTAGATATGCCCACGTAACTGTCAAATGTGATTCGGGTCTTGCCCTCTTGTCCTGTCTTGGTTGTAATAGACACTACTCCGTTTGCCGCACGAGCTCCATATACGGCACTCGAAGCTGCATCCTTAAATACTTCAACATTGGCTATGTCGCCCGGGTTAAGATAATCGATGTTATCCACGATAAAGCCGTCAACTACATAAAGAGGGTCGGCATCGTTCACTGTACCCGTACCACGAATCTTTATCGTCGTCTGACTGCCCGGCGCACCGGTATTCTGGATAATGTTCACACCGGCAGCCTTGCCTTGCAACGCTTGCAGAGCCGAAGATACCGGCACGTCATTCACGTCCTTGCCCGAAATCGAAGATATAGAACCGGTTATATCACTTTTTCGCTGAACACCATAACCGATTACCACGAGTTCTTCGAGTTCTGCAGTGGTTGACTGCATCGCTACTTCTATATTTTGCTGCCCGTTCACTTCAACGTCGATACTCTTGTAGCCGACATAAGAAAATGTCAAGGTTGCATTCTTGTCAACCGATATATTAAAATTGCCATCAAAGTCGGTCATCGTGCCATTAGTGGTCCCTTTCTCCATTATCGACACGCCTATCAGCGACTCTTGTGTGTCGGCATCGCTTACGCTGCCGACAACGCTGATTTTCTGCGCATATGAAGGAAAGGCAAACAGCACCGCAACCATCATGGCCGCCAACTTCATAAGAATTGATTTACGCATCTGCCTGTTATAATTTATGTAACTTTTGATTTGCAACCACCTGCATCGCATGCGCAGGACGGTTAGAAAAGACGGAGGGACGAAACCTCTTTTTGATTACATGCATGTGTTACGTCCTCTCCGTCATACGTTATGGAGAACTACTTTATTTATTGTTCTCAGTGATGTAAACCGTTATTACTTAACGATTAACTTGGAAACATAGCTGCCGCCATCGGTCGTAATAACCACGTTGTAAACGCCGCCGGCAAGGTCTTGGATGTCAACATTGCCATTTTCGCCGTTGTCAACCTTTACAAGGCTGCCTGCAAGATTATAAACCTTCACATCCTTAACGTTGCCATTAACGTTGAAGCTGAAGCTGTCGCTTGCCGGGTTAGGATAAACGCGCACTTGTGCCGCATTGTCGGTTACTTCTTCTATACCGCTGCCTTCCTCGATTTCGGCACGTGTGCGGTATTCGGGCTCAAGATTGTCCTTATCCTCTACGGGATCATAACCTTCCTTTTCATAATAGTAGCTGTAGAGGCTGCCGTTTGCGTCGCTGGTGGCAAAGAGCAACTTGCCGCCGCAATTGCGCAACGAGTGAATCATGTCGCCGTCGGCCGAGAGGTCGGTAACTTGTACCGGGAATTGCTCCTTGTTGTCGATACGCCACAAGTGAACTTTCATGTCACCGGCAGCTTCGTTCCACCAGTAAAGGCTACCGTTGCAAACGGTCAAGTCCTTAACCCAGTTGCACTGAACGCCGGGGCCGAGGTCTGACTGCATGTGCAAAGTCTCGCCGTCGGTGTACCACAATTCACCGCCGTGGTTAGAGTCGATAAGCGGGTCGGTACCGCTGTTGGCGCAGAACATGTAAACGCCGTCAAATTCAGTACCCGGGTCGGCAAAGCTTTGGTGAGTGGCAGTCGGGTCGGTAGTGTTTATATCGAAAATCTTGAAATCGCCCGGTTCGCAATTGGTTGCAGCAAGCTCGCAACCGGTCTCGCTTGAATAACCGCGGAAGTAAATCCTGCCATTGTAGGGATACATGGCCACGCAAGATGCGCCACCACCGCGCGGGAAGCCCGTGTCGTCAAACGTCGGGTTGGAATCATAAATTTGGTAAGTACCTTCGGGTGTACCGTCGCTTGCCCAAGGCTCGTTGCTGCTCTCGATTGAGAATGCCTTGAAGAAGAGCTTTTCGTTATAGAAATTGGTGAAGTTGTCAAGAGCTGAGTCGGCTGTACCCGAAGCAATTTCTTCGGTGTTTATATCCATTACAAACTTCGTTCCGGCTTCGGTACCATCGGTTACCCACAATTCTCCACCCATGGTGCCGTCGATATCATCGGCCTTGAAGAATACCTTGCGACCCACGCGGCAATACGGAGTCATCCATGTGGTGTTGTCCTGTCCGGGGAACTTCATCATGCACTGGCAAATCATCTTTGTGCCTTCCTCTGTGCCATCGGTTACCCACAACCACCATTGTGCACCGTTCTCGCTGTAAATTTCGCTCTCAAAATCTTGTGCGGCAAACACTACTTGGTTTTCGTTCACCTGTGTGAAACCACGGGGATTGGAAGAACTTATTTCATGGATATCCTTAACCATGTAAGTGCCATCCTCTGTTCCGTCGGAAATCCACAACTCAGTGCCAAACTCGTCGTTAGTAGCTGCAAATAATACCTTTTCGTTAAAGCGAGTAAGGTAGCACACGTCAGAACTTTGGCTGCCGGGAACGATATCCTTTACAAGGCGAGTACCCTCTTTTGTTCCATCGGTTACCCACAGCTCCTCGCCATGAGCCTCGTCCGATGCTGCGAAGAATGCATAATAACCTTTTTCGGGAGAACCTGCAACTACGAGGTTCTTATCCTTTGCCAAATTCCTTACGGTAGAAACGTTGGCCTTAACTCCGTCCGGCAACAGGCTTATCAACTCACCGCCTGCTTGCGATGTTTGAGCCGACATGCCACCTGCGAGCAGCATAAAACCGGCCGACAGTAGTAAATTTTTCCTTTTCATAGCTTAAAAAATTTTTTGATTAATGTTTATTGGCTTATAGTCAACCGCATCCGCACCATGCAGATGCTTTAGAAGGTTCTTTGTCATCTAAAACGAGGCATCACTCTTATTCCGTAACCCCACGCTCTTTGAGCATTTCGGCTACCTCTTTCTTGGCTTGCTCGCGCGACTTGGTAAATATTTTTCTAATTCGTTCTATGTCGAACTTGTTTTGACGGTCATAGGTATATATGCCATTCTTTTCAAGTTCCACATCGACAAGTTGCGTGAAACAGAATCCGTCGATATAGTCAAGGCTCAATACCACATTCACCTGCTCTTCAAGACGCTTGTAGAATTCTTCTATCGTCTGCGGAGCCTGTCCGTATCCCCAGAAAGATTTTTTGTCGGCGACTTCGGCTGCCTTCATCTCTTTCACCCAACGTATTCCTGCAAACTCGTCTATCATGTAAGCTTCGCCGTTATATGGTGCGCTATGTTCTGGATGATGAATATATGGAGTGCCATCCTCGTCGAGTTTCAACTGCTTGTATAGTTCCACCGGGTCTTGGACATAGGTATGCTCGGCATAAATATCGGTATGCCCTGCATGGTATCCACCGCTCACGGTAACTACCGGACGCGTGTGGTCGATACGTTTTGTCAAGTAATACAAGTCGTTGGTCATGCGGGCGCGTTGGCCGTCAACATCGGTCATCCAAGTTTCATTGAGCGGCGACCATGCCACCAACGAAGGTGTGTTGTAGTCACGTTCGATGCACTCGCTCCACTCTGTCAAGAAGTTACGGGCAGCAACTATACTCGTCCAGTCCATACCCCAACTACCCGATTCGCCCCATACGAGGTATCCAAGCTTGTCGGCCCAATAGAGATAACGTTGCTCAAACACTTTCTGATGCAGACGCGCACCGTTGAATCCCACTTGTTTGCCAAGTTCTATGTCGCACTTCAATTGCTCATCGCTCGGAGCCGTCCATTGACCGTCGGGATAATAGCCCTGGTCAAGCACAAGGCGTTGATAATAAGGTTCATTGTTCAAATAGAACCGATTCCCGCGCACTTCGACCTTGCGCATACCGGCATATGACTGCACCTTGTCAATTTCATTGCCTTCGGCATCGAGTACCGTAAATTCCACGTCATAAAGGAACGGCGACTCGGGCGACCATGTTTTTACATTTTTCAATTTTGCAAATATATATGCGCTGTTGCTTGCCGGAACCTCTTGCTCAAACACTTTCTTTTCTCCGTCAAGCACACGCACCTTGAAGCGGGCGTTACAGTCAAGGTCGTAGAAAGTCGGTTCAAACACAAATTGCTTATTGTCAAGGTCGGGAGTGATGCGACAGTTTTTCAAGCCACCCTTGTCAACGGCTTCGAGCCACACCGTCTGCCATATGCCGGTAACCCTCGTATAAAGGGCGGCATATGAGTTAAGCCTTAACGATTGCTTGCCGCCGGTCTGGGTGCGTGAGCGCAGGTTGTCTTCGACATGCACCACAAGGTCGTTGTCGGCACCGGCCGTCACATATTTTGCGATATCGACAGAGAACGACGACGAACCGCCATAGTGCACTGCCGTTTCTTTTCCGTTTATATATATGGTTGCCTTGTAATCTACGCCGCCAAAGTTGAGCATGATGTGCTTCCCGTCCCATTCCTGCGGGATAGATATCGTGCGGTGATACCACATATCTTCAATGAAATCTTTATAGCCTACACCCGACAATGAGCTTTCGGGACAGAACGGCACCACGATGTCGCCACCAAAGCCCTTGGAGTTTTGCAAGTCGCGTTCAAGGCCGCTTTTGGAGAAATCAAATTCATATGACCATGTACCGTTAAGATTTATATAACTGTCTCGCTCAAATTGTGGACGCGGATACTCGGGACGCGGAATAGCCTCCTCTCCACGGCACAACGCCGATGCTATAAACAGCAATGATAATGATAGTAAAAGTCTCATGTGTTTGTTATCTGTTTTTTAGGTTAATATTTCTTGTCGCTTGCAAATTTATAAGCGTCCCGATGTTATGATAGGGTAAAATTGTTTTCAATCTGTGTCGTTTTGTTTAAGTCGTTGATTACATACAATTTAGCATCAGTATCATATAAACGGAAAAGACCATTGTTCATGCCTAAAACACATCTTTTTCAACATAACATAGGAGACCTATGCTGCCCATTACATTATAATTGTATCTACCCCCCGATGACAAGGCAGCAAACAAACGCTTAGAAAAAATCCGAAACACAATAATTAGTGCCACATTAAGAGCCTGCCGTACAAATGTACGGCAGGCTCTTAAATAATTAAACGTCATTTGCCAGGACGAGGAACAACCTTGCAGTTTTTCTCCCATTCGACATAACGCTTCACCATCGCCTCAACCCTGTCGGGATACTTTTCTGCGACATTGTGCATCTCGCTGCGGTCGGCATTCAAGTCATAGAGTTCCCATTTGCCGGTCTTGCTCGTGGCCGGCTGCACGATTTTCCACCCTTCGGCATCGATTAGAGCCTTTTCGTTGAAATGCTCGAAACACAAATCCCGATTGACATTCAACTCCCCGTTCTCAAACACAGGCAACATGCTGACACCCATGTAAGGTTGAATCTCATAACCGTTATATTCTTTGGGATAAGTTGCGCCCGATAATTCGAGGCAAGTAGCCATGATATCTATCACATGGCAGTAAGATGTGACTATGCTGCCCTTCGGCAACTTTATGCCTCTAGGCCAATGTGCAATCATCGGCGTACAAATTCCCCCCTCATACGACTTAGCCTTCCAGTAGCGGAAAGGCGTGTTTGCCACATTTGCCCATTTTGGGCCGATGGCAGCATAAGTCGTTTCGGGTCCCGGCAACACTTCTTTTTGCTTTGGATACACGATTTCGCGCCCGTCCCGCGTCTCGTCGGGTCGGTCGTTCTCTCCCGGCACAAAGTTCTGGCACTCCTCGTAGCTGCATCCGTTATCCGACAAGAACAATATCAAGGTATTGTCGAGTTGCCCATTCTTTTCAAGGGCATCAATCAGTTTACCAATCCCTTGGTCCATTCTATCGACCATTGCCGCATGCACTGCCATGGCTCGCGCATCCCACACCTTGTCGGGATTGTCTTCCCATGCGTCGTCAAATTGCCTCGGCGACAAGAAATCTTCGGCTTCGCCAAAGAGCCGCATATTCTTTTGGCGTTCATATCGCGCTTCTCTTATTACCTGCCACCCACAGGTGTATGTCTCTTTATATTTCTCAATGTCCTCGGGCAATGCATGCAACGGCCAATGCGGACTGTGATATGCCAGATACATAAAGAACGGACGGTCGGAATGAGCGTAGCGATTGACATAAGCCACAGCAGTATCCGACAATGCTACGGTACTGTAATAATCGGCCGGTACCGTATCGACAGGCTCATCGCCCGAGACCAGACTGAACGGGTCGAAATAGTCCACAACGCCGTAAATGGTTCCATAGCAATCTTCAAACCCGCGGTTGCACGGATAATTGTCCTTAGGCGCAAATTCCTCGTGACGAACTTTATGCGCAAGCCACTCGCGTTGGTCGGGACGCAACGGCGTTTCGGCAACGTGCCACTTGCCTACCCATGCGGTGTGATAGCCCGACTCTTTCAGCACTTCGGCAATGGTCACACCATTATGAGTCATGGTTCCGCGGTAACCCGGCAGCCCGTCGTCGAAGGTCATGCGACCTATGCCTGCTTGATGTTGGTATAACCCGGTAAGCAACGAAGCCCGCGTCGGGCAACTGCGGCTTGCATTATAAAAATGCGTAAACCTAATGCCATCTTCGGCCAGGCAATCCAAATTAGGCGTATGTATTTCTCCCCCATAGCAACCAATATCGGAATATCCCAAATCATCGGCCAGAATCACAATAATATTAGGACGCGAATCCTTTTGCCCATGCATTGCACATGGCGACAAAAGCCCCATGGCACACGCCCCCCAAGCAGTCATTACCGAACTTTTCATATTACAAAATCATTAATGCGTTAATCGACACGTTGCACGACAACAAGCGCACCCCTTGCTGCCGCACCGACAAAATTAATAAAATGCATAACGTTTGGCGGGTAAATATGTTTCAACCCTGTTAGACAAAAACACCTTAATAGGTAAAATCCTAAGGCAAATCATAAAACCGCTTGACTGTGATTCCTTCAAGAGGAATGCCACACAGCGGCTCGACTATCTTCTGTAGCGTGTCGGGTTGTTCGTAAGGATTTACGACCGAGCGGGCTTTCTCTCGGAAATCGGGCGACAAGACTTGTGCAAGCCCACTGCTTATAGCCTCGACCGACGTGCCGCAATTAATCACCGAATCGGCCGCAGTGCGTCCCAGTTGGCGCATACCGATGTTTAGCGTCGGAATTCCCATAGATGGCACTTCCACTATGCCACTTGAGGAATTACCGGCCACGGCAGTCATGCATCGCAGCATCGACAAGTAACGGAGCTGCCCCAACGACGGGAATACCACATATTTGTCGGGGTTGCACCGCGCCGCACGTTCTATGATTTCAATTATTTCGTTGCCATGCGTGTCGCTGTTGGGATATGAAAAAAACACCTTATAGCCATCCAACCCGTCAAGAGCTTCAATCAAGTTGGCACATTGCAATGCCGGAGATTCGGCATCAAGCGTGGCCGGATGGAACGTCACAAACAGCGAATCTGCCGGTATCGACGTGTGTAAGTCGGCTTCCAGTTCGGCACGGGAAAGAAATTGCATGTGGCGAATATTGTAAACGCCTATCGCCCCGGTATAAAACACACGGTCGGGCTGCTCGCCAAGTTGTATCACACGGCGGCGATATTCCTCGGTTTCTGTAAAGTGTAAGTGGCTCATCTTGGTAATGGCGTGGCGTATGCTCTCGTCAAATGCGCCGAAGCTTACCGCGCCGCCGGCTATGTGAGCCACAGGAATGTTGAAAATCAGCGCAGCCGAGGCAGTCGCAAGCATTTCGTAACGGTCGCCGAGAATCACTATAAGGTCGGGACGCAACGCATCAAGTGCCGAGGCCATCCCTTTCATGCACACCGACATGGCATCGACAGTCGATGCCGGAGAATCATTCTCCACCGGCATCGGGACTCGATAATCGATATTCAGTCCGTCATTCTCGATTTCGGCCTGCGTGTTCCCAAATTTCTGAGACAAGTGCATGTTAGTGGCTACGATTTGCAGCTTCACGTCGTTTCGGTCGTTCAAGGCCCTGGCAATGCCGCTGAGCAAGCCCCAGTCGGCACGAGTCCCTGTAACCATGCATATCCTACGCTTCATTTTCTATCGTTAGTTTTTGTTCACGCCAAAAGCAAATATATATTCAACAGTGTCACTATCACGGCAATGCCGTAAAGGATTGTCTTGTTAAACCGGGAATTGGCATACTGCCCCATGACCCGGCGCGAGGAAGTAAGCCATACCTGCAAGAATATGGTAAACGGTAGCTGCAAGCTCAACACCATTTGCGACACAAGCAGCCCCTTAAAAGGGTCGCCTATGAAAAATATCAGCAGCAATGCAATGCCCAAAGAAACAATAATGCCCAACTGTGAATGCGAATCCTTGACATGGTACGACTCGCCAAAGATTCCCGACGAAATGGAACCTGCAGCCATGCCGCTTGTCACCGTGGACGAGACTCCGGCAAGCAACAGAGCCACGGCAAAAATGTTTCCTGCATTATTCCCGAGCAGAGGCACCATTAGTTCCTTGGCCTGCTGCAATTCTTCTACAAATATTCCGCTGCTGAAAAAGGTGGCGGCTGCAAGCAATATCATCGCACTGTTTATAGCCCACCCCACAATCATCGAGAAAAGAGTGTCGAAAAGTTCATACTTCAACCGCGAACGTATCGACGCATCCCCCTGCTTGTGGTATTCCATACTCTGCACTACCTCTGAATGCAGGAACAGGTTATGGGGCATGATTACGGCTCCAAGCACGCTCATTATCACTATCATGCTGCCGTCGGGGAACGACGGAGTCACCCACCCCTTGGCGGCACCGACCCAGTCTATATCGACAAGGAAAAGTTCATAAATAAACGACAATCCTATAATCGACACAAATGTGATAATCGCGCGCTCTATGCGTTTATAAGAATTTGTAAACAGCATTACGAGTACTACCACCGTGGTCATGACCGCGCCGAGCGTTATCGGGATGTCAAACAGCATCTCAAGCGCAATGGCGCCACCGAGTATCTCGGCAAGCGACGTGGATATCGACGCGACTACCGCCGATGCCAGAATCGGCCTCGACACCCACCGGGGGGCATATTTCGTAGCCGCCTCCGACAAGCACAGCCCGGTAGCAATGCCCAGATGCGCAACGTTATGTTGCAAGACAATCAATACTATCGTTGACAAGGTTACCACCCACAGCAACGAATAGCCAAATTGCGACCCGGCGGCAAAATTTGATGCCCAGTTGCCCGGGTCGATAAACCCTACCGTCACAAGCAGGCCCGGGCCTATGTGTCGGAAAAAGTCAAGCCCGCCCAACGCACGCTTATGGTCATGCCGCTTCAGATCTCGGAAAAAATTTTTCACTCCTTGCATATTTCCACATTTGCACAGTAAAATTACAAAATAGTTTTATTTTTCACGCCGCCATAGGAGTCGGGAAACAAATTTAATTTGCGTTATTATTGCAAATCAATTGTAAATGTGTATATTTGTGATGTCGTAGTTTTTTGCTACACACGATTTTTTTATTAACCACAAAAACTGTTATTATGGAGAAATATGTATGCGTTGTGTGCGGTTATGTATATGACCCCGAATTAGGCGACCCCGACAACGGAGTGGCTCCGGGTACTGCTTTTGCCGATGTTCCGGAAGACTGGGTATGCCCGTTGTGCGGAGTAGGCAAAGACCAATTTGAGGTAGAAGGTTGATTTACGCACACTTGAGTCAACACGCCTAAGACAATTGTCATTTATCATCCCCATTTCTTAAGAGGAATGATAAATGGCTTTTGCTTTATATATTGACATACTGAAATACCGAAAAATTCAAACAGTCTTTTAATACATTGGTAAATATCTCCGAATAAGTCATATATGGTAATATTCGGCATGGTATTTGCACTTTATTAAAAAACATATATAATAAAAAAAGACATGAAAAAAGGATGCTTAATCGCTGTCATTGCAGTCGTAGCAATCGTTCTGCTCGTGGGCATATGGGCCGTAGGAGCGCGTAACTCGTTTGTAACCAAGGAAGAGGGTGTCGCAGGTGCATGGTCTCAGGTAGAAAACGTGTACCAACGCCGTGCCGACCTTATTCCAAACCTTGTAAACACCGTGAAAGGATATGCTACTCACGAACAAACCACACTTGAGAATGTGGTAAACGCTCGGGCAAAAGCAACACAGATAACCGTTGACCCCGAAAACCTTGATGCCGAGAAATTACGCCAATTTCAAGAAGCACAAGGAGAACTGGGTGCCGCAATCGGCAGGCTGCTTGCCGTGTCGGAAAATTATCCCGACTTGAAAGCCAACGAGAATTTCATGCAGCTGCAAGCCCAACTCGAAGGCACCGAGAACCGCATTGCCGTGGAGCGCAAGAAGTTTAACGAGACCGTGCGCGAATATAACGTGTCGGTACGCAAATTCCCGGGCAACATTGCCGCAATGATTTTCGGATTTGACACAAAGCCATATTTCGAAGCAGCCGACGGTGCCGAACAAGCTCCCGTGGTGGAATTCTAAACAATTTGCAGTATGGCTCTCAGCGATTTTATTCCCAAAGACGGACAAACCTTGATTATGGAGGCCATAGGCGCGGCCGAAAAACGCACTTCGGGCGAAATACGTGTGCATGTAGAGCCGCGCTGCAAAAGTGGCGACCCATACAGCCGTGCCATAGACGTGTTCAATGAATTAAAAATGTATAAGACCCGGCAACGCAATGCCGTACTCGTATATATTGCTTACAAATCCCACATGTTTGCCATCATAGGCGACAAAGGGATTAACGAGCGCGTCGGAAGCAACTTCTGGAACGAAGAAACGGAGACCCTTGCTGCTTATTTGCGGCAAAACGACCCGGTCAACGGGCTATGCAAAGTTATAGGACAGATAGGCGAAAGCTTGTCGTCTTATTTTCCGTGGACCGAGAACGACATAAACGAACAAAGCGATGAAATTTCTTACAAAGAATAAGGCAATTGCTGCGTTACTGGTGCTATTGACGGTATCTGCCGCGATGGCTCAAGTGCCTGCGCGTCCCGACCCGCCGCGGTTGGTCAACGACCTTGCCGGAATTCTTGCCCCCGAACAAGTAAAATGGCTGGAAGACTCGCTCGTGCGTTTTGACCGTCGCACGAGCAATCAGGTTGTCGTCGTGACCATCCAAGACCTTGGTGGCATGGACCCGGCCGAAATGGCCTATGAAATAGGCGAGCAGTGGCAGGTAGGCACAAGCGAGGACAATAACGGAGTGGTGATATTGGTCAAGCCCAAGACTCGCGACTCGCGCGGACAAGCCTTTATAGCCACAGGATATGGACTGGAAGGGGCTCTGCCCGATGCCACATGCAAGATGATTGTTGACAGGGAAATGATTCCGCATTTTAAAAACAACGATTATTTTAGCGGCATTGCAGCCGCCGTGGGTGTAATATGCCCCATTGCTGCAGGAGAATACAGCAAAGAACGGTATGAAGAAGACTCCGTGAGCGGAACCGCCATAGGATTGGTTGCATTAATCGGAGCTTTGTGCCTGTTCTTTATAATAGTCGCCATATCGCGCAAGTCGGGCAACGGCGGCAATGGCAATTCAAGCAACGGAACAGGCACATTCGGCCCGGGCGGTATATTTCTTGGCGGGCTGCCATTTGGCGGTATGGGCGGACGAGGCAGTGGCGGAAGCGGCTTCGACAGCGGTTTCGGAGGTGGCTTCGGCGGATTTGGCGGCGGAAGCTTCGGCGGCGGCGGTGCCGGAGGCTCTTGGTAAAACCACGCCCCCAAAAAACAGGCAAAATAATCGGGCGGTAAGAATATGTAACATGCCCACAGAGCCGGCATACGGCCAAAAGTCAGGATCTCTGACTCTTTCACGTTTCGACACGAAGTATTCGGGCATTTGTCCACATGGCCGCAAGCAACGCCCCGCATATACCGCGGTATCCACACACTTTGCCCGCAATCAAAAAGCCGGTCGTGATGCCTAACGGCTACGACCGGCTTAATCTATCTGTCGTCATGCATTAGAGGGCATGCGTACCCAGCGCCCTTCCTACACGATTATTTTCTTATAACGAATGCGATGCGGCTCGGTATCGCCCATACGCGCCTTCTTGTTTTCTTCATACTCGGAGTATGAACCCTGGAAGTAAAACACCTGACTGTCGCCCTCAAACGCAAGTATGTGAGTGCAGATGCGGTCGAGAAACCATCGGTCGTGCGAGATGACCACGGCACATCCGGCAAAATTTTCAAGACCTTCTTCAAGCGCACGCAGAGTGTTAACGTCAATATCATTGGTGGGTTCGTCGAGCAGCAGTACGTTTCCTTCCTCCTTCAATGCCATGGCAAGGTGCAAACGGTTACGCTCGCCACCCGACAACATGGCAATCTTTTTCTCTTGATCGGCACCCGTAAAGTTGAATTTCGACAAATACGCACGTGCGTTCACGTCGCGACCTCCCATGCGGAAGGTTTCATTGCCTTGAGATATCACCTCATAAACCGAGCTGTCGGGATGCAGGTCTTTATGGTTTTGGTCAACATATGCAATTTTCACAGTCTCGCCTATGTCAAAAGTGCCTTTGTCGGGGTGTTCGATACCCATTATCAACTTAAACAATGTTGACTTTCCTGCTCCGTTAGGTCCTATAACGCCCACTATGCCGTTTGGCGGCAGCATGAAATTAAGGTCTGAGAATAGTAACTTGTCGCCATAAGCCTTTTCCACGCCAACAGCCTCGATAACCTTGTTGCCAAGTCTTGGACCGTTTGGAATAAATATCTCAAGCTTTTCTTCCCGCTCCTTCTGGTCTTCGTTAAGCAGTCGGTTATAGCTCGACAGGCGAGCTTTTCCTTTTGCTTGCCGTGCCTTGGGTGCCATGTGTATCCATTCAAGCTCGCGTTCGAGAGTCTTTCGGCGCTTGCTTGCCTGCTTCTCTTCCTGAGCCATGCGGCGCGTTTTCTGCTCAAGCCACGACGAATAATTGCCTTTCCAAGGAATACCCTCCCCACGGTCGAGTTCGAGAATCCATCCGGCAACATGGTCGAGGAAATAACGGTCGTGGGTGATGGCAATAACCGTACCCGGATACTGCTGCAAGTGCTGTTCGAGCCAGTCGATAGACTCGGCATCAAGGTGGTTGGTCGGCTCGTCAAGGAGCAACACGTCGGGCTGCTGCAACAGCAGGCGGCACAAAGCCACACGGCGACGCTCGCCCCCCGAGAGTGTTTTTATGATTTGATCCTCTGGCGGGCAACGCAATGCGTCCATGGCACGGTCAAGCTTGTTGTCTAAATTCCAAGCGTCCACGGCATCAAGCTTGTCTTGCAACTCTGCCTGACGGGCAAGCAGAGACTCCATCTTGTCGGGATTTTCAAGCACCTCGGGATCGCTGAAGCTCTCGTTCACACGGTCATACTCGGCAAGCAAGTCGGTTATATGCTTCAAGCCCTCTTGCACAACTTCTTTTACCGTTTTTTCCGGGTCAAGCTTGGGATCCTGTTCGAGGTATCCCACAGAATACCCCGGAGCAAACACCACTTCTCCTTGATACTGCTTGTCGATTCCGGCTATAATCTTCAGCAATGTTGACTTTCCGGCACCGTTGAGACCTATTATGCCTATTTTGGCTCCATAGAAGAACGACAGGTATATGTTTTTCAAAACCTGCTTCTGCGGCGGGTAAATCTTATTGACACCCACCATCGAAAATATCACTTTCTTGTCGTCGGCCATAACTCTCTACTTATGCGTTACTTGCTTTTATACCCTTTTGTGCGATAGTCGCAATTTACTTTCCCTTTAATGATATTGTTAAGCTTGTTACGAATCAATTGCTTGCGGATAGGCGAAAGATGGTCGATGAAAAGCACGGCATCAAGGTGGTCACACTCGTGCTGCATTACCCGCGCCAGATAACCGCTCACCACCTCCTCGTGGGGCTTGAACTGCTCGTCAACATAATTTATGCGTATCTTTTCCACGCGACTCACTGGTTCGTGTATGCCAGGCAGGCTTAAGCAACCTTCCTCACGCGAAACCTTTTCGCCATCTTCCAATACCTCGATACGCGGATTGATAAGCACATACTTTCTGTCGGCAAGCTCGGGAAACGTATCGGCAAGTACCGACGCATCGATATAAACGATGCGCGCATTCACGCCCACCTGCGGTGCAGCAATGCCTATGCCGTCAGATGCATACATCGTGGCTTTCATATTTTCTACAAGGTCATGAAGCCCCGGGAAGTCGGGTGTTATGTCGGGCGAAACCTTTCTTAGCACAGGATGCCCGTAAAGATAGATAGGAAGTATCATTTTTCAGCTTGATTTTCTTGCATATATGTTTTGCAAAAATAATCAATCCCACCGAAATAGCAAAATAGATTCACACGCCCGCCTACACATGAAGCCGTCAACATGCCGCCACCGAAGCCACCACGCCAATCGCCGGCATGACCACTCAGTAATATGTCATATCATTATTGCCCGACAAAATGGCTTTAGTTGCTATGCACAGGAATGGGTGGCTCCACCGCCACACTTTGCATGGCAAGTCCTTTCAAAAACAACTGTTGTGTCATCGCATTGATATCCGGAAATTACTTTTTAACGGGCAGTAAAGATATCATATCTCGCCTTACAAAAAGATTTTTATATTGACCAATCACATTTTTTAGAGTGCAAAAATCAAGCTTTACAGCAAAAAACAGGTGCCATGCCATCTCGCAACAAATATTTGCAACAAAAAATTCAAACATCACTACATTTTCGCTCCACACACAAACAACTAACAATCAAACATATACAAAGAAAAGGATTTAAATTTTTATTTTTTTAACAAATATTTACCTTGAAATATTTGCACATTTCGCCAAGAGGGTATAACTTTGCACTCGCAATCGGGAAACAAGATGAGTCAACCGAAAGCAAAAACAAAACATGGTGCGGTAGTTCAGCCTGGTTAGAATACATGCCTGTCACGCATGGGGTCGCGGGTTCGAGTCCCGTCCGCACC
>CALUNI010000025.1 GCA_944321905.1 uncultured Muribaculaceae bacterium | reverse complement strand
ACAGGAGCCCAGGGCGAGCCGGGTAGCGTTGTTGAAATCGGCGAGAACGGCAACTGGTTCATCGACGGCGTTGACACTGGTATGCCTTCACGCGGAGCGGCAGGACAGGATGGCGCCGACGGGCAAGACGGCCAGGATGGCATTGATGGAACAACTCCTACCGTGGAAATCATCGATGGCTACTGGTGGATTAACGGCGAGAACACCAATGTTAAAGCCGAAGGCGAAAAAGGAGATAAAGGTGACAAGGGAGATAAGGGTGACAAAGGCGACAAGGGTGATACCGGCGCACAAGGAACTCCCGGAAGCAAGACCGAAATTACCATCGGCGAGAACGGCAACTGGTTTATCGACGGTGAAGACTCTGGCGTGGCTGCCGCCGGTATGGCAGGCCATAGCCCCATAGTTACCATCGGCGAAAACGGCAACTGGTTTATCGATGGCGAAGATACGGGCAAACCGTCGCAGGGAGCAACAGGTGCTACCGGCAACGATGGCCATAGCCCCGAGGTTACCATTGGCGAAAACGGCAATTGGTATATCGACGGTGTTGACACCGGTAAGCCTTCGCGTGGCGAAACAGGTGCGACAGGCGCAGCAGGTGCCGATGCTCCTATCGTTTACTACGAGCCGGGTCTCGAAGGTGATGAGAATGGATACTGGGTTAAGATTACAATAACCAAGGATGAAGAAGGTGCCGACGTAATCACACGCGAAGTGACCGACACTCCGTGGTTGCCACTCGGAACTGTAACTGCCGTATATGACACCGACAAGCAAGTGCTGACGCTCTTCAATGTGGAGAACGGTGAGGGAGAAAACAAGGCTATACGCATCAAGCTTTCTGAGCCTCTTGTAGGTCTTGCTTTTGTGCCCGATGCAATCAAGAGTGGTTATGGTGTAACTTCGTTCTATTCGTTGTCGGTTGAAAAGAAGCTTCACACGGCAGGTATTTACCCGGCAGATTACAACTTCTTGGCATCGAGCGACATAGAAATGACATACCGCTTGAACCCGAGCAATGCTGAAATTACTTCTAACCTCAAGGACAAGTCGGCATGGTCTTTCATCAACCGCACGGTGGCTGTCCGTTCGGCTAATCCCGATGAAGAGGGTTACTTGACAATTCAAGATGTCAACTTTGATGAAGCCGGCAAGGTGACTGTAACTTCTACAACTTCGGTAGAGAAGCTTGATGCCGTATATGATAATGAAAGCACCAACGGCAATGGAAAAGAAATTCTTGTTGCTTTGCAAGCCAACGACAAGACCACTTCGGGAGCCGACCGCGTGATAACTTCGGATTATTCTATCGTTGACTTCAAGATTCTCAAAGACTTCATGATTGCCAAGAAGCATCTTTTGAATGACCCTTCGATTAATACCGACGCCAATCGTTATTATCCCGAAACTTGGCCCGCCGATCAAGTCGTAGCCGAGAATGCTATTGCCGACAAACAATTTTATTATACCGACGAGCTCAACCTTAACGAACTTGCCGAGGCATGGGCCGTGGATAATGTGCATGTGAGCTTGGTAGAGGCAGGATTTGAGAAGTATATTTCATATACGTTTGCCGAGACCGGTATAAAGGGGTATGACGGTACTGTACAGGATATTTATACTTCGATCAATCAGAACGAGGCCGGTGATTATATCATGACGGTTGACGCAGCTCCGGCAGAAGCAGGAATCGAAGGCCCCAACAGGGCAGCCATCGGCCGCAAGCCGGTTGTAAAGGTTGAAGCTTATTTCAACAAAACCAAGATTGCCGATGGTTATATCATCATTGAGGTTTCTGAGAAGGAGAAGGAAGATTTGCCAGTATTGGAAATCAACAAGACAGTTGACGTTAAATATGTTGCATTGCCCGATGGTAATGCCGATCAATGGTCGGAGGAATTCACTTTTGGATGGAAAGAAGTAAATGACGAGATTTATAGTATCGCCGGTATTCCTGCAAAAGAATTTGCATCGCTCTACGACGAAGCTAACGTAGAAATCCGTTACGGAGCCGACGGTGCAACAAGCGAGGCTGGCGTTAAGACCGAAATAGTTCCGTTCAACAGCGACCAGACTCTCACCGACGGGTTGATAACTGTTTCGTTCAACGACTTGGTTTACATACCCGACAACAAGTTGAGCAATACCGACAAGATTGTCATTTCTATACCGTCGAACGATCCTACGTTGTACCGCAGCATACGCATTACCATCCAATACACTATCAATGATAATTGTGTTGATCCCGAGTTTAACGACAGCCAGTATGTATCGAACAGAACTCAAATCGTGCGCGGCACGTTCAACAACAGCGGTGAATTGGTAATGCAGACTACGTTGGCCGAAGCATTCGTCGATTATCTTGAAAACTACGGCAACAACAACCACAACTACAAGTTCCGCATCGATCCTGAGTCCACAGTATATGGCGTGGAAGTTACTTCTCACGTTTCTGACGGTGGTTCGGTATATGACTATCGCGAGCAGATTATTGCTCTTACCAACGAACTCGGATACTATGGTGACATGAACGAGATTCGCAGGGTTCCTGTTCAATTTGTGGCAATGCGCGACAATGGCACTGAGCATTCGTTCAACTACTACGTGGAATTCCGCTCGCCGTTTGTTGTTACTGCCGCACAGCCGGTTAACATTCCTACCGATGCGCCGGTTGAAACCGACGACTTTGCAAAGCGTGTAGATGTTACTCTCATCAACGGCAATGCCCTTGTGTGGGATAACAAGACTGTGACCAAGGCTGCGGCAACCTACGGCTTGGATGCAAGTGACTTCAACTTCACTTATCGCATAACCGAAGGCGAAGACCAAAACGGTCGATTGTCGATTGATCCGACTACCGGCATGATTACTTGGAGCAATGATGGTTCTACGCTGCTCGAAGATACTCCTGCCCACGTGGTGATAACATTGCAAGTACCCGGTATAGTAACATTTGAAACAGTGATTCCTATCACTCTGAAGAAAACTACTGTTGGCGGTGAATAATTTGCAAGATGCTATGCCGGAGAAATGAATATTTCTACAGCATGGCGTAAAAAAGGACAATAAGATAATAGGTACAACAATATTTAGTTTAAATAGAAGTCCTTAATAGATAGTGGAGGGGCAGCCGTGAGGCCACCCCTTCGCGTTTTTTTTAAGATTTCGTGCGCCGCCCTGTAACACAAGGGTGCATTTGGGAAATTTTCTAAAGTTTTTAGGGTGAGCGGTTTTGTAATTCAGAAAATATGCGTAAATTTGCAAGCCATTACGAGAGCCACGCTACCAACGTGGTAAACAAAATTGATTAAATAACTTATAAACAGGATACAAGACAATGAAAGAAGGTATTCATCCGAGTAACTACCGCGAAGTAGCGTTCAAAGACATGTCGAACGGCGAGACTTTCATCACACGCTCGACTGTGGCATCAAAGGAAACCATAGAAATAGACGGTGTTACTTATCCGTTGGTAAAGCTTGAAATCACAAGTTCTTCTCACCCGTTCTTTACCGGTAAGCAGAAGTTGGTTGACACTGCCGGTCGCGTTGACAAGTTCATGCAACGCTATGGCAATCGCAAGAAGCAACAGTAATTTCAACTCTGTGTAAGCGCATACAGGCCCCGCCCTTCGCATCGAGGAGCGGGGTCGCTGCGTTTTTTTGTAGCAACATGATTCACTTTATGCTAATTCCAAGGGAAAATCCAGAACAGTTTCTTATTTTTGCATACATATAAATAATGCGACAGGCAAAAAACGGGGAGATGAATTACGACCAATATACCGACGAGCAACTTGTGGATGGCATTGTGGCCGGTGATGCGGCAGTTGTAGAGTACTTCTTTTTTAAGAAGTGCAAGCCTATTTTTGTGTATATTGTGCACAAGGTGTATGACGGCCGTGTCAACGAACAGGAACTAATCAACGAGCTGTTTTTGTATCTTGCCGAAAATGACTGGTACAAGGTGCGACAGTTTGACTTCCGTAGCAAGTTTACGACGTGGACGCAAGTGGTGGCCACACGCTTTTTCTTGAAAAAGCGAGCCCAACTGATAGAAAACGATTCGGACGAAACTCTTAATAAAAGGAGAGAAAGGGGATTCTCGGCTCATAGAGCCATGGATCGCCGCATCGACATACGCAAGGCTTTGGCCGTTATGCCAAACGAGCGTTATCGCATGGTGATAACGGCTCTCGACCTAAGGGACGTAAGCCCCGAACAGTTGGCAGAAAGGATGGAAATAACAGTTGACAACCTATATAACATACATCGCAGAGCTTTGGCTCAGCTGCGGCTTGTGATGGGTAGAAAGGAGGACTATTATGATTAACATGGACGATAACATATCGGATGAATTGCTTGCCGCCTATATCGACGGAAACACTACCGACGAAGAGAATGCCTTTGTCGAGTGCCATATCGACGGCGATCCGGCACTGGCCGAGCTTGTTGACATAGCGCAAGATGCGGCGTTGGCGGATGCCTTCGGGTGGACGATCGGATACGACGACATGGCCGGTGATAATGGCGATGCCGAGGTCGTCGAGGCCATTCCTGCCGCTGCGCAAGGCGACGATGGCGTGGTGGTGGCTGTGTTGCCCGATAGCAACGACGATGATGAAGGTAGAATTTTTGACAATGGCGGTGATAGTTTTCAAGCAGATGCCGGCTCTATACAAGAAAACGGGTTTGTCGGCGACGACATGCCTGCGGGCGACGATATGGTGGTTGACATCTAATCGCAGGCCACGCATCATTTTTAGTGCAATCATATATATTCAGTCGCCACGCTCTTGTAAATAAGTCAAGGCGTGGCGACTCTCTTATTATCAAACTCTTAGAATTTCAAGGAGAGGCGAACGTTGATTTGCCGCCGTGTCAGGTAGTTTGGCACGGCATACTGTATGTTGTTGACATCGGTCACCCAGTAATAGCTGCTCACGTTTGATATGTCGAGCAGGTTAAACACATCCACGCCAATCCACACGTCTTTGAAGTAACGCAGGAAGTTGTCGGGGCGTGTATCGCTGCCGCCCGCAAGTTGGTAAGAAATTCCCACATCTACACGCTTGTAGGCCGGAGTGCGAAAGTAAGATATATCGCGCGTGGTGCGCGGCGAGGTGGTTGGCAGGCCGTCGGAATATATTGCTTTCAAGCTGAATTTCATTTTTGGGAACTTCGGGAAATAGTCGGTAAAGTAAACGGCAATGCTATAACGTTGGTCGGTTGGCCTTGGCACTTTCACCCCGTTGAGGTCTTCCTGCGTTTTCATCAGCGACAGGCTTATCCACGAGTCGGTTCCTTCCACAAATTGCCCGAAGAACTTCATGTCGATTCCTGCGGCATATCCCTTTGAACTGTTCACGCCCGAATACACCATTTTCAAGTTGTCGATTTCATAAGGTATGATGTTTGACAGGTTTTTGTAATACAATTCAGCCGAGAAGCGGAACGGGCGGTTCATTGCCCGGAAAGTGTAGTCGCCTCCAAGTATCAGGTGGACGCTGCGTTGCGATTTTATGTCGTGGTTCAGTACTATGTTTGTGTTGCCGTTCTGGTCGGTTTGTTCCATCCTATACTCTTTGTAGAATGGTGCTTGATAATACAGGCCGGTGGCAAAGCGAAGTGAGAAACGCTCATTGCGCTTGGGGACGAATCCTACGCTTGCACGCGGACTTATCAGAAATTCATGGTTGAAGTCCCAGTAGGTGAAGCGCACCCCCCCATTGAAAGTGAAATACCCCAGGTCGTTGACGATGCGGAATGCGTCTTGTGCGAAAAACGACAGGCGGTTAGACGAAATGTCGTGCCTCGACGTCAGGTTATACACCATGTTCACCCCGTTGCCTGTGTGTGGCAAGGAGTAGCCTGCCGAGTCGCGCTGTTCCCACTCGCGAGTGCGGTCGTGTATGCGTTCGTGTTGGTATGTGAGTCCGTAGCTTATGTTATTGTTGCTTATCGACGTGTTCCCTTTAAGCGATAGCGCAAACACGCTTGCCTTGAGCCGGTTGCGGGCATGTTCGTGGTAAGTGCCCACGCCCAGTTCGCCGCCTATCACCGGGTTGCTGTCGCCGGTGTCGTTGGTGCCGGCCTCGTCAAGCCAGTACTCGCCATGTATGTCGTAAGTGACGAGCTCGTTGGTTAGGTATCCCGAAGCGAGCAGCGTGAAGTCGGTGCTGCGAGAGTGCCTGTAATTGAGCGACAACGCGCCGAAGTAGGTCTCGAACCTGTCTTTTTCCTGCCCGTCGAAATACACGGTAAAAGAGCGGGCATTGTTCATGGTGCCGAAGTTGGTCTCTCGCGTCTTGGGGGTGAATCGGTAATCGTTGATTGATATGTTGCCGAGGAACGACAGTTTCAGCTTGTCGTTGACTTTGAAATTTATGTTCGTCTGGTAGTCGAAATATTGCGGGTCGTATTCGCCTTTCGACTCAAGGGAGCCGAGCAGCGACGAGTTGCGCTTGTAGCGGAATCCGTGCAATTGGGAAAAACGCGAGCTTCCTTGTCCTATTGCCACGCTGCCCCCCATCAGGCTTCCCGATGCCGAGCCTTCAAAGGCTTCGGGCTGCCGATATGTGATGTCGAGAGTCGAGGACATCTTGTCGCCGTATTCGGCACTGAAGCCGCCGGTCGAGAATTCCACTTGCCCCACCAAGTCGGGATTGATTATGCTTAGCCCCTCTTGTTGCCCGGAACTGATAAGTTGGGGCCTATATACTTCTATTCCATTGATATATACGCTGTTTTCGTCATAAGAACCTCCGCGTACCATGTATTGGGAACTCATCTCGTTTTTTTTGCTCACTCCGGCCATCGTCGATAGCACGGCCTCGATGCTGCCGCCGCTTGCGTCGGGAGCAAGGTGAGCTGCCCCGATGTCGATGGTTTGCATCTGCCCGGTCTGACGCTTGTACTCGGTGATTTCGAGTCCTTCGAGTTCGAGGGTCTTTTTGAGCAATTTCACGTCAAGCGTCACTTCTCCCTCGGCATTGGCCAGTCGCCGAGTGACCTCGGTATAGCCCATGCAACTGAATATGACGGTTATGGTGTCGGCCTGCGGGACGGTTAGGCTGTACCGTCCGCCCAGGTCGGTGGTGGCTCCTATCGCGGTGCCGCCGATGCGCACCGTCGCAAATTCGACAGGCGCGTTGTCGCCGTCGGTAACCTTGCCCGACAGTTTCACGTTTGCCGCTGCCGAAGTTAAGGCCACGATACACGACAACAATGTCAAAAGTATGATTTTTTTGCAGGAAAGATTCATTCGTAACATTTTCTCCATTAATAACGTCAAACTTCCCCGTTTCAGTATAAGGCACTGTTTAAATTTTGCGGCAACGATTCTTTCTGACTCAAATTATTTTGTAAAATCGGGTAGTGGCGGAAACTGTTTATCCGATTATTCTGTGTAAATTTGCAAAGGTTTTGGAAACTATATGATAGAACGCATAATAATTGTAGATAGTGTTGACCCGGTGACGTTTTACGGGGTCAATAATGCAAATATCCAATTAATCCGCAATCTTTTCCCTAAATTGCGCATCGCTGCCCGTGGCAGCATCATAAAGGTCATAGGCGACGATTCCGAAACGTCGCTTTTTGAAGAGAAAATCAAGAAACTTGAGGAATATTGCGTGAAGTATAACAAGCTTCCGCAGGAAGTCATAATCGACATGGTGCGTGGCGAGGCTCCGCAAGAGGTCAAGCTCGACGATGTGATAATATACGGCGTGAACGGAAAACCCATTACCGGGCGCACTCCCAACCAGCAACGCCTTGTGAGGGTGTTTCAGGAAAATGACTTGACATTCGCCCTCGGTCCTGCAGGCACGGGCAAGACCTATGTGGCCATAGCCCTAGCCGTGAGAGCATTGAAAAACCGCCAAGTGAAGAAGATTATCCTGTCGCGTCCGGCGGTGGAAGCCGGAGAGAAACTGGGATTCCTGCCGGGCGACATGAAGGAGAAGATAGACCCTTATTTGCAGCCTCTTTATGACGCGCTCGAGGATATGATTCCTGCGGTGAAGCTGAAGGAGTACATGGAGTCGAACGTCATTCAGATTGCCCCGCTTGCATTTATGCGCGGACGCACGCTCAGCGATGCCGTGATAATACTTGACGAGGCGCAGAACACCACAACTCACCAGATAAAGATGTTCATGACGCGACTGGGACTGGGGTCGAAGATGATTATCACCGGCGATATAACCCAAATCGACTTGCCTCGCACGGTGACGTCGGGACTTATACAGGCCATTAACATACTCAAGGGCGTGCCGGGAATAGGACGGGTGGAATTTGACCGCCGCGACATAGTGCGGCACAAGCTCGTGCAATTGATAGTGGACGCATATCAGAACTACGACGAGGAGCGGAGAGCGATTGCGGCTCTCGACCGAAGCCAAGAGGAAGGACTAAAAGAACAAAACATATAATCTTATCGTATTATGGCAAAAACTTTAACACACACCGATTTCAACTTTCCGGGACAAAAGAGTGTCTATCATGGGAAAGTGCGTGACGTATATGATATCGACGACGACCTGCTTGTGATGATTGCCACCGACCGCATCTCGGCGTTTGACGTGATTCTGCCCAAGGGCATTCCTTTCAAGGGACAGGTGCTGAACCAGATAGCAGCAACATTCCTCGATGCCACGGCCGACATCGTTCCTAACTGGAAGCTCGCAACTCCCGACCCGATGGTGACGGTGGGGCTGAAGTGCGAAGGTTTCCGCGTGGAAATGATTATACGCGGCTACTTGACCGGCAGCGCATGGCGCGAATATGCGGCAGGCTGCCGTGAACTGTGTGGAGTGAAGCTGCCCGACGGAATGAGGGAAAACGAGAAGTTCCCCGAGCCGATTATCACTCCGACCACAAAGGCCGAGGCCGGACACGACGAAAACATATCGAAAGAGGAAATCATAGCCCAGGGCATAGTGAGCCGCGAGGACTACGAGACAATGGAACGATACACCCGCGCGCTGTTTGAGCGTGGTACGCAAATGGCAGCCGAGAAGGGACTGATACTTGTGGATACCAAATATGAATTTGGCAAGCGTGACGGGAAGGTGATACTTATCGACGAAATACACACCCCCGACTCGTCGCGCTATTTCTATAGCGAGGGATATCAGGAACGCTTTGAAAAGGGCGAGCCGCAGAAGCAGCTTTCAAAGGAGTTTGTACGCCAATGGCTGATTGACCATAATTTCATGGGCAAGGCTGGGCAGACGGTTCCCGAGATGACCGATGAATATTGCAACTCGGTGTCGGCTCGTTATATCGAACTTTATGAACACATAGTCGGCAAGAAATTTGTTCCCGCCGAGGATAGCGACATAACAGCTCGCATAGAGAAAAACGTCAACGAGTATCTGGCTCGCAAGTAATCTCTGTGCGTAAGGCAAATCGTTTTTGCGTGGGAGTGCGAAACCGTCAGCACGAAGGGCTCAGTCCGCTTCTTGGCGATGCTCTCGCTCCTTGCTGTTAACAGCGTGTGTTGAATATATAAATAGTTACGCTTGGACTACAAGGCAGAAAAAATAACTCCGTATAACGACACGGAGAGCAAGACGGGGCAGGTGAGGCAGATGTTTGATTCGATAGCTCCTGCCTATGACTTCATGAACCGTGCCATGACCCTGGGCATCGACAAGTGCTGGCGGCGCAAGGCCGTCAAGCTGCTTGGCCGGTATAATCCTCGCAAAGTCTTGGATGTGGCTACGGGGACAGGCGATTTTGCGATACAGTTGTTCCGCAGCTTGCGGCTCGACCACATCACAGGCATCGACTTGTCGGCATCCATGCTCGGCGTGGCAAAGGAAAAGGTGGACGGTGCCGGCATAGGACGGCATTTTACCTTCGAGGAAGGCGACTGCATGGCACTGAAGTTTGCCGACGGCGGGTATGACGCGGTGACCGTGGCATTCGGGGTGCGTAATTTCGAGCACCTTGAGCAGGGATATGCCGAGATGTATAGGGTAATCCACAAGGGCGGAGTGCTGTGTGTGTTGGAGCTATCCACTCCGACCAATCCCGTGATTAAGTTGTTTTATGATTTGTACACCAAGACCCTCGTCCCGTTGGTGGGGCGCATGGTATCGCACGACAGGCGGGCCTACAGCTACTTGCCCGAGAGCATAGCCGCCGTGCCGCAAGGCGAGTCGATGTGCGACATAATGCGCCGTGTGGGGTTTCGCAATTGCCGCTTCTTGCGCATGACGCTTGGAGTGTGTACCATTTACATTGGTGAAAAGTAAGAGCATACAGGTGTTGACAAGGGACAGTATGCCGGAATCAGGGCGTAAAAACAGATTGAATTGTTTTGATTTGCTCTTGACTTACATTATCTTTGCATGTAGAAATCAATTAACTAAAGGTATCATTATGGCAGAAATTAAATGTATTGGCATACTGACTTCGGGTGGCGATGCTCCCGGCATGAATGCTGCTATCAGGGCGGTGACGCGTGCCGGCATATGCAGCGGATTCAGTGTGAAAGGTATTTATCGCGGCTACCGTGGTCTTATAACCGACGAAATTGTCGATTTCAAGACGCAGAATGTTTCTAATATAATACAGACGGGTGGCACGATATTGAAGACTGCCCGTTGCAAGGAATTTACTACGCCCGAGGGGCGCCAGCTTGCCTATGACGTGTTGAAGCGCGAGGGTATCGATGCGCTTGTGGTGATAGGTGGCGACGGCTCGCTGACGGGTGCTCGCATATTTGCCAACGAGTTTAATTTCCCTATAGTAGGTCTTCCGGGTACCATCGACAACGACCTGTATGGCACCGACAAGACGATAGGCTACGACACGGCGTTGAACACCATAATGCAGTGCGTCGATAAGATACGCGACACTGCCACTTCTCACGAGCGCTTGTTCTTCATCGAGGTAATGGGTCGCGATGCCGGTTTCCTTGCCCTTAACGGTGCGATAGCATCGGGAGCCGAGGCTGCGATAATCCCTGAAATATCGACCGAGGTCGATCAGCTTGCCGAGCTTGTGAAGAACGGATTCCGCAAGAGCAAGAACTCGTCGATTGTGCTTGTTGCCGAAAGCCCGATTACGGGCGGTGCGATGGGGCTTGCCGAGCGCGTAAAGAACGAGTTCCCGCAATACGACGTGCGTGTGACCATACTCGGCCACTTGCAGCGCGGCGGCTCGCCGACGGCTGTCGATCGCATCCTTGCGTCGCGCATGGGAGCTGCGGCCATCGATGCCCTGCTTGAGGATCAGCGCAATGTGATGATAGGCATTACCAACGACGAAATAGTGTATGTGCCGTTCTCTAAGGCTATCAAGAACGACAAGCCTATCAATCGCGATCTGCTCAACACGCTGCGCCGCTTGTCGATTTGATTTGCGCGCGATATATGCTTAAACGAGCAAGGACACACAACTATGTCGGTCGTGTGTCCTTGCTCGTTTTTTCCCCGGTTGTTTAATCCAAAACAGTTATTGGTGCCGCCCCCGGTGCTGCCGCAATATTTGGCAGCACAGCATCTATCACCGTTATTTGCACTGCAACCGGCTTTTCAGACCGACCCAAAATAATTCGTGTTTTAATGTTTCGGATATTAGTATGGCATGGATTGTCCTTGATGGGATATCTGCTATGCAAAATGTGTTAAGCTCACAGCTTGTGATTTAACCCAAAACGGGCATTAGACCGCAAAGAGTTTTTTTGAAATGGCTTTTTATGGCACTTTTTAGGGTCAGTCGAGAAGGTGGGGGCGGAGACGGCGGGTGCGTTCGAGTGCCATTTCGTGCTTCCATTCGTTTATTTTGGCCTCGTGTCCCGATAGCAGTATGTCGGGAACACGCCAACCGTTATATTCGGCCGGGCGGGTATATACCGGCGGGGCAAGCAGGTTGTCTTGGAACGAGTCGCTAAGAGCCGACTGTTCGTCGCCGAGCGCGCCGGGTATGAGCCTTACCACCGCGTCGGTAATCACGGCTGCCGGAATCTCGCCGCCGGTGAGTACATAGTCGCCTATGCTTATCTCCATGGTCACAAGATGCTCGCGTATGCGGTAATCGACCCCCTTGTAGTGCCCGCACAGTATTATGATGTTGTCGAGCAGCGACAGGCGGTTGGCAAGCGGTTGTGAAAACTGTTCGCCGTCGGGCGAGGTGAAAATTACCTCATCGTAGTGGCGTTGCGACTTCAAGGCCGATATGCACCTATCGACAGGCTCGATTTTCATCACCATTCCGGCTTCTCCGCCGAAAGGGTAGTCATCGACCTTGCGGTACTTGTCGTGGGTGTAGTCGCGCAGGTTGTGCACCACAATCTCGGCAAGCCCCTTGTCTTGCGCGCGTTTCACTATCGAGCAGCTGAGTGGCGACTGCAGCATCTCGGGCAGCACTGTGATTATGTCTATTCTCATGTCGGTATTACGGATTGAAAACATGTGCCAAAATGCACGCACGTGTCACGCATTTTGGCACTTATGGCTATGTGTGTTTTGTAGCGTTTTATTTGCGGCAGTTGTCAACGGCGGCCTTTATGCTGTCGAAGATGCTTTCGATCGATCCCGTGCCGTTTATCGCTGCATACACGCCCTCGGCGACGTAGTGGTCGCGTAGCGGACTCGTCTGGTTGTGGTAAACTTCAAGACGTTTCTTGATTGTTTCCATGTTGTCGTCGCTGCGTCCCGATTCCTTGCCACGCTTTATGAGGCGATCGATTAGTTCGGCTTCGGGCACGTCGAGGCCGATTACTACGTCAACCTTTCCGCCACGGCGTTCAAGCATTTCTTTCAAAGCCTTTGCCTGCTCGGTGGTGCGTGGGAAGCCGTCGAAGATAACACCCTTCTTTTCTTCTTCGGGGTGTTCGTCAAGGACGTTTTCAAGGATGCATATCATCAGTTCGTCGGGAATGAGTTTGCCGTCGTTGATGTATGAGCTTGCTATTTTGCCCAGTTCTGTGCCGCGCTTGATATGGTCGCGAAGCACGTCGCCGGTAGAAATGTGGAACAGCCCGTAGTGGTTGATGAGATACTCGCTTTGTGTGCCTTTTCCCGAACCCGGGGCACCGAAGATAACTATATTAAACATTGTATTCGTTGATTTGATGTATGATGATTGAACTATTTAATTGTAGATTGTCGGCTATTGTTGCTCGCTCAAGACGAATATGTCGCGCAGGTTGCGAGCCTTTCCGTCGATGTCGAGTCCATAGCCTATTATGAATTTTGGCGGGATGCTGAAGCCTATGTAGTCGGGTTTCACACCCGTCTGTAACGAGTCGGGCTTGAACAGCAATGAGGCGAGCTTCACTTCGCGCGGATTTTTTTCTCGTAGCACTTTCAGCAACTCCTTGGCTGTGACACCTGTGTCAACGATGTCTTCCACGACAATCACGGTGCGTCCCTCGATGCTCTCGTTAAGTCCCAACACCTGTTTGGCAGTTCCCGTGGTGGACGTACCCTCATAAGACTTGAAACGGATGAATGTGATTTCAGACTGAGGGATACCGCACTCCCGGAACAAATCGACGGCAAATATGGCGGCTCCGTTCAGCACGCACAAAAACAGCGGATTGTCGTCGGCATAACTTTGCTTTATCTCCCCGGCAATGCGCTTCACTTCCCTTGCTATGTCGTCTCGTGTCAAGTATGGCTCGAATGTGAGCCCGTTGTAAGTAACCTTGTCCATGTTGCGAATGGGTAACAAATTTTTCACAAATATAGTGAAAGTCGAGCGCAATGCCAAAAACAAAGCCCCGATTTGTTTTGGCAATGCCGAGGCGCATCCTGTATTATGAAAATATAGTGAAAGTCGAGCGCAATGCCAAAAACAAAGCCCCGATTTGTTTTTGGCATTGCCGAGGCGCTGCAAAAGTTACCGCAGCGAGTCGAGAAATTCGCGGCGCAATGCGGCGTCGTTGAATTCGCCGCTGTAGTCCATCGTGACGGTCATGCTGTCTTGCTTTTCCACGCCACGCATCTTCATGCACAGGTGTCCGGCCTCGCATACCACTATCACGCCTTTGCTCGACAATGTGCGGGTGAGCAGTTGGCAAATCTCGCCTGTGAGGCGTTCCTGCACTTGCAGGCGGTGGGCATAGGTATCGACCACCCGAGCCAGCTTGCTGAGCCCGACGATGTGTCCGTCGGGGATGTATCCTATTGTAACCCGTCCGAAGAATGGCAATATGTGGTGCTCGCACACCGAATAAAATTCGATGTCTTTTACCGTTACCACTTTAGAGCCGGCGTGTTCAAATATTGCAGATTTGATTATGCGTTCAGGGTCTTCGTTGTATCCGCGTGTAATGTCCATGATGGCTTTTGCTGCCCTGACCGGTGTCTTTATCAAGCCTTCGCGGCCGGGATCTTCGCCCACCAGTTCAAGAATGCGTCGGTAGCAGGCAGCAATTTCTTCGACAGTCTTTTCGTCGTACTTGTTTAATATCATTGTGCTGCAGTGTTAATTAAGTCAACGACTATAATCATCTCGTTTGCATAGCCCGGAAAAAGTTCTTTCAACTCGGCAAGTCGGGACGCGGCCTCGTCGCGAGTCCTGAAGTCGCCCACGCGCAGCCTCCACGATGGAGCGTCGTAGGTGATGTATGTGCCCATTTCGGGGAATGCCTCTTTCATGCTGCGTTCTTTCGACAATGCTTCGCCTTTGGCAGTGCGCTGGTTGCGGTCGGAAAACACCTGTATGCGGTATCCTACCATTTCTTTTTTACCCATGAAGTGGTGATGCGTGGCGACGTTGGTGGTGTCGCCGCTTGTGGGGCTTAGTCGTCGGTTGAGTGCTTCGGGCTGGTGTACCGTGACGCGTCCTGCCGATGATTGCTGCAGGTAGTCGGCTATCGTGGCCGGGGTCTGGGCGTTGGCCGTTGCGAGGCATATGGCAGACGCGAATATCGCAAAAAGAATACGTTTCGGCATGATGATAAAGCAGTTTCTTAATATTTTCACGATGAAGCCGCAACAGAGGTGCCAGCTTCGGGATAAAGATGATTCCTAAAATAAAAACGAGGATGCGCCGTCAAGGCTTCGACAGCCTTGCGGCACTTCCTCATGTGTATGAAGTTATGATTATCAGAAAGCCTTAACTATGCCCATGAAAGATTCGGCTTCGAGGGCTGCGCCACCGATAAGTCCGCCGTCAACATCGGGCTTGGCAAAGAGTTCCTTTGCGTTGCTCGGTTTGCAGCTTCCGCCATAAAGGATGGTGGTGTCTTCGGCAACTTGCTTGCCATATTTCTTTTCGATGAGTCCGCGGATGAAAGCGTGGATTTCTTCGGCTTGGTCGGCGGTTGCGGTCTTGCCGGTTCCGATGGCCCATACAGGCTCGTAGGCAAGTATGATTTTGCCGAAGTCTTCGGCAGAGAGTCCGAATACCGATGCCAATTGGGCTTCAACGACTTCGTTTTGCTTGTTGGCCTCGCGTTCTTCGAGAACTTCGCCGATGCAGAAAATTACTTTCAAGCCGTTTTCAAGAGCCAGTTTAACCTTTTCGGCAAGGATTTCAACGGTCTCGTGATAGTAGGCGCGACGTTCTGAGTGTCCGAGAATTACATATTGCGCACCTGTCGAAGCCACCATTGCTGCCGATACTTCGCCGGTATAAGCACCTTTAACCTTGTCGGCACAGTTTTCTGCGCTCAGCCCGAGCTTGTTGCTGTCGATGACTGCGGCAACTGCTGTCAAGTGGGTAAAAGGTACGCCGATGATTACATCGCAATTGGGAGTAAAGCTCTTGAGAGCCTCGTTTACTTCGGTGGCAAGTTTAACGCCTTCCGGAACAGTGGTGTTCATTTTCCAGTTTCCGGCTACAATGTTCTTTCTCATAATTCGTTAATTTAGAAAGTATATGATTGTTTTAACATTATTCTTTATCCGACTGCAAATTTACTTGTTTTTTCCGATTTTTCTTTACTTGTAGCAGGCTAAATTTCACTACGGTGTGGGTGCGGTTGACTATAAGCAGAATCGTCATTGCCGCCAGATACACCGCCGTCAATGCGTACAGGCTGTAAAGAGGCGAGGAAGCCGAGCCTATCACGTCGTCAAAGTTGTCGGTTGTGGCGAGCCTGTCGATGGGGATGGATTGCATGGCGCGTTTCCACACTATTTCCCCGTTGCGCAGGAATACTGCGGCCGGGTTGCCCCGGGCTATCATCTTCAGCTCGCTGTCGTCCATGACGTATATGGGATAGGCGGCCATCGACAAGTCGTTCCATTCGTCGATTTCTTTCTTGCCGTTGGATGTGAGACCTATGACATCGATGCCGTGGTTGTGGCAAAATTCATATGTTTCGTTTATCTGGTAAGTAAACGGTATCACCACGTCGCTCAGCGACGGGAATAGCAGCAGCAGTTGTTCTCCCTCGCTCAGTATCACGCCGTCGGCCACTTCATGGTCGGTGTCGAAAACGGTAATCGGGTGGAAAGCCTTTCCCGCCTCGGCGGCATTGTTTGTCGTGTGACTCTGCGGCAGCGGCTTGCGCTCTATGAATCTCCATGTCTCGTCGGGCAGGCTGTCGAGAGTGAATTCACGGGTCGAGCCGTCTTTTTCATAGACAAACAGGAATTCTTCGCTTTCGTCACCCGCGTCGGTGGCATCGTGAGATATTATGGTCCCTACGGGGAATGGACGGAAGTCGATGAGTGGCTGGTAAGTGTATCCGTCCCATGCGATTAGCAGTATGTAGATGAAAGACAGGAATGCGACAATCCACTGGACGGCAAAGCCATATATGTTCTTGACACGGTTGTTGAACATTACGAGGTAGGCGAGTGCTGTGGCAAGAGCCACGTTTTTCCAGAATGTGCCCCAGTTGCTCAAGGTAATGGCATCGCCAAAGCATCCGCAATCGGCAACATTGTCGGTTATTGCGATATAAAGCGTCAGAGGCAGCATGACTATCATCATGAGCGACATCAATATAGGTGTCATGCGCCTGTATGCGCCAAGCAGCATGAACACGCCTAAGGCAAATTCTACCGCCGACAGCGAGAACGACATGAAAGTGAGCAGTCCGTCGTAGCCATGGAAACCGAATGCGGCGAGGTATTCGTCGAATTTGTATATGCTGCCCCACGGGTCGATGGCCTTGGTGAATCCCGAGAATATGAACACTGCCCCTACTATCAAGCGCAGCACGAATATGGTCGCGGTACCCCACTTCGGGTCGAAAAGCTTGCTTTGCCTTGTTTTATTTCTCTTCCCCATATTCGAGTTTAATCAAGGCAAAAAGCGAATAGTTCACCATGTCCATGTAATTGGCGTCTATGCCTTCCGACACTATGGTTTCGCCGTGGTTGTCTTCGATCTGCTTGGTGCGTTGTATTTTGGTCAGAATCAAGTCGGTGTAGGAATTTATGCGCATGTCGCGCCAAGCTTCGTCATAGTCGGC
This sequence comes from uncultured Muribaculaceae bacterium, assembly GCA_944321905.1. Taxonomy (GTDB): domain Bacteria; phylum Bacteroidota; class Bacteroidia; order Bacteroidales; family Muribaculaceae; genus Avimuribaculum. The sequence goes on along the minus strand of CALUNI010000025.1, from coordinate 10,630 downwards.
GTTCTTGGCATACATTAGTTCTTTGGTCTGTGTCATGAACTTGTCATAGAGGTCGGCAGCCTCCCGGTTACTTATGTCCACGGTGCTTGAAAATCCCAAGTCGAGTTGGATAAGCCCTATTATGCCATAATTGACTATGCCTATAAATTCGGGATAGATTCCTTCGCCCACTTGTGATACTTTTTTTATTTCAAGGTTGCGGATGCGTTTTGCCTTGATGAAGATTTGGTCGGTGATTGATTCGGGGCGCATGATTCGCCACGAAGCCCCGTAGTCGTGCAATTTCTTTATGAATAAGTCCCTGCAGATTCCTATGACATGTTCAAATTGGGCCTTGGTGTCGCTCATAAGTAAAATAACAATGTAGTTGTTACTAAAGGTGTCCGTTGAAAATCAATGGTATTTGTGAATATGCCGGGTAGTAAAAAAAACGGTTCCGCAGCACGTTCCACATAAACGTATGTTTTTTGGCGGGCAGCAATAATTTGCCACAAATTTACGAAATTATTCCGAATTGCATTTGCCTTGTGCGCAATTCGGTTGCCCGGCCTTGCGCGTGTGCCGGTAATTGTAGCCGGTGGCGTGATAGCAAAAACAGAGGCGAGATGGCTTTTTCGACCTCTCCCGCCTCTGTAAAAATATAAGTTATGGCTTGCCCGCGCATATTGCACGGTGTGCTATTTGTCGTTATTCGGCGTTTTCGTTCTTGTAAAGAGCGTTGAACTCGTCAACGCTGACGTTCTTTTCTTCGATGTTGGCGGCTTCTTTGATGCCTGCATACATCTTGTCTTCAACGGCGCGTTCTGCGATGCGTTGGCGGTATTCCTTGTTGTCGAGGATTTCCTTTGCATAGCGTTCAACCACGTCGTCGGGAATGTTGGTCATGCCATATTGGGCAAATTGCTGCACTGCAATCAATTTTGCAATGTTCAAGAAGTCGGCTTCTTCAACCTTCACGTTGAGGTCGCGAACGATTTTCTCCTTGGTCAATTGCCATTCGAGGTCGGGGGTCATCTTTTCAAAGTCGGCATCGATTGTTTCTGCGGTGTGCTTTTTGTCGTCTTGGCGCAAAAGCCATTTTTTGAGGAATTCAGCCGGAAGTTCGAGTTTGCCTACTTTTGCCATGATTGCTTCGTGTGCGTCGATGGTGAAGCGATAGTTGCTGTCACCCTTCATTTGGTTGGCTATGTTTTCCTTCAATTTTGCGAAATATTCTTCTTCGGTAGTGATTTTGCCTGTGCCGAATACCTCGTCATAAAATTCTTGGCCGTGTTCGGCTTTCTTGACAACGAGTATTTCTTTGATGGTCATCTTGAAGTTTGACTTCATTTCAGCCACCTGTTCCTTGTCGGCGTTGAGCATCGAGGCGAGTTCGGTGGCGTTGCCGTTGCATGTAGCCCATGGGTTGAAAGTAACTTCGTCACCCACCTTCTTGCCGGCGAACAGGGCCTTTTGAGCATCGTCCTTGAAGTGTTGCGGCGAAACGATGGTATTTTCAACGTTGATGCCACCCTCCTTAACCGAGCCGTCTTCGTTAAGTTCCACCATAGAGCCTTTCACGAGAGCGGTGTCGTCAACTTCTTCGCCCGGAACCTGCTTACCTGCGCGGGTGAGGAGCATTTCGTCGTTCTTTTCGAGCATTTCCTGGCTTACTTCGATGTTGTAGTAAGGAATTGTGGTATCCTTGTCAACGGTATAGTTGATTTCGGGAGCCAAGCCTATTTCAAACTTCAAGTTGAAGTCCTTGCCATTTTCCCATACGAGGTCGGCTGCATTGGCAATTATAGGGTCGCCCAATATGTTGAGCTTGTTGTCTTGGATGTATTTTACAAGAGCGTCGTAAGATTCGCGGTTTATTACTTCTACGAGAGCCTCGCGGCCATATTTTTTCTGAAGCAGGGTCATCGGCACGTGTCCGGGACGGAATCCGCGTTCCGGGTGGCGTTGGCCTATGGTCTTCAGCTCTTTCTTTACTTTGTCTTGGTAGTCATTCGCTTCAATCGATACCGTGATAAAACCGTTCACGTTACCGACCTTTTCTAATGTTACGTTCATTATGATTATATAATAGTTTTGTTAATATTCTTGAAACACAGAACTCTATCGGAGTGCAAAATTACACTTTCTTGTTGCTTTAGGCAAATTTACTCCTACTTTTTTCACTGACGGGTATGGCTTTTGCCGTATTTGTCTTGTTAAACCGGGTTAAACGTAGTTGTCGTTTTGTGTTTATTCGTTATATTCGCATGGATATAAACTATGATGCAAGTGAGACGGTTGTTAGTTGGAATATCGCCGCTGTTGGCAGTAATGCTGTCTTTGGCGGCGCAGGCCGATGAGTCGGCGTTGCGCGAAAGCGGGTCGGGAATGTTTGACGAAAATGTGGAGCTGCGCTTCCATGACGAAAAATATACGCGGTTGCCTTATTCGTTGGACGTGCCACGGCATTCGGTGCAGGATGAAGATTCTGTTGCTTCGGAGCCTGATGGTTCGCCTGTCGGTGGGTATATGACTAATTATGGATTTGTTCCACGCCCGAGTGATTATAATATTCCAAGGCAATTTGCTCTGAGCAATAATTATGCCGTAGGCGAGATTGCTTCATGGCAGGGTGGCGGACTGTTTGCGTCGAGCGCAATGAACGTGTATCCCGGCATGGGCAATATTGCCACTGGGGGTGTTTCGCTCACGCAGGATTTCGGTCGGTTCTCTTTCACCGGTTCTTTCACCGGTTCAAAATATCATTTAGACAATAGGTTGTATGACAACTTCGGAGTGTCGGGTCGCCTTTCTTATAGGCTCAGCGACAGGGTGACGCTGAATGCCTTTGGCAGCTACCAACGCGGCAACGGGCTTTACCATTCAATGGCCGCCATGCCTTTTTTGGCAAGGTCTAATTACGGGGCTACCATGGGAGTACAGATGAGCGACAAATTTTCGATGGAAATGGGCGCTCAGCGTTATTATGATCCTTTCAGCCACAAGTGGATGACCGTGCCTATTCTTATTCCTCAAATAAATCTCGGGGGGCAGAAGATAGGGATTGACGTAGGCGGATTGCTGTATGAGATATTGTATTCTCTGTTGCGCGATTACAATGGCGGTCAGCGACAGATTGCCCCCGGTGCTATGCCAGCTCGTCCGCCACGGTTTGGGATACATCCGTTTAAATAAAATGCGGTGCATCTAATTTCGCTTGAATGAAAAACAAGATGCGTATTCACCGATAATCTCGTGCATCGAGGCGGTGAATACGCATTTGTACTGTTTAAGCCCGGTTATAACTATTCTTTTGAAGAATTGTCGTCGGTCTCATACCATCGGCTGTACATGAGGTAGTTTCGTGCTATCTTCACGTTTATCTCCCTGCTTTGTGCCGGATCAACCATCTTGATGAAGTGGGCAGGTACGCCTCCCCACATTTCGTTGGCTCCTATCTTTGTCTTGCCTGTGACCACGCTGCCTGCGGCCACTATCGCACCTTCGCCCACTTCGGCATGGTCGAGCAGGATGCTGCCCATCCCGATTAATGCGAAGTCGTGTACCTTGGCTCCGTGTATGGTCACGTTGTGTCCTATCGACACGTCGTTGCCGATTTCTATGGTGGATTTTTCATACAGTGTGTGCAGCACGGTGCCGTCCTGTATGTTTACACGGTCGCCGATTGTGATGGTGTTGACATCGCCGCGCAGCACGGCATTGAACCACACGCTGCATTCGTCGCCCATTGTCACGTCGCCCACTATGGTTGCGTTGTCGGCGAGGAAGCAGTCTTTACCTATTTTAGGAGTAAATCCTCTTACGCTTTTTATTAGTGCCATGATTGTGTGTCGGTTTCTTTAAAGTTCTTTTGTTTTTTCGGCAAGCCATTGTTTCTCGTCGTTGTTCAGGTATGGCGACAAACGTTCATAGACTTGCTTGTGGTAATTGTTCACTTGGCTTATTTCCGCTTCGGTGAGCATCGTGCGGTCAATGAGCGAACGGTCGTAAGGGAAAAGAGTAAGTACTTCAAATTTGTAGAAGTCTCCAAATTCCTCGGAATGTACTCCCGGTATGGTCAAGACAAGGTTCTCGATGCGTATGCCGTATTTGCCTGCTTTGTAAACGCCCGGTTCGTCGCTCGTAATCATGCCCGGTCGTAGCGTGGTGGGGTTCTCGTTAAGGCGTATGTTTTGCGGACCCTCGTGTACGGCAAGGAAATGTCCCACTCCGTGGCCGGTGCCGTGCAGGTATCTCATACCCTCTTCCCACAGGTAGATGCGGGCAAGGGCGTCGAGTTGCGCCCCTCGGGTGCCTACGGGGAATTGAGCGCGGGCGATGGCGAGGTGGCCTTTCAGCACCAGAGTGTAGTCGTGGATTTCGTCGGCTGTCGGGTTGCCGAGCGTCAGGGTACGGGTGATGTCGGTCGTGCCGTCGAGGTATTGTGCTCCGCTGTCGATGAGCAGCAAGCCGTCGGCATGCAGTGTCGATGCGCTTTCCTTGCTTGCTGAGTAGTGTACTATGGCTCCGTGTTCTTTATATCCGGCAATCATGCCGAAACTGTCGCCACGGTACAGATCGCTTTGTCCGCGGAATTCCATGCCTTTTTCCCACACGTCAAGTTCGTTGTACTTTCCTGTTCCGGCATTTTTTTCGAGCCACATGAACAGGCGCACGAGAGCTGCGCCGTCTCGTTCCATTGCCTTGCGGGTGCCGTTTATCTGAACGTCGTTCTTGACGGCTTTAAGTGCGCTCACGGGCGATGCCGAATAAACCTTCATGCAGTCGAGCGCGTGTCCGAGCGTGTCGCTCACGCGGGTGGGGTCGAGCATGATGGTTTCGTGTGTGCTTATGCGGCCAAGGTAGTCTTTAACCTCGTCGTATGGCTTTATTTTAACGTCTATTTCTTTGAGGTAGCGGCGTATGCCTTCATCTGTTTTTTCGCTGTCGATGAATAATACGCGTTCTTTTTGTGACAGGTACAGGTAGGAAATGAATACCGGTGTAAATGCCACGTCTTCGCCTCGCAGGTTGAGCGTCCATGCGATTTCATCGAGCGACGGAATGAAAATGGAGTCGGCTCCGGCTTTTGCCACCTCGTCGAGTATGCGTCCTATTTTGCTTTGTGCGCTTTCGCCGGCGTATTTTTCTTCGTGTATGTATATTTTGTTCATCGGTCGGTCGGGACGGCCCGATGTCCACACGCGGTCGGCGATGTCGAAGTCTGATGCAAAACGCAACCCGTTGCGGCCGCACACTTCTTCCAGTTCTGCCGCCTGTGTTATCGAGAACAAGTATCCGTCAACGGCGAGTATGGCTCCATCGGGCAGGTGTGTAGCAATCCATTCGTTGATTGATTCTTCGCCGGGGACATCTTCCTTGTGCATGTCGAAGCCCGAGTCTTGCAATTGCTGGGAGGCTTGCAGGAAGTAGCGAGAGTCGGTCCACAAGCCTGCACTGTCGGCTGTAACCACGGCTGTGCCGTTGCTGCCGGTGAACCCGCTCACCCAGTCGCGCAGTTTCCAGTGGTCGCTCACATATTCGCTTTGGTGAGGGTCGGTACCCGGTATTATGACGGCATCGACTCTCAATCGTTGCATCTCGCTGCGCAACGCTTCGAGATTTTTTACTGTTTCTTTGCTCATCGTGTGTATGTATTTTTTTGCTTTATATCAAGTAACCTACAAACTTACGCATTTTTCCCGAAACAGTAGTCCCCGACTATGGCAAATATTCAGCGCGCGTCAAAATTAATGGCGAGTGAGTTACTCGTGTCGTTACTTTTTGCTAAATTTGCGTAAACTTTTTACACAAATTATGGAAGGACAATATAAATATTTGGAGGATAGCGTTTGTCGCGTTATCGGCATCATAGGTGGTGTGAGTTGGGCTTCGTCGGCAAATTATTACCGTCGCATGAACGAGGTTATGCGCGACCGCTATGGCTCGTTATATTCGGCCAATCTGCTGCTTTATTCCATCCCGTTCCACAGCTTTGCGGCTCAAGAAAGGCTTGCCGCCGCAGGCGACTGGACAATGATGACGGCGACGATGGTAGATGCTGCCATGCGCCTTAAGGCCGGTGGTGCCGACGTGATTGTTATCGCATCCAACACTCTCAATTCGCTTGCGTCGGTCATAGAGGACAAGGTGGGAGTCAAGGTGCTTAACATCATCGACGTGGTAGGCGAGAAGATAATTGCTTCGGGGCTGAAGAAGGTGATTCTGCTCGGGACAAAGCACACCATGGAGAACGATTTCTACAAGCCGACTCTCGAAAAGAAGTTTGGGCTTGAGGTGCTTGTGCCGAACCTTAAAGAACGTGATTACATAAACGATGTGATTTTTGACGAATTGTGCAACGATGTCGTGAAGGATGAATCCCGTAAAGGATACGTTGACATCATCAACAGGCTTAAGGGGGAAGGTGGCGAAGGCGTTATACTCGGTTGCACCGAAATCCCGTTGCTCGTCGGGCAAAATGATGTAGATATTCCTGTATTTGACTCTACTGAGCTGCATTCGGTGGCAGCCATCGATTATGCCACTCGCAAACAATAGAGTTTGTTTTTTGATTAATCATAAAAAATAATGCCTTGCTGCCGTTTTGCCTTACAAGGTTCTTACGCAGCGAGGCATTTTTGTGTTTTCACGAATCTGCTTTCTCAATGCCTTTTTCGAGGCTTAAGCCACGCCGGTATCACGGCAAGCCCCACTATCAGATAGACATAGTAACTGAGCACTCGCCACACGAGTGCGACGACGAGCGCCACTTGAGCCGATGCCATCATGTCGGCATAATATTCGCTGAATAGCCATTCGCTCACGCCGCTCCCGCCGGGGGTAGGGCATACGAGCAGCAGCAACCATATGACACCTTGCCTGGCAAATACCAGCCATTCGTCGCTGCCGGGGACGAAAGCAAGGAACAAGAAGCTGACCATGACATAGCGCGATATCCACGACACTGCTGTTGCCGCAAACGCTTTACCCCACCATTTAAAAGGCTTCATGCGAGCCTCTTCAGATGCTGCCACCATGTTGTCGGTCATATGCTCGGCTTTATTTTTCCAACGCCTCAGAAGTGGCAGTGAGAAGATTGCCATGAGAAGCCTCTTCAACCCGTTGGGACGCGCTATTATGCCTATAAATAACAGCAAGGCCCATATCGCTATCAATGCGTAAACGCCCCAGAACACCCATTTCAGCCCTATTGAAAAATCGGCATTAAATGTGCCAAACAGGCTTGAGAATGTGGTCAGTGCCACAATAAGAGGACACGAAACGACAAAGAACAGCTCGTCGAGAAACAGAGTGATTATCATCAGTGCCGTGCCTCGCCCGAAGTTTATCCCTTCGCGGTTCATGAATATCATGGCCATGCTGCTGCCGCCCACGGCAGTAGGGGTGACTGCCGAAGTGAATTCACAGAGCATGCACACCTTGAACGATTGCCACCACGAAAGGTCGCCATCGGTGAGGTGGCGGTATCGCCAAATGTACCCGAATTCACGTCCCGCTATTGCAACTATGGATAGGGCAAGTCCGATGAATGCGGCGGGTGTGAAGTCGATTATGCTCCAGTCGAAGTTGCTGAATTCGTCCTTAAACATCCACGCCACCACACCCAAGCCTATCAATACGGGGGCTATTATGTGTATTGGGCGTATTCTTATGCCGTTGTCATTTGTCACATCCATTATGCATCTACTGTTTTGCACCGAATGCAAATTTATCAAGAAAATCCTAATTTGCAAGTATGCGGTTGTCGGTATGTGTATGTATGTGGTGCAGCGAGCGTGAGTGTGTGGAGTTATCGGTTCATAACCTTGTAGGAGCGATGTCCGACGGTGACGATGTAGAGGCCTTTGACGGGTAGTGCCAGTATGGCGGGGGCTGTGCCGTCGGCGACGGTGCTGCCTGCCATGCGCCCGTCAACGGTGTATGCCGATATGCGGCTGCCATGGGCTGCGTTTTTGACTGTTAGGATGCCGCCGGAGCAGCCGAGCAGCACCTCTTTTTCGGAAGCCACAGGACTGACCGAACTGCCGCCGTGGATGTCGGTGACTGCATACACGGCATTGTCTGTCGGCACAGCGTCATAGTCCTTTCCCGGTTCGAGTCGGTCGGCAATCCGGCTGAAGTCGGCAACGAGCATCCAAGTGCCGTCGTCTTCGCCGTAGTAGGAATAGGCTTCATTGTCATAATAGTCTGTTGTTTCGGCAACCGTGTTGTCGCCGTCAAGCAGCTGCACCGTTCCATATCCAACCATCATAATCGGTTGGTCGTAATAGAAAATGACCTTACTTAGTACGTTGGTCTCGGGGTCGAAGATTTTTTCCACATCCACGTAATCGACCTTGGGATATGGATCCACGATGCTTCCTGTTAGGTTGATGGCAATGTCGGGGGCTGTCATGTCTGTGCCACCACTAATCCATATGCACCCTTCCGGGATTACGAGCGTGTAAGGCACGCCGTCCTCGAAGCCTATGCCGTCGGTGACAAAAACCACTTCGCCGAAAACATAGTCACCCCTGTTGTTGAAAGGCATTTCCTTGACAAATGTCCCGTCGCGGTATATCTCCACCCTTGAATTTTTAAGTTCGATCACCTGGTTGAATTGCAACTTTGTTTTCATTGCAAGGTCGTCACCCTCTTGAGGTATTCCCCATATGTCGGCAATGTAGTTCGGGATGCAGAAATCCCGAGATATCAGTTCATTACAAATAGTGGGGTCGTCTTCCGAGTACATCGTATTTGCCGGTATTTGTATCGTGTACATCCGACCTTTGGGCAATGCATCTACATCCGGTTCAAGGTTGAATTCTGTCCTTTTTCCCCCAGCCCAAATCTCTGCGCTCAGCTTGCACGTGGCTACGATATTGTTATGGTGGTAAATGTATGCCACGGCTCCATCTTTTAGTATCAAAGGGCAAGAATAAGAAATATTAAAAAATAGATTGCCATCAAGCGGATAATAAAACGGCCATTGATTCCCTATTGACCATGACGGTTCGGGTATAGTCTCGGCGAAGCTTGTGTTGGCAGATAACAGCAGTGTTAATACAGCCATAAATATTTTTGTTTTCATAGCGTTATGGTTTTATGAGTATGTTTGGACGAGGAGTGTTCATCAATGCCTTGTAGGCGTTCACCATTCCGTAGCCGTAGTGTGAGTTCCAAGTACCGTTTTCCCGATTTTCGTTGTAAGGCATGTCACCCACTTTGACAGTGCTTTTTTCAATGATGTCGTTGACTTGTGTCACGGTGAGGTATGGGTTCCGTTCAAGAATCAATGCGGCAATCCCGGCAACGAGAGGACAAGCCAGTGATGTCCCGTCTTGATAACTGTAAGAGTCGTTTCCACAGGTGTCGGTGGTCAGTATGTAAGATCCGGGAGCTACGACATCCAATCTGTCGCCGATGCAAGAGTATTGTTTCCATGAACCGATTGAATCGACAGCACCGACTGCAAGGATTGTGTCATTGCAATTGGCAGGGTAAACTACTTCTTCTGCAGGTTCTCTGTTGCCCACCGAAAAGACAATTATGCAACCTCTGCCATCACGTCCATACTTGAACGCGCTGTCGATGGCCTCATATATTATGGGATGAGACATTGAAGAATGCCATGAACAGGATATTATGTCAACGCCGTTTTTCCATGCCCAGTTTATGCCGTTACCCCGTTTTTCTTGGCTTTCCGGGGATTTAAGCGTGTTGCTGATTGAAACAATGGTGGCATCTGGGGCGACTCCTGTTATCCCGACACCGTTGTTCCTCACGGCGGCGGCAACTCCGGCACACCATGTGCCGTGAGGTTCATATAATTTTGCCGGCGATGTACCGGTTTCGGTGTCATAACTCAGAGGGTCCATGTTGTCGGCGAGGTCGATATGGTCGGCTTTTACACCCGTGTCGAGTATGCCTATTTTGACCTCGCGCCCTGTGGCGTACCCCCATGCCTTGCTGACAGAAATGTCCACGCCTTCGAAATATGGATTGTAGAGTCCCCATTGGTTTACATTCAAGGGATCGTAAGAGATGTCGGCATCGTTCGCCGACGACAAGTCGGCGATGGCCTCGGCAAACAGCCCTGTCTCGTACAGCCTGTTTGCGACATCCAACGAAGACATGCCAGTCTGGGGAGTGATTGTCAATGAGTACCAAAGAGGCATGAATTCATTTTGCCCGGTAATTTCAAGATTAAACTTGGCAGCCTCGTTTTGCAGCAAATTGATGTCTTCTTCTTTTTTAAGCTTCACGTCAAGGTATGGAGTCGAGGCAAGCTCGTCTCCTGTCGTGCTTTTGTAGCAAGGTAGAAGTATAACATTTTCTGATGGCATGGCATCCTTTAGAGCCATGCGCATTGTGGCTGTTTGGGTGCTGTCTGGCGTTTCATATACGATTATGTGAAAACGCTCGTCTTGCAGCTCGCGGGCTACGCCGTATCCCGGGATGCCCGACTGCGACCTTGCCGCCTGTGCCTGTGATGCAGGCACGGCCACGCTCATCCTGTCGGGCGATTCCACGAGGCCGATTTTCTGCCCGCGGCAGTAGTAATAGGCTTCGCCCCCTATTGCGGGTGGCACCACGATTGCCAGGATGAAAAGTAGAATGGTTGTTTTCATAGCGGTATTGTTTTTTA
>CALUNI010000024.1 GCA_944321905.1 uncultured Muribaculaceae bacterium | reverse complement strand
AACAAATAAGAAAACTAACTTTTTAAGACACATAAGTACTTTAAAATAATTATTACTAAATTTCCAATTAGTTGGAGAGCTGCCGGTTAACGCAGCCCTTATTTCACACCATAAAACAATCGTCTGCAAAACAGCCACCGACCCGTTACAGATGCGGCACTTACCTTACGACAGATTGCCAATAATTTGCGATGAGAATAGTTCCTTTTGTCAAGCAAGCGTGAAAAAAGCTATCCTTTCGTTTTATTCGTAGGTGCAAAGTAAACACTTTTTATTGATAAAAACCAAGTTTTTTATAAAATATTTATTTTTTCGCCATAGCATGGCAAATAAAACATTAATCAAAACAACCACGAAACACAACAATCTGAAAGATAACACTTGTCAAGGCAAAGTTCTTGCCTCAACACGCAGCCTCAGAAATGTAAAAACAACCACTGATATAGGAGTTTTGACGAATAAAATTAACATCCAAAAGTTAATATTCTTAATTTTAGGCAGTATGTAACAATTTTTCGCACATTGCACGGCATTATGCGCACTTTTGCCATCCAAAAAGCACACAACTTTGAGTTTTGCCACGTAAAGCGCAAAAATAAGCGACATATTGCATATCATTTTGCCATTTGACCGTTTTTCACTAAGTTTGCAACACATATATAATAATGTATAGACGATGGAAGTAGTTTACGAAGACAATCATATCATAGTGGTCAACAAGCGTCCCGGAGAAATCGTACAGGGCGACAAGACCGGAGACAAGCCTCTGAGCGAAATCATAAAAAGTTGGCTGAAAGAGAAATACGCCAAGCCGGGCAATGTGTTTTGCGGAGTGATACACCGGCTCGACCGGCCGGTGGGAGGACTCGTGGTATTCGCAAAGACCGGCAAAGGACTGGCCAGAATGAACGAAATGTTCCGTAACGGAGACGTAAAAAAAACATACTGGGCGATAACAAAAAACATGCCCCCGGAACAGGAAGGAACATTGACGCACTACATCACCACGCGCGAACGCATCAACAAGTCATACGCTTCCGACACTCCGCGAGAAGGCGCAGTCAAAGCTGTGCTGAAATACAAAGTGATAGCCAAAGGCGACCGCTACAACCTGCTTGAAATAAACCTGCTTACCGGTCGCAAGCACCAGATACGCACGCAACTGTCGGCGATAGGATGCCCCGTCAAGGGCGACTTGAAATATGGAGCCGAACGCAGCAATCCCGACGGAAGCATAAGCCTGCTTGCCCGACGCATAGAATTCATTCATCCCGTCTCGAAAGAACATATCGACTTGACGGCTCCGCTACCCGACGACAAATTGTGGCAGGCTCTCGGCAAAATAGCAACCGAGAATGGCAATTGAGGAACACAGCCCCACTAAACTCTGCGAGAATAAAACGTACAAGCCCGATGCACACGACAGACTGCTTCGCAACAATCTCAGAGGGTTAAGTCGGGCTTATTCGCAACATAACACTCTCTTTTCAAACGAGTTGAACCAACAATGCACATACGCCACTTTAATCGTCAGAAAATCTCAACACACAGCAACAACCATAACACATGACACCCGACCTGCTGCAAAACGACAACATCTGCCTGAGAGCGGTAGAACTAAACGACGTTGACATGCTGTACCGCTGGGAAAACGACACCTCGCAATGGGCAACCGCCAACACTCATGCGCCATACAGCCGGACTCAACTTTGGAACTACGCCAACGACTACGACGGGAACATATACGCCGGTCACGGGATACGCCTCATGGTATGCCTGCGCCCAACCGGAAAAGCAATAGGCACCATCGACATATACGACTTCGACCCCGCCAACAACCACGCCACAATAGGCGTGTATATCGCATCGACCGAACGAGGAAAAGGATATGGCCTGCAAGCATTGCAACTTGCCGGTCGATACGCATCGCAATGCGTGGGAATCAGGCAGTTGATTGCCATAGTGGCAGCCGGGAACACCGCCAGCCGGTCGATGCTCACAAGCGCAGGATACAGGCAATGCGGCACCTTGCGAGAATGGCTGCGCCGTGGCGACGGGCAGTATGACGACGCATTTATATTTCAATTAGGAATTGCAGAAAATACGACCGGAGAATAAATACGCAGAAAAAGAGAGGCTGCCGTCAGTTGAATCTAACGTCGCTCGGGCAATTAAGCCAAAGTCGGTACTTCTCACCGAGCATCTTAACTTGCTTGCGCCAAGCGGCATCTTCCTGCTCAGCCATCAAGTCGTCAACCGCAACGATATCGGTCACCACCCAATCATTATTGTCAAGCTCGCTGCGCAACTGGCCTCTAATCCATCCGCTATACCCCACAAAGAAGCGTATCTTGCCTGCTACAGGATTGCCACCCGACACATACGACTTTACTGTGTCGAAATCGCCTCCGACATATAGTCCCGGAACTATCTCTACCGAATCGGGAATAAGGCTGCCCAACGTGTGCAGATAATACAAACGGTCGTTATGAACCGGCCCGCCGACAAAAACTGGTACCGGCTCGCTCGTTTCTACATTCTCGACAACCTCGTCGAGCGTGTACCCCGACATGCGGTTGGTGACAAGCCCCATCGAACCGGTCTCGCCGGAGTGTTCAATCATGCATATGACGGCATGCTTGAAGCAACTGTCGGCCAACGTGGGGACGGCCACGAGCAAGTCGCCCACCTTTGGGTCGGGTTGGGCGATTTTCACGCTAAATATGTCGCCATTGATGCCTTCCATAGATTCTTTATCCATGCTCTATATACAAAGATAATGCTTGTCTCCACCAATTCAAAGCAAAAAGAGCACAGTTTTTTCACGAACCGACAAAAAAAAAAGCATCTTGGACGTAACAGAACAAGATGCTCAAAAGTTTGCAGGAATAATAAGTGCCCGAGATCGGAGTCGAACCGATACGGATGTTACTCCACTGGTACCTGAAACCAGCGCGTCTGCCATTTCGCCACCCGGGCTTCCTTTAACAGCGGGACAAAAGTACATATTTTCTTCGACAATGACAAATAAAAACGAGTAAAAATACGCGTCAAAAATAGAACCCACTTTTAAATATGTGCCGATAATTAATGAACATATTCCGCGCATCCATTAATTATTGTCACATACTTTGCGATAATTACGACTTATTTACGTACATTTGTACATGAGTAATCTATTCATCCTTTATAACATAGAACACAAATATGAGACTTATTATTGAACCAGACTATGCCACGGTATCGGAATGGGCTGCCTACTATGTGGCAAGGCAAATCAACGATTTCAAGCCCACCGCAAACCGTCCTTTCGTCCTCGGTTGCCCCACAGGCAGCTCTCCACTGGGCATGTACCGCAAACTTGCCGAATTGTGTGCTGCGGGCAAAGTATCGTTTGAAAACGTGGTGACTTTCAACATGGACGAATATTGCAACCTGCCCGAGGAGCATCCTCAGAGCTACCACTCGTTCATGTGGAACAACTTCTTCAATCACATCAATATAAAGGCAGAGAACGTGAACCTGCTCAACGGCAACGCTCCTTGCAAGGAAGAGGAATGCGCAAGATATGAAGAAAAAATACGCTCATACGGCGGCATAAAGTTGTTTCTCGGGGGGGTTGGCCCCGACGGGCACATCGCCTTCAACGAGCCATGCTCGTCATTGACCTCTCGCACACGCGAAAAGACATTGACGCACGACACCATCATCGCCAATTCCCGATTCTTCGACCATGACGTGAACAAGGTACCCAAGACCGCACTTACAGTGGGGGTCGGCACCATAATGGATGCCGAAAGCGTATTGCTCATAGTCAACGGCTACAACAAGGCTCGTGCCTTACAAGCTGGAGTAGAAGGCGGCGTGTCGCACATGTCAACCATCAGTGCGCTGCAAATGCACCCCAAGGCAATAATCGTTGCCGACGAAGATGCCGTGATGGAACTAAAAGTATCCACCTACCGCTATTTCAAAGACATCGAGGCCGGCAACCTCGACCCTGCCACATTGCTGAAATAAGTCTTGATTCGCAATAACGCCACAGAAAGGTGCAAACCTTGCCAAACACTTGGCAACGGCCTGCACCTTTCTTTATGCCTTGAACCGACCTCAAGGCAAAACAGGTCTGCCTCATCTTATGCCAAGCAGCCGATGCGTCTGCAAAGACAGCCGCCATCGCGGGTCGGCCATGATCGCATCGACTGTCGCCTTTAGGTTTAGCTGCCTCAATTGCTCGTCGGCGCAATAACACGGTTGCAAAAAATAATGGTCGGCCTTAATATTGAAATACTCCTCAAGAGGTTGCCCGGTATATACCACTTTCAACTCGTCGCACCTGTCAACCACCAAAGGGAACGCATCACCACCGGCATATGCCCCCTTGGGCGACAACGTAACCCAGTCGAGATTGCCTGGCAACGTGTTAGTGCCGTTGGTCTCTATAGCCACCTGCTTGCCTGTAGATATTTTCAGCAGCTCAACAAAGTCGTGGTCGATAAACAGCGATGGTTCGCCGCCGGTCAGCACAATGAGCGATGCAGGATATTTCATTATTTCCTCGATGATCTCACGCTCGCCCATTACCGTCCCTTGCCTATGTTCGGTGTCGCAGAAGCTGCATTGCAGGTTGCAGCCCGAAAAGCGCACGAACACCGCCGCCTTGCCGGTATTGAACCCCTCGCCCTGCAGCGAATAAAATATTTCGTTAATGCGCTTCACTCGTCGATATATGTTGCCACATTATTAGCCGACTCCTGCACATCGGCCCTGTAACACTGCGGAATGGAATCCACTATCCACTTTGCCATGTTCTCGGCAGTGGGATTGAAAGGCAATACTTCGTTAAGGTTGCGATGATCCAACTTGCCTATTATCTCTTGCTTGATATGCGAAAAGTCACAAACCATACCGTCGGCATTAAGCGTTGCCGATTTACAATACACCGTTATCAGCCAATTATGCCCGTGCAACGAAGTGCATTTGCTCGGATAGCTCAACGCCAGACTGTGGCTTGCCGCCACTTCCATTGTTTTCTTTATGTAATACATCCCGTCTTATTTAATCTTCATATTCCGTAGGATCGTCAATACCCGCTTCGGCAAGAGCTTCCTTGCGCTCTATGCAGGTTCCGCACTTTCCGCAATGCTTCTCGCCACCCTTGTAGCATGAGTAAGTAATTCCATAGTCCATCCCTATCGACCGGCCATGACGGGCGATGTCGGCCTTCGATATGTTGGTATAAGGAGCAAATATGGTTATTCCGTCATATGTCCCCTCCTTCATGGCCCGGGACATGGCATCGATAAACGGTTCGCGGCAATCGGGATAAATGGCATGGTCGCCGGCATGGTTGGCAATCATGACATGCTTCAACCCATAACTTTCGGCAAGGCCGCATGCCACTGACAGCATTATGCCGTTACGAAAGGGTACCACGGTCGATTTCATGTTCTCCTCGTCGTAATTTCCTTCGGGTATGGCATCGGCTCCCGACAACAGCGAACTCTTGAAATATTGCCCAATAAACGACAATGGAATCACGATGTGGCGTATTCCGAGCTGCTCGCAATTTATACGCGCACACTCTATTTCACGCTTGTTGTGGTTCGACCCGTAATCAAAAGTCACGGCCAAGGCTATGCGAGCCTCGTATTCGTGCAGAAGGGTCGTGGAATCCATCCCGCCCGACAATACTATGATTGAATCTTTCATTTTTCTAATTGTTTATGAATTACGAAACGATGCAAGCAGACGCTGTCTTACCATATCCTGATGCTCGGCATCGCCATAATTGGCAAAAGGATATATCGATATGCCCCCGCGCGGCATGAACACACCCACAACCTCAAGATAACGCGGCTCCATCAACCTCACCAAGTCCTTCATTATGATGTTAACGCAGTCCTCGTGAAAATCGCCATGATTGCGGAAGCTAAACAGGTACAGCTTCAAGCTTTTGCTTTCCACCATGCGCTCGCGCGGAATGTAATTTATGATTATCTTCCCGAAGTCGGGCTGTCCCGTCTTGGGGCACAACGTTGTAAATTCCGGACAATTAAACGTCACCAAGTATTCATTCTCGGGGTGCTTGTTGGGAAATGTCTCAAGCACACCGGGATTGTAATCATATTCATACCGTGTGTGCTGATTGCCCAATCGAGTCACTTCCCCAAATTCATCATCGGTCCTTGACATATTCCTATCTGTGTTTCTTTTAATAAGCAATACAAAATTACATCCTTTGCATCAAACATCAAAATGCCGACAAACGTTAAGCGAGGCAGCGCCAAAGTTGCTGCCTCGCTTCTACCGAGCCGCGAATGGGACTCGAACCCATGACCTTTTCGTTACGAATGAAATGCTCTACCAACTGAGCTATTGCGGCTTAAATTCGCATTACGCTAATGCGAGTGCAAATATACTACTATTCTTCGAATAATCTACTATAATAAAGCTTTAAAATTGCATTGTCGAGGTCAAGTTTAACAATTGACGGACGTTCCATCGCCGGTTTCACCTCGATTGGCGTTGAAGATGACGAACTTGAGTTGTATCCCGGATAATATCCGTAATACATGTAATACATAAGTGCCGTATAGTTATAACTGCCCGTAGATGAATTATCCTCGTCAAACAACACGTCGATCGGAGTAAGCGTAAACTCGCAATCCTCCTCTTTAGCCACGCCATCCTGCTCTTGAAACAATCTGATGAAATAGTCCCTCATCTCCGAGAATGTATAACAGTCTTTTTGTCCGTCATACTGGGCATAAAACGAAGTTTCGTTGTCGGGTACGTTGGTCTTCGACAAGAATTCATCCTTTTTCGACGTGGGGATAAGCAGCAGATATTCGGGCGGCGCTATGCCACGGTCAGAAACGAGTTCTTCGGCAGGGATTTCCAGACTGACGCTGTTAAACACCGTTTGAGCCTCGGTGTCGTCGCTGAAGCGGTCGAGTATCTCCTGCACGGGAAGGGTCAAACGAACTTCATAAGCCGACGGCGTTTGAATGATGGCATCGCCATTGGCGACCATCGACTTCACGGCTTCGCTTACCTCAAGGTTCAAGTTGTTGTTAGACAACACCTCCTCGGTAGAGGCCATGAACGAGTGTACCGAATTGATTGTGTATGCAGTGTCCTCGTCCTCGTAATCATACCGATAATATGTCTCAAACTCGGTATCGTAAATATTAACCACCCTACCGCTTCCAAAGCTTGTTGTCACATATATTCCCGGAAAGTAAGACTCAAACGTAGCCGGATCGCGGAAAATCTCGGGATTACGTTTAAACTCGCGATATATGTCAACAGCGAGGCTGCGGTCAACCTTTACCGAAAATTCCCTGTAAGGATCGGTGTCTTGCAAATTATCGAGAGCACTGGCAAGGGAATCTGAAAATATCGCCGTGGCAGTATATGACACTGAACCGAGTGGTGCAGAACTGTCGTAATACCCCGACGGATCGAACGAACTGTTTATCGAACTCGGCAGAGGCTTCGTAAGCCGGTAAACGCTAGTACGCATGGGAACAACACTGTCTCCTGTGTAGCCGCCGACGGGTATCCTAAAAACAAAAGCACAGCTGTCAATCATGTCTTCCGAAACAATAGAAACCGTATCCAACGGCCAAGCAGGCATCATCTTCGACACGAAGTCGGCACTGAGCGTACCGTAGTTGTCGGCATGTACAACGCCCAACAATTGTGTCAATGTACGGGCAGGCAATGCGGTGTTTTCAACCGTATAGCCTGTAATCTTGAAAGACGAATCTCTAACGACCTCGGTGCGAGTGGCCGTTAACGACGAACCGATTCTCGACTCCGTGCATGAATGAACCGCAAGCAGCACCATGACTGCCGCAATCGACAAAATAACTTTTCTCATTGTCCTTGTCTCTTCATAAAAAATTCAACAAGCCGCCAGCTTCTCATCGCAACGAGACGATGCCGAGGCTTGAATCATAGCGACTTATAAAATTCAGCAAAAGCATCGATGTAGTTTTCCCGCTCTTCATATGGCAGGAACGGAATACCTGCGCTCTTCGCACACTCGATGAGCGACGCATCCACATTTTTTCCCTGCTGTATCACTCCGTCGCTGTTGGCTATGGCCAGACGCATAAGTGCCACATAGTCAACCTCCTTGCCCGATATGTCTTTCAATATCTTTTTAGGCACGCCGTCCATCTCCATTTTTTCGGCAAGCCTTTTGTCAAGGGGCTTGGCAAGCGGAGTGTCGTCATATAACGAGAAAACGACCTTTGCCCCCCTAAATACTGGGTCTTCGTTATAAATATGTTTTATATAGATTGGTGTCAAAGCCGAAATCCACCCGTGACAGTGAATAACATCGGGAATCCAACGCAACTTTTTTACCGTTTCGAGCGTGCCGCGTACAAAGAATATCGACCGCTCGTCGTTGTCGTCGGGCGATGTCTCTGTTTCGAGGTCTTTTACAAGGTTGTGTTGGAAATAATCCTCATTATAAATGAAGTAAACCTGCATTCTCGACGGCAACATCGTTGCCACTTTTATGATGAGCGGATGATCGGTGTCGTCGATTATAAGATTCATACCCGACAGACGTATCACTTCATGAAGCTGGTTGCGACGCTCGTTTATGCAACCATACTTGGGCATGAACGCCCTTACTTCAAAACCCTTTTCTTGGATACCTTGAGGCAAATCGTGCCCTATGGTAGAAATTTCAGTCTTAGGCAGGTATGGCTCTATCTCTTGAGAGATAAATAACACTTTGTTTACATCCATAATGAAGATTCTCCTGTATTAAAAGCTTTATGAGGCCAAAGCGTGGCCAACTTTTGCAAAGATAGCGATTTTCTTTTAATTTATCATCGTTGGCAGAGACTTCAACAGTCTTTTTAAGGAAAAAACATATTAAGCACTCGACTATTTAACAGTTTTTACTCTCGCCGTCACATCGCCAACTCCTCCACCTCATGGCTGTTGCTTTCCTTAAGCAACAAACGTGTACGCCCGACAAAGCGGTCAAACTCCCGCAACTGGTCGTTGCGCACCGAGTCGCGAAATTCTACAGGCACAAGCTTGTAATTGTCGCCACGCTTTCCGGGTAGCGGTTTCTGGCAAAACAACAATTTGTACCCCAACTCTACTCCGTTTACTTTGCCGCCCAACAGTCTCACTTTCACTACGGCCATTGCCCCTCCGCGGCTGTCTATGTCGTTTTGGTTGGATATGAAATTGCCAAGAGAATACGCCACGGCCACATCCTTGCCGTGCCGCCTGCTATATCGCATTTCAAACGGCTGCACCACATGCGGATGGCTGCCTATTATCACATCCGCCCCCTCGTCAACGAGGAAATCCACCAATTCGGTTTGCGCCTTGCCGGGGATGCGCTTGTATTCCTCTCCCCAATGCAGGCACACGCACACAACTTTAGCCCCTTCGCTACGTGCTTTTTCAATATCGCGTCTCATGGCATCACGGTCAATCATGTCAACGACGGCACCGTCACGCACGGGTATCCCGTTAGTGCCATATGTGTAGTTTAGAAATGCCACGCCCACGCCCTTGACATCGGCAATAAAAGGGACAACCGAGTCACGCTGCTCACGTGAGGCATATGTGCCTATGCTCGACATTTTCATGTCTTCGAGCACACGCACAGTGCGCTTGAGCCCTTTGCTTCCGCGATCGAGGCAGTGATTATTGGCCGTAAGCAACAGGTCAAACCCGCTTGCACCCAATTGCCTTGCAAACTCGTCGGGTGCGCTAAACATCGGATAGCCCGAATATGGCTTTCCCCCAAGCGGCACCTCAAGATTGGCAACTGCGTAATCGGCTGCCGCGATGTCGTCCTCAATCATAGTAAAACACTGCGAATAATCCAATGTGCCGTCGTCGCGTGTCGCGGCAACTATTTGAGGCTTATGCTGCATGGCATCGCCCACAAACACCAACGTGACTTCTTCGTCCCCCACACCGGCAAGGCGCAGGAACGAAAAAAGCAATATGGACAGCAATTGAGTCATCACGCAGTCGCAACACTTTTCAGAAAAAGATGTTTGCAGCCGGATTTACACCGGCTGCAAATACAATCGACTATACCGTATATACAGCTTTTTTTGCCGCAAGCAATGTATTGCGCATGAGCGACACAATGGTCATCGGGCCGACTCCGCCCGGCACGGGTGTTATATAAGAACACTTGGGCGCGACATTCTCAAAGTCAACGTCGCCCTTGAGCTTCCACCCGCTCTTTGTCGCAGTAGAAGGTACACGAGTTGTCCCGACATCTATCACCACGGCTCCCGGCTTAACCATGTCGGCAGTGACGAATCCGGGTTGACCCAATGCTGCTATGATTATGTCGGCTCGGCGGCATGTCTCGGCTATATCCTTCGACGCGCTGTGGCACACAGTCACCGTTGCGTTGCCCGGATAAGCCTTTTGCATCATCAGTGCGGCAACCGGCTTTCCCACTATGTTGCTGCGCCCAAGCACCACGCACTCTGCACCCTTGGTGGGAATATCATACCTGCGCAACAGTTCTATTATGCCCGCCGGAGTTGCCGACAGATAGCAAGGCAGGCCTATCGACATGCGCCCGACGTTTATCGGATGAAATCCGTCAACGTCTTTGCGGTAATCTATCGCCTCTATGACCTTCTGCTCGTGAATATGCGCCGGCAACGGCAGTTGCACTATAAAGCCGTCAATGTCGTCGTTGGCGTTCAGCTCGGCTATGGTTTCAAGCAGCTGAGCCTCGGTAACGTCGTCTTCAAAACGGATAAGCGTTGACTTGAACCCGCATTGCTCGCAGGCTTTTACCTTGTGGGCAACATAGGTTTCGCTCCCCCCGTCATGTCCCACCAGCACGGCAGCAAGATGCGGACGTTTCCCGCCCCGAGCCACTATGCCATTCACTTCCTCTGCAATCTCCTGCTTTATCTGAGCCGAAATTGCCTTTCCATCGATTAATGTCATATCTGTGTCGCTTGTTTTAATATGCTCTTGATTGCTACAAAAGTAATGATTTTCCACGACAATAAAAAGGCAATCGGCCCGTCGCATCCCGAATAATGCCGACGAGCCGATTGGCGTATGCTTTCCTTGCGCAGCCTTAACGGCGCTTCTTCTTCATCGCACGCATGGCTTTCAACGGATTCTTCATCGCAGTCACTTGCCTCATCATCTTGCGCGTCTCCTCAAACTGCTTCAGCAGTCGGTTAACCTCTTGCAACGATGTTCCGCTACCCGATGCTATGCGCTGACGACGGCTGCCGTTGATTATCTCGGGATGCTCGCGCTCATACGGAGTCATCGAGTTAATGATTGCTTCTATCCCTTTGAATGCGTTGTCGTCTATGTCGATATCCTTTATGGCCTTGCCCACGCCCGGAATCATGGATGCCAAATCCTTGAGGTTTCCCATCTTCTTTATTTGGGCGATTTGGCTCATGAAATCGTTGAAGTCAAACTTGTTCTTCGCTATCTTGGCCTGCAACTTGCGTGCCTCTGCCTCGTCGTAGTTCTGCTGCATCCTCTCCACGAACGAAACGATGTCGCCCATGCCAAGTATGCGATCGGCCATGCCCGCAGGACGGAACGGGTCGATGGCTTCGAGCTTCTCGCCGGTTCCAACGAATTTGATGGGCTTATCGACCACCGTGCGTATGGAAAGCGCGGCACCGCCACGTGTGTCACCATCGAGCTTGGTGAGCACCACGCCATCAAAGTCGAGACGGTCGTTGAATTCCTTGGCCGTGTTCACGGCATCCTGGCCGGTCATAGCATCGACCACAAACAATATCTCGGTGGGTTTTACCGCATTCTTGATGGCTTCTATCTCATCCATCATCTTCTCATCGACGGCAAGACGGCCGGCCGTATCGATGATGACGAGGTCGTAATTCTTCTTACGCGCCTCGGCAACGGCATCAGTGGCGATTTTCACAGGGTCGGAGCAGTCGGGTTCGGCAAACACAGGCACGTCTATCTGTCCGGCCAGCACCTTAAGCTGCTCTATTGCCGCAGGGCGGTAAACGTCGCAGGCCACGAGCAACGGGCGTTTGCCCTTCTCGCTCTTGAGCTTGCGAGCAAGTTTGCCCGAGAATGTCGTCTTACCCGAACCCTGCAAGCCCGACATGAGGATGATTGCAGGCTTGCCCTCGATTTTAAACTCGGCAGGCTCGCCGCCCATCAATTCGGTAAGCTCGTCATGGACAATCTTCACCATCAATTCCTTTGGCTTCACAGAATTGATGACATCCTGTCCCAAGGCTTTTGCCTTTACCGTATCGACAAACTGCTTGGCAACCTTATAATTGACATCGGCATCGATAAGTGCGCGGCGCACATCTTTCAGCGTCTCGGCAACATTGATTTCAGTTATCTTGCCTTCACCTTTAAGTATCTTGAACGACCGTTCAAGTCTTTCGCTTAAATTTTCAAACATCTAAGTAATGTATATGTATTCCTTTGTTAAATAATCAGCTCGTTATTTCGGCAACCTGTTGGTCCTCTCCTCGGGAAATATAACCGACGGCTTGAACGTCTTGGCCTCCTCGGGCTGCATCATGGCATATGCCATGATTATCACTATGTCGCCCGGCTGCACCTTGCGCGCCGCGGCGCCGTTCAAGCACACTACCCCCGACCCGCGTTCTCCGGCGATGACATATGTGTCGAGTCTCTCTCCATTGTTGTTATCGACGATAAACACACGCTCTCCCGGCATAATCCCGGCTGCGTCTATCAAATCTTGGTCAATGGTGATGCTGCCAATATAGTTCAAATTAGCCTCGGTCACTGTCACACGGTGTATCTTGGATTTTAGAACCTGTATAAACATTTCTATTTTTATTTTTTATAAGCTATGTTATCAATCAACCTTACGCCGCCGCAATACACAGTCACGCATCCCACGATGTAATCGCTATCGTTCCAGTCGGCCACAGGCATGAGCGACAGCCCGTCCACAATCTGGTAATACTCCACTTCCATCTCGGGATAGCTGTTTATGCCGTCGGTCACAAATTGCGTAGTCTCGGCAACGGAGTGCGACTTGGCATAGTCCACGCTCTCGCACAATATGCGGTATATGTTAGGAGCTATGCTGCGGGCTTCGGGCGAAAGACGCACGTTACGGCTGCTCTTTGCCAACCCGTCGGCTTCCCGCACTATCGGACATGGCACTATTTGCAACTTGAACCCTTCGCTCTTCACCATCTGCCTGATGACGGCTATCTGCTGGAAGTCTTTCTCTCCAAAATATGCGCGGTCGGGCTTTACCATCATAAACAGCTTGCTTACGATTTGAGCCACTCCGTTAAAATGCCCCGGGCGCATTGCGCCTTCCATCACCTCGGCAACTTTGCCCAAGTCAAACACGCGAGTGTCGGGTTCGGGATACACTTCCTCCACGGTGGGCATGAACACGATGTCACACCCGGCCTTGGCAAGCAAGGCCTTGTCGGCCTCTTCGGTTCGCGGATAAGTGCGCAAATCTTCTTTGTTATTGAATTGGGTAGGATTTACAAAAACACTTACCACTACCACGCCGTTTTCTTCACGACAACGCTTCACAAGCGACAGGTGTCCCTCGTGCAACGCACCCATCGTAGGCACAAGTCCTACCGACTTGCCCTCGTGGCGGAAAGCCTCAACGGCCTCCTCCAGTTCCTTGACTTTGCTTATAACAATCATTTGAATGACAGTATTTCAAAAAAGACTTGCAAAGGAACAACTTTTTTGCCACATACACAAGTTTTTATCAACAGTCCGTTTAATTCTTCAGATACCCAATCATTCGGTCTGATTTTGCCCAAGCCGATTTTTCACATTTATTTTCAATCACGTTTTCACGACTTTTCCACGAAGCGTAGTAGGCTATGCGACAAGGCAAAACGAACAGGCAAGCCGCAAACAGGCACAAAACATATTGACATTATTTAAAAATTACGCAACATTTAAACGGGCTCTTTTTCAAGAAATAAGTACTTTTGCACAAAAATCACAAACAAGTCATGAAAGAAATTGTATTAAGCGGAATACGCGCCACCGGGCAACTTCACCTCGGAAACTATTACGGCGCACTAAGCAAATTCGTGAGGATGCAGAACGACCCCGAGAGCAAGTATAGCAACTACTTCTTCATCGCCGACCTGCACGCCCTCACCACGGCTCCCGACCCCGACAAGCTGCATGAGAATGTAAAAAGCATCCTGTCGGAATACCTCGCTGCCGGGCTTGACCCCGAGAAATCGACCATTTTCGTCCAAAGCGACGTTCCCGAAATAGCCGAAATGTACCTGCTGCTCAACATGCACGTGGGCATTGGCGAGCTGATGCGCACCGCATCGTTCAAGGACAAGGCTCGCAAGATGCTCGGCATAACAAGCGACAGCGACAACATCGAGCAAGAAATAATAGGAGCCAACACCAATAAGCGTGTGAATGCGGGCTTGCTCACATACCCCACACTGATGGCCGTTGACATCCTCATCCAGAAGGCGACAAAAGTGCCTGTGGGAAAAGACCAGGAACAGCACCTTGAACTCACTCGGAGATTTGCCCGCCGGTTCAACTCATTTTATGGCGTGGATTATTTCCCCGAACCCACCAACTTCGACTTCGGCGGCGAGCCGGTAAAAGTGCCGGGACTCGACGGCTCGGGAAAAATGGGCAAGTCGGAAGGCAACTGCATATACCTGCTCGACGACCCCAAGACGCTGCGAAAGAAAGTGATGAGAGCCGTCACCGACGAGGGTCCCAAGGTGCCAAACTCGCCAATGTGCGAAGCGGTGCAGAACCTATTTACCCTGCTCAAGATTGTATCCACTCCCGACAAGGTACAATACTTCACCGATGCCTACAACGACTGCTCAATACGCTACGGAGACTTGAAAAAAGAAATAGCCGAAGACATCTTGAAAGTTACCACCCCTATACGCGAACGCATAATCGACATCCAGAACGACGACGCATATCTCGCCCGTGTGGTAAAAATGGGTGCCGAAAAAGCACGCGAAAACGCATCCAAGACATTGCGCGACGTGCGTGAGATAATGGGCATACGACCTTTCTGAAGAATCAACAAACCTTTTTACAAAGCGGTCTTATTTCCAATCGACGGTTGCAAGGCCGCTTTTTTGTCGGTGCTGGTGAGTATATCAAGTGGCAAGTACGTCATTTGGAAAAATATTTACCAATTAACTAACCACAATGAAACGACACCGACTACTCTCGCTGCTTACGGCTTTTTTATCTTTCACATGCACAGCCCTTGCCCAAGGTTCGGCTTTCAACACCTGGACCATAGCCAACACAAAAGGACAAGACTCAATCGACGCAAACGGCATATTCAGGACTCACGCCATTCCCGCCGGATATGCCCACATAGAGGGTTCGCCAAGGTTCAACGTATCGGTCAACAAATCTTACGTTGGGCTGTTCAACGACCGCAACTTTTGGGGTGGAAACGTTGCTTTTGCTCCGTTTGAATTTGAGAACGGGAACGAGATTGAAATCGTCATCGCTTCACGCGCGACAATCGAGACGTTCGACATCCTGCCTCACGACGCCCGCCTATTGTCGGTGGAACAGCCGACCGGGCAAAGCATCAGCATACGCCTTGCCGAGGCCGACCAGAAACTGACTCTCGTCATCAACGATGAATATCAAAAAGACGTGCTGCACCTTTTCTGCAACAGCATCGACCACGATGCTCCTACGGTAGAGTTGCCCGAAGGCAAAAACTACGTTTATGACCGCGCTCAAGGACTGCACTATTTCGGCCCGGGATATCACAACCTGTCCGACTTGTTTGCCTATGGCACACTGTCGATTTCGACCGACAAGAAAATATACGTTGCGGCGGGTGCCGTGCTCGAAGGGCAGCTCCAAATCAACCGTGGCAACGGTGCCAAGATATACGGACGAGGCGTGCTGATGAACGTAGAGCCAAACATCGTCACTCAAATCAGTAATTCCACAAACTGCTCGATCGAAGGAATCACCATACACGGCCACCGGGCTTCATGCTGGTGCAACACCATATCATCGAGCGACAACATACGGTACAGCAACGTCAACATCATAACCACGCGATATGCCAGCACCGACGGCATAGACATCACGCACTGTAGCGACTGCACATTTGACAACGTTTTCGTCCGCAGCTGCGATGACGCCAT
Source organism: uncultured Muribaculaceae bacterium (assembly GCA_944321905.1). Lineage (GTDB taxonomy): Bacteria > Bacteroidota > Bacteroidia > Bacteroidales > Muribaculaceae > Avimuribaculum. Next base: position 12,232 of record CALUNI010000024.1, on the reverse strand, counting down.
AGCCATCAAAGGCCTTGCCGGCGAAACACAGGCTCCGGCCGACTGTCCCGCCAACAGCAACCTCTCGTTCCACAAAATGCAGTTATGGAACGACTGCAACAACGCCTTCGGCATGGGAGCCGAAACACGCGCGTCGGCCTACGAGAACATATCACTGACCGACAGCGAGATACTATTCTCATACGACGACCCCAACAACCACGAGCAACTCGACGAACGGTCGGCGATGAACATTTGCGCCCTGCATGGGACATACTTCCGCAACATTTTGTTTGAAAACATATATGTCAACAGATGCGAGCGGCTGATAGGACTCGGCTTCAAGTCCGACTTCTGGTTTGGCTCGATACAAGGCGACCAGTCATTCCCGGGCGGCATATCGGGAGTGACGTTCCGCAACATCACAAGTCCCAACAACAGCGGAAGCAGCATAGCCAATCAGATACACATGTATGGATGGCACGAAGAAGGCACTCCCGATAAGTTTGTCGAAAACATCACGTTTGACAACGTAACAATCGAAGGCAAGCTGCTAACCGACGAAGGCGACCCGCACATACTGACCAACAACACCGATGGGCTTAAGCTTGTGCGTAACCTTATATTCACCGACACCGGCTCGGGCATGACATCGATACAGGGCAAGCCGCAGATTTATCCTACCGTGGTACACCAAGGCGATATCATACACTTGAGCACGCCATCAGATGCCGACAACGTTCACTGGTCGATATACGACCTGACAGGCCAACTGATAACAACCGGCACGGGTACCGAAGTACTGACCGAGGGGCTATCCTCGGTCGGCTTTTACATTTTAAGCGCAAGCAGCATTCATGGGCAATTTGCATGTAAGATTCGCCTAAAATGACACCGCCCTCACTTTTTGCATGAAAATCAAGTGCAGGATGAGTAAAGGCACGGAATGAAACGTTAATCGGATGATTTTTGATAATTAGATAGGAATAGTAAGAGACTACAAACTTAGTAACCTAACTTTTTTTACGATGAAACAAATTCTACAAAATTCTCTAATTGCGGGCGTTGCCATCAGCTTCAGCCTCGCAGCAAACGCCCAGGGCTACACATTCCCCGGCGGAACAGGGACAAGCAGCGACCCTTACCAGATTGTAACGGCCGAAGACCTCAGCCACGTCGCCGACTACCTTAACAACTCATCGGTATGTTTCTTGCTGATGAACGACATCGATTTGAGCGAATTCCTCGATGGCGGCAGTTGGACTCCCATCGGGGACAGCACCAGCAACGCTTTCACCGGGACATTCGACGGCGGCGGCCACACTATTTCAAACATGGTGATACTCGGCGGAGCCAACGGACTGGGCATGTTTGGACGCATCAACACGCCGGGCGTGGTAAAGAACCTCACGCTTGACTATGCCGAAGTATCGGGAGGCGACTGGTGCGGCATCCTTTGCTCTACCAACGGTAACTGGGAGGTAAAAGGCGGCATCATCGACAATTGCCACGTCACCAATTCATACCTTGAAGGCGCGGGCTGCCTTGGTGCCATAGCAGGCGTGTGCGAAGGCACTGTCACCAACAGCTCGGGATTCAACAACGAAATAGTGGGATTGAGCGTAATCGGCGGCCTGTTTGGCGAATGCCAGGCCAACGACAACCAGGCCTACATCAACAATTGCTTCTCCTATGCAATAGTCACAGGCACGACCAACGTCGGAGGAATTGCAGGACAGGTACGCCGCCAGTCGATGGAAGGGCGCGAGGCCGAATTCCAGAACCTCGCAGTCTATGGCTCGATTAACGGCACATCGGCAATCGGAGGCATAGCAGGCTATCAACAAGGCATAACCGACATGACATTCGACAAGTGCTTCTCTTGCGCCGACATATACGGCAACAGCATAGGCGGCATAGGCGGCAGCCCCATCGACGGCAAGATACAAAACTGCTACGCAATGGGATCGCTCACTGCAACCGGTGGCGACCAAGTGTGGTCGGGTGGCATTGTAGGCACGGCATACCAGAGCATCACCAGCTGCTACTTTGCAGGACAGATATCGGGCGAAGGCAGCATTGGCGGCATTTGCGGACGCAACTGGCCGACACTCGTTGTCGCAAACTGCTATTACAACACCGATGGCGCATCGATGAACATGGGAGAAGGCAACGACGAGGCAACATATGACGCAAAGGGGCTGCTCCCCGAAGAGATGACATCGGGCATGATGACATTCAACGATGCAAGCAAATGGGTGATACCGGCTAACGGCTATCCATACTTCACCAACCAGGCCGCGCCGGTAGTCATCACCGAGGCCACGGTTGACGGAGCGAGCGGCACTTACACGGGCGACGTTGACGAGTTGTACATGTTCTGCAGCACCACAGGCGGTATCATGGATGTGGAATACACCCTCGACAACGGTACTTGGACTGCTACATGGCCCGAGCTGAGCGTGATGGAAGGCGAAGTGCTCAATGTGTTTGCAAAGAGCGAAGGTGGCATGCCGTCGCAATTGGCAAGCATGAGAATCGGCGCGTCGAGCAGCATAGCCGATACCTCAATCGACGAAACCGAAGCTACTGTGACCACAAGCGGCAACGAAATATGCATCAGCCTTAAGGGATGCGACAATATGAATTACCGCATAGTAAATCTTGCAGGCATCACCATGACAGGCGGACAAGCCGTCGGCCCGACGACAACCATCGACGTGTCACGCCTTGCCAAGGGGCTATACCTCGTTGTCACCGAAAACGGCAACTACAGCAAAACGAGCAAAGTCGTGGTGAAATAAGGGGAGGATTGACTTAACCAAAATGGCAGGCAGCCATAAATCTGCATCCAAGTAGGTTTGGGCTCCTGCCTTTTCAGTAACCGCACGGAATCATCTTCAATCACATACATTAAACACACTCTCTTTTCCACTGAATATTATCATGTCGGTACTCGAAGAACGATGTAAACATTTCTACTTAAGATATGCGACAGCCTTGATAAGTTACGCCCGGAGATTCGTAGATGCATCTTCGGCCGAAGACATCGTGCAAGAAACGTTCCTAAAATTCTACGGGAAACGGCTGCTGCAATACACCGACAATGAATTGATAAAGATTTTCTACGTAACCGTCCGCAACTCGTGCATCGACTATCTGCGGCACGAGGCATGCCTAAGCGATTTCAGGGCAAAAAAATATGCCGAAATCGGGCTTGACGAAATGTGCGACGAAGAAAACCATGAAGAAGAATTCGCCGACATGCTAAAGAAAGTGGGCAACATAATAGAATTGCTCCCCGAGAAACGCAGGCTGATATTCAAGTTGTACTACGTAAAGGGAATGAACTCCAAATCTATCGCCGACATGTTGTCACTGTCGCAGCGCACCGTCGAAAACAACATTTACCGGGCATTGGTGTCGATACGCAAAATCTTATCGATAGCAAAGGAGTGAACCCCGCGCGACACGCAGTCGCGCAACAGTGAGTAAAAAAAATGCCATAGCCGTTATTCGAGTAAACCAATCGATATTGATAATGTACAAGTCAACCGAAGAATTGATAGTAGGCTATTTTGAGCGAACTCTTTCACACGAGGAGATGCACCAACTAATGCAATGGTTGGAAGAGGACGAAGAAAATCGCCGGCACTTTCTCGGGCTGAAAGCAATAAACGACCTGCGTTCCTACTCATACGACACCGATGACGGATGGCTCAAGCTAAGGCGCAAAATAACTTCGGGCAGACGGCGGCGCTTCGTCCTTGCGGTATCGGCTGCGGCAGCATCGTTGATAATAGCAGTCTTTTCACTCGGACTGGCGCATTATGAAGAATTGCTAAGTGCAATGAACCGTTGCTGCGAGGCTCCACGCACCAACTTCTCCACCGGCAACTCGATTGCATCGGTGGCACTGCCCGACGGCAGCATCATAAAACTGGCACCATACTCGCAACTAAGCTACGACCCGATAGCCTACAACACTGAGTCATCCCGCAAAGTAAGCCTTTCGGGCGAAGGCTACTTTGAAGTGGCGAGCAATGCCGACAGGCCTTTCATAGTAGAATCGGACAAGCAAAACATATTGGTCACCGGCACTCGGTTCAATATAAATTCCTACCCTGCCGACAACGTAATAGAAACAACGCTGCTCGAAGGGAGAATAATCTTCAACCTGTCAGAAGGCAACAAAAGCATAGTAATGCGACCGGGAGAGCAAATCATTTACAATCACGCAGAAAACACCATCGAAGTAAAACGCCCCGAAAACCCCGACGACGCAATCGACTGGATCGACAGCCGGTATGAATTTGACGGAATACCACTGCACGACATACTTTGGCAAATGAAAAACGTTTACAACGTAACCTTCTCTTGCTCCGACATCAAAGCCCTTGAAACAAAGTACAACGTGACATTCTACCAAGGCGAAAGCCTAAAAGAATTTATACGCATAGTGAGCAACATGTCGGGACTGTCGTGCGTAGAGCGCAACGACACCATTGTATTTCAATAGATACCCCAGGCTCGCACATTTCCTATTCAATTATCAACATAAAAACATTTCATAACTACCTCTTGCAACAAGAGCTTTTTTAACTTTCACCATTGACGATATGGAAAACAAAACTTCTAAACCGAGACGCCCCAAAGGGTTATCGCGCCAAAGGCCGTGCCACCTGCTATGGCTGCTGGCATTGATGCTGTCAAGCTTCGTCTCTATCGAAGCCTCGGCAGCCGGGAACTACGACATCGACCTTCATAACGTCACTTTCAAGGCTGCGACCAAAGTGATAGAGGAGAAAACGCCCTATTCGTTTGTTTACGAATCGGAGATTATCAATGAAAAAAGCATTGTAAATATCAGTGTCGAAAAAGGCGGTATCGACGACATTCTAAAGCAACTTTTGAAAGGGATGCAATTAAAATACGCAATAAAAGGAAACCGCATCTACTTGGCAGCCGACTCGCAACGCCCCGCAAGCAATACTCCGATAAAGGTAGAGGGAACCGTTACCGATGAAAACGGCATTCCACTGATAGGAGCGACCGTGGGCATAGCCGATGCCAACATTTATGTGGCAACCGATGCCGACGGCCGGTATCATCTCTCCCTGCCAGGCCAATATGCCAATTCGCAAATCGACGTGTCGTATGTGGGATACAAGAATGCATCAAAACCGGCACAAGGGGGCGGGAACATCGACTTCGCTCTCGAAGAAAGCGCGTTGGCACTGAGCGACGTGGTGGTGGTAGGCTACGGCACACAGAAGCGCGAAACGCTTACGAATGCCATTTCCACCGTAGGCTCTACCGACCTTGAACGCTCGGCGGCAGTCAACACCTCGGGAGCACTTGTCGGAAAGGTTGCCGGCATAAATGCCCGACAGACCGACGGGCGACCCGGCGCAACCACCACGCTCAACATCCGCAACATGGGTACTCCGCTCTATGTGGTTGACGGCGTGCAAGTGGATGAAGGGCAATTCAACCAAATCGACTTCAACGATATCGAAAGCATATCGGTGCTGAAAGACGCATCTGCCGCAATCTATGGCGTAAAGGCCGCAAACGGCGTAGTCGTGGTGACCACCAAAAGTGGCAAGCGCAACACGCCTAACCAGGTAAACATCAACGCATACTATGGATGGCAGCAGATGCTCCGTTTCCCGAAGCCTGCCGACGCATCTACGTGGGTCGAGGCACTCGTGCAATCGGCAACCATCAAGGGGACTACGGGGCGATTCTCATACGAAGACCTGCAAAACTACCGCAACGGCACGCTGCAAGGATTTGACTGGTATGACTACATCTTCACCACCGCCCCACAGTATTACCTGAGCGCAAGCACACAAGGTGGTTCCGACCGCATTAATTACTATTTCTCGGTCAGCCGCCTCAACCAGGAATCTATAGTCAACAATTTCGGCAATTTTGAACGGACAAACATTCAAGTGAATGTCAATGCCAACATAACCGACAATTTCAAAATCGGCGCACAGATTAACGGGCGCATCGAGAACACCGACCATGCCGCCGTGTCAAACAACGACGGAAACGACGATTACTGGTCGGCCCTGTTTGCCAATTACCGCAACGACCCCGTCACAGGCCCTTATGCCAACAACAACCCGCTGTACCCGCAACTTACATCGTCGGCCGTTTACACCAACTTTGCCTTGATGGGCAAAACAGGATGGCAAAAAGACCGTTGGAAAGTGCTTCAAGCCAACTTCAACGCCGAGTGGGAAGTAATAAAGAACTTGAAAATAAAAGGCTTGTTTTCTTATTACTTTGCCACTCGTCGCTACGACAACCAGGAAAACAGTTTCCAACTGTGGTCCTACAATCCCAACACCGACACCTACGCAGTCTCCAACGACATCACGTCGCGTTGGAAAGACCGGACGATAACAAACATAGAGAACATAAACGCCCAAATCAGCGCAAGCTACGAGTTCAATATCGACAAGTTGCACAATTTCTCGATTTTTGCCGGTGCCGAATCCTACAAATACAAATCACCGGGATTCACGGTAAGCTCAAACCCTCTTGCCAACTCGCTGAACCTGTTCTACTTCGACACGTTGCGCTCGTTTAGCGACACCGGCGACAACACCCAGACCCGCATAGGCATCATGGGACGCTTCAACTACGACTATGCGTCGCGCTACCTGTTTGAATTCGCAGCTCGCTACGACGGCTCTTGGAAATTCCCGCCAAACCACCGCTGGGGCTTCTTCCCGTCGGTGTCGGGAGGCTGGCGCATATCGCAAGAGGCATTCTGGAACGAGGACTTGAAAAGAATCGTTTCAGACCTGAAGATACGCGCATCGTATGGCGTAATGGGCGACGACAATGTGTCGGGATACGGCAACTTTGATTACCTGAGCGGCTACAACTACGGTAGCGGCGGCGCAGTGCTTAACGGCGCATGGGTACTGGGCAGCGCGGTAAGGTCGCTGCCTGTCACCAACCTGTCGTGGATGAAGTCCAAGGTTGCCGATGTGGGGTTCGACATCGGGTTGCTGAATAATCGACTGACCGGCTCGTTAGACCTGTTCCGCCGCCTGCGCACCGGTTGGCCGGCAGCGCGGTACGACGTGGTACTTCCCACAGAAATAGGTTTCACCCTTCCCAACGAAAACCTCAATTCCGACTTGCAGAAAGGCATCGACGGCATGCTCTCGTGGCAAGACAAGGTGGGAGACTTCTCATACCGGGTAGGAGGAAACTTCACACTGTCGCGCAGCTACAACTGGCACCAATACAAGCCGCGCTTCACCAACTCGCGTGATTATTACGTATATTCGACCAACGAACGTGTGGCTGGTGCCGGATGGGCCTACCGCTACATCGGCCAGTTCCAGTCGTGGGAACAAATAGCCAACTATCCTGTCGATATCGACGGCCGAGGCAATACCACGCTGCGTCCGGGCGACTTGATTTACGCCGACCTTAACAACGACGGCATGATAACCGGGGAAGACCAGGAAGCCGTCGCATATCAAAGTTACGAATCGGCCAACACTCCTATCTTGAGTTTCGGCTTCACCCTCGGATTTGAATGGAAAGGCATAGACTTCACTGCCGACTTCTCGGGAGCGGCCAAGCAGTCGCTATGGTTTAATTACGAACAGCGCACGCCGTTCTGGGGTGAAGGCAACTCGCCGCAATACTACCTCGAAGACATGTGGCACTTGTCCGACATCACCAACCCCGACAGCGAACTTATCCCCGGCACGTTCCCTACCGCACTCGAAGGCAACACCACCCACTCCAATTACTGGGCAAGCTCGTTCTGGATGACAAACGTCAGATACCTGAAGTTGCGAAACCTTGAGATAGGCTACACATTCCCGCAAAAATGGACCAAGCCTGCCCACATAAGCAAGCTGAGGGTTTACACGCTCATGCAAAACTTGTTCTCGATTGACAACGTGCATTCACGCGGCATGGATCCCGAAATATGCCAGGGAGCCGGATTTGCCTATCCTACCAACAGAGTCATAACACTCGGTGTAAATGTCACATTCTAAAACTGCTCACAATAAAATGAAAATACAAAATATATTACTATTGCCGATTGCGCTACTGGCATTGACTTCGTGCAACGATTTCCTTGACCAACAGCCCGACACCATTTTTGACGACGAAACCATATTCTCCGACAAGGAGATGATTGGCTCGGTACTTGCCAATTTCTACGGGCGAATCAACTGGGGCGCAAATTTTGAGAACCAACCCGACTTCGGACTCCTCGACGAGGCTTGCTACGGCGGCAACGGCGGAGACCCAAACACCACCACTACCTACAGCACCACCCAGTGGCGGGTATATGACTACACGCTCATCCGCAACTTTAACCAGTTCTTGGAGAGCGTGAGAAAGACCACCGTGCTCGATGATGAAGAAAAGCTGCAATACGAGGCCGAAGTGCGCTTCTTGCGCGCCTGGACCTACTTCAACATGGCCCGCAGCCTTGGCGGCGTGCCAATCGTGGGCGACGAGATATATTCATACGAGACCGGCCGCCCGGTCGAAGAGTACCAGTTGGCTCGCTCGTCGGAGGCAGCTACCTACGACTACATAATCTCGGAATGCGACTTTGCAGCCAAGTATCTCCCCGACGATCCGGCAAGCAACACCAATTGTTCCCGTGCCATTTCGTGGGTAGCACTCGCGTTAAAGGCTCGTGCCGCAATATATGCCGCATCTCTTGCCAAATACAACAATCTGGTCACTCCTGAGTTGCATACCGACGGTGGCGAAGTGGGCATACCGGCCGAACAAGCCGAACGCTATTACCGCATAGCATACCAGACTGCCGACACCATAATCAAGTCGGGACGATACCGCCTCTACGACCTTGAGGCCGACAAGGCTCATAACTTCTACATGGCCACGGCCTCTAAAACCGACAATCCCGAAGTGATGTGGGCGAAAGACTACATATACCCCGACCACACGCAAAGTTGGAGCCATGCCAACTGCCCGTCGGTGCTTTCTTACAACAGCGGAGGCAACAATACCACCCCGCTGCTGAATCTTGTTGACGACTACGAGTATCTCGACAACCGCGACGGCCGCATAAAAGACTGCGACGAAAACGGAGACCCCATCTTCTACGACACGCCGTCGGAGATATTCGACAACAAGGATCCGCGCATGAAAGGTACGATCATTTGTAACGGCGACGAATTTGCGGGGACCGTCATCGAATTCCAGGCAGGCCAGTACTACTACCAACGCAACCGGTGGCGCGAACGCACAGGCGGGAATGGCAGCACCGACCAAGACGGTGATGTGATAACCTCGATAAACGGGCCTCGCAACACGTCGGACTGGAGTACCAACAAGACAGGTTTCTGCTTCCGCAAATTCTTGGACGAAGACCGCACAAACGCCATGAACCCGTCGCACGGCAGCGAGATATGGTATGTGCGCTTCCGCTATGCCGAGGTCTTGCTCATAGCCTCGGAAGCCGCGCTTGAGCTGGGCGACGAAGATACCGCGCTGCATTACATCAACATGATACGCGAGCGAGCCGGGCTTGGCGACCTGACTTCGATGACATTGCTCGACATCGAGCAGGAACGCCGCGTGGAATTCGTTCTCGAAGGCCACCGTTGGTGGGACTTGAAGCGTTGGCGCAGGGCACACATAGTGTGGGACGGAGTGAGCGAAGACTCTGAACACTACACCCTCTACCCCTACAAGGTAAAAGACTCGCGCCGCCCCGAAAACGGCAAATGGACTTATGTGCGCGGCAAGTCGCCCATCATGCTGCGTCCACGCACGTTCCAGTTGCTCAACTATTATTGCGCCTTCGACGACAGTTGGCTTGCAAGTAATCCTAAATTAATACAGAACCCTTATAATTAAAGCTCGAAATGAAGAAAATCTTATTAATATTAGCCGCCACATTGCCGCTGCTTACCTTGGCCACAAGCTGCGAGGTCGATAACGTGGACGCCCCGGCCTGCCAAATCAGCGGATACATCGTATATGAAGACCAACCGCTCGGATTGATGGGTACAAACAATGCAATGAAAATCGAACTGTGGGAACGCGGCTACGGCCTCGAAGCCGCACAGACGGTATATGTGGGACAGGATGGCAAGTTCTCGACCTACGTATATGGCAAATACCCCGTGAGAATAGTGGCACAGGATGGCCTGGGCCCGTGGGAGAACCGGCACGACACTGTTTACATCGACCACGTTAACGGCAACATGACGGTAAACTATCCGGTAGTTCCATATTTCATGATTGACGACTTGAACTACACGCTTAGTGCCGACAGTGTGCTGACGGCAACTTTCACCGTCGAGCAAATAAGCGAAAACGCAAATCTTGAGCAAATCGGGCTATACGTCAATTCTACCCGATTCGTTGACCGCCAGACATATGTCGCCTCGACGACTTCTCCGGGCAACGTGGGCGCGGTGACATTGACGCTCGACTTGAAGAACGAGCTGAAAAACCAACGCTTCCTGTTTGCCCGAGTGTGCATCAAGAACCGTAACGTCGATCAGGCGGTATATTCGCAAGAACCATATCAGATTAAATAAGACCTCTGCCAGTCACACGCGGCAAGCCGGGCACAAGCATCGCTTCACGTGCCCGGCTTGCCTGATTTTTGCCGGCACACAAGAACTGCCAAGATTTATGCAGCGAGGCGGCGTGATGATTTTTTATGATTTTTTTGTTTTATACATGATTATTCCGCAGCTATTGTGTATATTCGCAACACGAAATACATATAGGCCTTATGTCGAAATTTAAGAAAGAAATTTTAGGCAGCCTTAAAGATTATATCATGATAATCGTTGGGCTTGCAATGTATGCATTCGGTTACACTGCATTTATATTGCCCGAAGAAGTAGTAATAGGCGGCATGCCGGGTGTGTCGGCTCTCATATACTTCAAGTTTGGGGTCCCGGTTGCCATTTCCAATTTCGTTCTCAACCTCATACTGCTTGCCTGCGCGTGGCGCATAGTAGGCAAGACGTTTGTCATACGCACCGTCTTCGGCATCACGGTTCTGAGCTTGTTGCTCGGAATCATGCAGCCATTTTTCACGGCCCCGTTTGTGGAACAGCAGGCGTTCATGAACGTGCTGCTTGGCGGACTGCTGTGCGGCATGGGAGTGGGACTGGCATTCGTCCACAACGGCAGCACCGGTGGCACCGATATCGTAGCCGCGATGGTGTCGAAGTCGAGCAACGTAACCATCGGGCGCACCATGCTGTATGTCGATGTATGCATCATATCAAGTTCATACCTGCTGTTCCACAGCATCGATAAAATCATATACGGATACGTGATTCTGCTTGTGATAACGTCGGTGTGCGACTATGTGATAAACACCAACCGCCAAGCAGTGCAATTCACCATATTCTCGGAAAAATGGTCGGAAATAGCCGATGCCATCATTGGGGAAGCACACCGTGGCTGCACGCTGTTGCACGGCACCGGGTGGTACACCAAGCACGACGTGAAAATGCTGCTCGTGATGTGCCGCAAGATTGAGGCCGTCTCCATCTTTAGGATAATAAAAGCCATCGACCCACATGCCTTTGTCACGCAAGCCAACGTAAACGGCGTGTACGGGCAGGGATTCGACGAGGAAAAGATGAAGCAGCAAATCAAAAAAGCCCGCCATGCCAAGGCTCAAGGCATAGAACCAAAGCACCCCGAGCTTGCAAAAAACAGCAAGATAGAGGAAACTGCCGACTTCTCTCAAAGGCAAATATGACCGATAACATGTTCCAAAAAGGAGAAATTATGGTAACACTTGTTGAAATGTCGTTTTTTTCACTAACTTTGAGTTAGAATTTATACTAACCATAAACTTAATAGTATTATGAAGAAATTTTTATTATCCCTTATGTGTGTAGTGAGCGCATTTTGCATTGCGCGGGCCGATAGCGGCGACATCGCAGTCGGCGTTCAATTAGACCACGGTTCATGCTGGAATCAAATAGGTCTCGGTGCAAGGGTGCAGATAGGCTTCACCGACGAGCTGCGCCTTGAGCCGTCGTTCAATTACTATTTCCGCCAAGACGACATGGCAACATGGGACGTAGATCTTAACCTGCACTACGTGTTCGACGTAGCCGACAGCTTTAACGTATATCCGTTGGCCGGTCTGTTTGTATCAAACTGGGACCACGAGGGTTGGAAAGATTCCGATACTCGTTTCGGAGCAAACCTGGGTGCAGGCGCAGAATACGCCATAACCGAC